>JANXMS010000309.1 GCA_025354525.1 Acidobacteriota bacterium
GTGGCGGCGAAAAGTTGTGCATCGGCGAGGCGGTCCGCGACGGGGCGGCCGAGGAGGCGGGCCATTTCGCCGGGGTGGGGGGTGAAGACGCGGGGCCCGGCAAACGCCTCCGGCATCGCGTCGGCAAGCGTGTTGAGGCCATCGGCGTCGACGACCATGGGGAGCGGGCACGCGGCGACGAAGGCGGTGACGCGGGAATCGGGTCCGAGGCCGGGGCCTATGGCAATGCTGTCGTCGAGACGCGAGTTCCAGTCGCCGGCGAGAGGGATGGTCATCAGTTCGGGGGAGGGTAGGGCAGTGGCGCTGGTGGCGACGGTGACGAGTCCGGCACCCATTCGAAGGGCGGCCAAGCCAGTCATCGCGATCGCGCCCGTTTTGCCGACGGCCCCGCCAATGCAGAGGACGTGGCCGAAGCTGCCCTTGTGGCCTTCGACGGGCCGAGGGGCGAATAGGTGGCGCCAGAGGCTGGGTTCGTTTTCGCTCAGACGGATTTCGTCGAGCATGGCGGCGGGGGTGCCGATGGGGCTCACGGTAATTTGCCCGAGGCCGTGGCCGAGCAGATGGGCGAGTTTGGGGGCGGTGAAGGTGACGGAGTAGTGGGCGCGAACGACCGCGCCGGCGGCGTGGCCGGTGTCGGCGTTCATGCCGGAGGGCAGATCGACAGCGACGATTTTCGCCAGGGGGAAGCCGGCGTTGATTTCGTTGATGGCGGCGGCGTAGGGCTCGCGGGCGGGGCCGGAGAGGCCGGTGCCGAGGAGGGCGTCGATGACGATGGTGGCCGTCCGGGCGTGAGTGGGAAGGGCGGTATGGATCGCGGTGAAGCCGCTGGCGCGGAGGAGGGCGAGTTGGGGGTGGGCGTCGTTTATCCCGATGGGGATGACGACGTCGAGAGCCTGGGGGGTGAAGCGGGTCCACAGGATGCGGGCGATGGCGAGGCCGTCGCCGCCGTTGTTTCCTTTCCCGGCGAAGATGACGATGCGTTGGGCCGAGAGGGAAGGGAAGACCCGTTCGAGGAGTTCGACGACGCGGTGGGCCGCGTTTTCCATCAGGACAAGATCCGGTAAACCGGCGGCAATGGTGCGGGCGTCGATCTCCCGCATTTCGGCGGCGGCAAGGATCTTCACGACGCGCGGCTTCCCAGCATCGATTCGAGGCGGCGTAGTTGGGCGGGCGGCCCGAGGGCGATCAGGAAATCGCCGGCGTTCATTTCGCAGTCGGCGGGGGGATTGAAGATCATTTCGCCATCGGCGCGGCGGATGGCCAGAACGATGACGCCGAGTTCGCGGAGCAGTGGTGCTTGGCGGAGGGACTTCGACACAAACTCGCTGTGAGAACTGACTGCGATCTGTTCGATGCGGACGTCGAGGCCCATCGTATTCCCGGTGGTGAAGTCGATGAAGTCGTTGACGTGGGGGCGGAGTAGGCTTTGAGAGAGGCGATGGCCGGTCATCGAATAGGGCGCGAAGACAACGTCGGCACCGGCGCGTTTGAGCTTCGGGGCGGAATCGTCCTCACTGACGCGGGTGGCGATTTTGAGCTTCGGGTTGAGGGTTTTCGCGGTGAGAACGAGGTATAGATTGTCGGCGTCGGTGGCGAGGGCGGCGATGAGGCCAGCGGCACGGTCGATGCCGAGATCGCGGAGAGCTTCGTCACGGGTGCAGTCGGCGGCAACGGCGACGTAGCCGAGGCGCATAGCCTTTTCGACCTCGTCCTCGTTGCGGTCGACGATCAAGAACGAGGCGGTGGAGATGTCGAGTTCTTCGGCGGCGGAGCGCCCGACCCGCCCGAAGCCGCAAATGATGTAGTGATTCTCAAATTTATCGATCATGCGTTGATTGCGCCTCTTTTCGAAATAGCCACTGAGTTCCAGTTCGACCACGCTTTGGGTTAACGTCCCCAGGGTAACCAGCAACGTTGAAACGCCAACGATGATGTAGACAATATTCCACGTTCGCGCCACTTTTGACATCGGCAGCAGTTCGCCGTAGCCGATGGTGGTGATGGTGGTCAAAGCCATGTAGAAGGCTTCAAACGCCGGATAGTCGGCGAAGATCATGTAGCCGACCGCGCCGAAGACGAGCACCCCGGCGATGGTCACGCCCATCCAGAGAACGCGTTGTTGAAAGCGAGCCCAGTGGGATTGCGGGTGTTTCATGCCACCCTTCGGACGAGGAGAATGGTCATGTCATCGTTTGAATCGGGCGCGTATATCCACTGTTCGACGGCCTGGAAGACCTCGGCAATAATGGCTTCGTTCGGTTGGTCGATGACCCTTTGAATGGTTTCAATCAAACGATCTTCGCCGAACATTTCTTCGTATTCATTCTCGGGCTCGGTAATGCCGTCGGTGTAGAGTACGAGCAGATCGTCCTTTTCGAGTTGGACCGTGGATTCGTCGTAGGTGGCGAGGGCGAACGCGCCGACTACCATGCCATTGACTTCGAGCCGTTGCACTTCGCCGCGACGGAACAGCAGGGGTTGGAGATGGCCGGCGTTGGTGGAGGTGAGGACGCCGGTTTTTTCGTCGTAGACGCCGAAGTAGAACGTGGCGTATTTTTCCGCCGTTGTGTGGGCGTGAAGGTGTTTGTTGAGCTGACTGACGACGAGCGAAGTGGAGCAGGCGAGGCCGATCTCTTGTGTGTGGCGGATCTGCGCGCGCAGTGCCGATTGGACGTTGGCCATGAGTAAGGCAGCCGAGATGCCTTTGCCGGCAACGTCGCCGAGGGCGATGGCGATGCGTTGCGGATGAATGCGCTGGTAGTCGTAGTAATCGCCAGAGACGGCGCGGGCGGGGTTAAGTTTGGCGGTGAGCAGCAGGGAATCCGACGGGGGGACGGTGCGGGGATAAAGTTGCTCCTGAACCTCTCGGGCGATGGCGAGATCGGCCTGCAGCCGTTCGTTATCCTTAGCGACGATGAGTAGCTTTTCGAGGTTGCCCGTCATCGTGTTGAAGGAGCTCGAAAGTTCGGCCAACTGGTCGGTACCCTTCACCGGGATGCGACTGGAGAAGTCGGCCGCTTGCACGCGCTGGGTGGCTTCATAGAGGTGATGGACGGCGCCGGTGATGGTGCGGGTGATGGAGATGCCGATGACGAGGGCGACGAACTCGAAGAATAGGAAGAGTACGGCGATGGCGTAGAAAACGGACAGGAGCACGGGTTGGTCCCAATCGGCCTTCTGTGAGAATATGACGCGATAGACCTGTGCGATCCGCGTATGCACCCCAAGGAAGACAGTGCGTTCGAGCTCGGGGTGGTCCCAATCGTGAACCGGAAGCGTGGTGCCCCACAGAACTTGGAGATCGAGGAAATTGGTGGGGGCGGGGACGCTGCGGGTGGAGAGCAGGTCCATCGCTGGCTCGGCGGGGTTGGCGCTGGCGTCGTGCAACCGCATGCGCTTCGGCATTTCCGGTTCGTCAGAGGTGAGGTCGAGGAGAGTGATCTCTCCCAGGTTGCGGACCAGACCGGCGAGGAACCGTTTGGTCAGCGGCATGATTACCGTCACTGAGCCCTTTTCGTTATGGCGATGCGCCCAGCCATACAGCAGGCCGTCCTTGACGAGCACACCCGACTTGCTGGTGACGGCTTTGGGCGGAGCGGTGAGCGTGGAGTCGGCCGGGTACAGCACGTCCGGCTCGCCCGGCCGGGTGTAAAGGTATTGGACACCGGGAAAGCGAGAGGCCAGAAAGACGATCAGTCGAGTGGCTGGTTCGCGCGGGTCGGCGGCGTCGCCCCGGAGGACGGCGGCGGAGGAATCGTTGAGGACCTCGATGTTCCGGTTGAACTCAGCAGCGACGAGATAAGCCGCGGTTTGCCCGGCGAGGAATAACGCGCCGATCCAAGCGAGCGAGAACAGCAGCAACACCGGCACGACGGCGATGAAGACGTAGCTGAACAGGAGTCGATTGCGCAGGCGCCAGACCGAGTACTGAACAAGTCGGCGAGTAGCGCGGGCACCCACGAGGATCCCAGTGACCAGCAGCACAAGCAGCAACGCCGGGCGGAGAAACGAATCTGGGGCGTAGAAGGTTACCCCGGTCCAACCGAGGGCGGACACCAAGGCGACCTTCTCCATCAGGCCGAAGGGCATGGCGGCCGGGTGGGGCGGGCGCTCAGCCAGAATTTGCGGCGGTCTTTTGGGGGCGGACGGTTCGCTCACGAGTTTTGCGTGTGGGCAATGCCCGGGGTTAGTTCGAACTCTTCTTCGGGCGTTAGGTAAAGGCGGGTGAGTCCGTTACGGAGGATGTTGAAGGCCGTATCGACGTCGTCAGCGAACTGGAAGATGTGGAGGTCCTCGGGCGAGATCAGGCCGTGTTTGGCGAGGGCTTCAAAGTTGAAAACCTCTTTCCAGAAGCTGGTTCCGTAGAGGAGGACAACGATTGGCTTGTGCAGTTTCTTGGTTTGGACGAGCGTGAGGATTTCGAAAAGTTCGTCCATCGTGCCGAAGCCGCCGGGAAAGGCGACGAGCGCTTTGGCGAGATAGGCGAACCAGAATTTACGCATGAAGAAGTAGCCGAACTCCATGCTGAGGCTGGGGGTGATGTAGGGGTTCGGCGCTTGCTCAAAGGGCAGGGCGATGTTGAGACCAACGGAGATGCCGCCGGCATCGAAGGCACCGCGATTGGCGGCCTCCATGATGCCGGGTCCGCCGCCGGTGGCGACGACGAAGCGTTGCGTTGTCGAAGGGAGTGCGTCGCTCCACTGGGTGATGCGTTTGGCGAGTTCTCGACACTCGTCGTAGTAGCGGGAGAGAGGCCCCTCTTCGTTGATTCGCGCCGATCCGAACATCGCAATGGTATCCCTGACCTTTTCGCGGCGGAACTGGCGAAGGGGGCCGAGATATTCCGAAAGGATCCGGATACTGCGGGCTTCCGGAGATTCCAGAAAGTCATCGTCGTGATAAGCGAGGGGGGGCTTAGCGGGCGGATTCATTTTCACCTTCTGACTGTTTCTCGAGGGCGGCGAGACGCTTTTCCAATTCTCGCATCGTCCGGACAATCTCCGGCAGCTTGGGGAACGCGGCGACGGCACGGAGCCAGGTTCGATTGTCGAACGCGGGGGAACCGGAGACGAGCGTGCCGGCGGGAACATCATGGCCGATGCCGCTTTGGGCGTACGCGATGGCGTTGTCGTGGATGGTCAAGTGACCGGAGACGCCGACCTGCCCCGCCAGCAGAACGCTTTTGCCGAGGATGGTGCTGCCGGCGAGGCCGACCTGCGAGCAGATGATGTTGTCTTCGCCGACGACGCTGGCGTGGCCGATCTGGACCAAGTTATCGATTTTGGCACCGCGCTTAATCCGCGTCTCGCCGACGGTCGCCCGGTCGATGGCGGTCAGTGCCTGGATCTCGACATCGTCTTCAATCACGACGATGCCGCTTTGCACGATCTTGTACTGGGTGCCCGTGGCGGTCTTGGCGAAGCCGAAGCCGTCGCCACCGATGACCGCGCCGTTTTGCAAAATCACCCGGTTGCCGATCCGGCAGAACTCGCGGACAGTGACGTGGGAGTGGGCCAGAAAATCGTCGCCGATCACAGCACCTTCGTAGATTGAAACGTGGGGATGCAGCACGGCGTGGCTGCCGATCGTGACGCGGGCGCCGACGGCGACAAATGGGCCGACGGAGGCACCGTCGCCAATGGAGGCCGTGGGGTGGATACACGCCAGGGGATGAATGCCGGGGTCCGGGCGGGGCGGTTGATAGAAGAGTTCGAGTGCCCTGGCGAAGTCGTGATACGGGTTCTTGCTGACGAGCGTAGCCATGCCTTCCATCGGTACTGAAGCGAGGATGGCCGAGGCTTGGGACGCTTTGACTTTGGGGGCGTACTTGGGGTTGGCGAGAAAGGTCAACTGGCCAGCGACGGCGTGCTCCATGCCGCAAACACCGGTGATAGCCAGGGCGTCGTCGCCGTGAAGGACGCAGCCGAGTTGCTGCGCCAGTTGGCCTAGAGGGATCGAAAGAGTCATAGGAGAAGTACACTGTTATTATGCAGAAGTCTGTTCCCCTAGCTGGATGGATTTTTCTGTTGCCCTGTTCGCTGTGGGCGCAGGGAGAGTTGCAAAAGGCCGCTGAGGAGTTCAAACTGGCGACCCGGGATTTGGGATTCCGGGCCGATTCGCCGGCGCGCACGAAAGGGAAACGCTCCTACCCCTGGCAGACGTGGCACGGGCGCCTGTCGTACAACCTGCGCAACGACCTTTTCGACGCGGTGCCCCATGAAATCGCCCAACGCGGAGGCGGGAAAAACCTGCTGCGGCGGGGCCAGTTCAGCTTCAATGTCTCGGGGCCCGTGATTGGCAAGACTACCTTCGCTTCCGTTTCGTTTGAAGGGGTGCGCGAGCGGATTGGCCGCAATTCGCTGCGGACGGTGGCCATTGATCAGGAACGGCGCGGCGATTTCTCGGTCACGCTCGACAACGCTGGCCTACCTTTGCCGATCTACGATCCCGCGACGACGCGGCTAAATCCAAACTTTAAATCTGACGAGCCGGTGACCACTACGAACCTGGAATACGTTCGGCAGCCTTTCCCTGCCGGGATCGTGCCTTCGAATCGGCTGGACCCGGTGGCGCTTCGCGGGGTCTCCCTCTATCCAACACCGAACACAAACGCTGGACCGTTCTTTCGCAATAACTACTTCGTCGTTTCACCCGAAACGAACAAAGCCGACGGCATGATCGTAAAACTCGACCATACGGTGGACGAGAAAAGCCGGGTTAGCGCTTCGCTCTCGTTCACGAATGGCTTCGCCGGAGCATCGCGGATTATGCCAACGATTGCAGACTCAGGCCCGAATGATCGCACTTTTAGCGCCCGTCGAGGGTCAGCCGAGCATGTGCTGACGCTGAGCCCTCGCACCGTGAATACGCTGACGGTGGAAGCGGCAACCGACCGGAGCGATGCCAGTCGCAGCGGGGAGGTGTTCCCCGCTTATCGGTTCATCGGTAATTATCTGGCGATGGGGCGAGCGAATCCGGTGCAACTGGCCGTGCACAACACCTATTCCATCACCAATGGGTTTTCCACCCGGCAAGGCTCGCACAGCTTGCGGGGTGTGGTCCGATTCACTCGTTACCAAGTAAATGCGTTTCTGCCGCAGTATCCGGCGGGGACGTTTCGGTTTGGCCCGGGGTTGACTTCCCTGCCGGGTATCAACAACACGGGCTCCTCGTTTGCGAGCTATTTGCTCGGGGCAGCCGAGTACGCGGAACAGAGTGTGGTACCCGCGCCATCGTATTGGCGGAGGAGTTTGCTGAACTGTTCGTTGCGCGATCAGTATGAAATCACCAAGCGGCTGAACGTTTCGATGAGCGTAAACATGGACGTTTCGACCCCGCGGGTAGAGAAATTCAACCGCCTGTCGACAGTGCGGCTGGACGCGATAAATCCGGCGAACGGGAGGAGGGGAGCATTGGTGGCGGGTGGTGCCGCTCAGCCCGTGCGGGTCCGCCCAGGGGGCAGCCTGGGCTTTGCTTGGAACCCCACCGCGAACCCTAACAGTGTGGTGCGAGGCGCGTATGGGGTGAGCTATCAGGCGGTGCCGCTCTACACTTCACAGTGGGGAACGCAAGGATTTCTTGGAACGCCGACGTATCTGTCGGCGAATACGCAACTCGCCCCCGCCGTGCAGCTACGGGACGGCCTGCCGGCGCTGCCGCGGCCCTTGCCGGACTTGCGCCCCGAAGCGGCCAATGACACCGTGGCGGACCTAGTGGATCCCTCCGCAACGCAGCCCCTTTATCAGTCGGCGTCGTTGACTTATGAACGCGAGCTTCCCGGGCAGGTGATCGTCGCGGTGACGCTGGCGCACTCCCGCGGCCAGCGTCTCTTTGTGTCCAACAGTGCGGCGAACCCGAACGCGATTCCGCTCGAAAATCTGAGCTATCGCGACGACCTAAATAATGAGGGGTTTCGGCGCCTACTTCGCCCCTATCCGCAGTATCAGCGCTTCGATATCTATAGCGCTTGGCCGGACGGGAACTACCGGCGGAACTCCGGCTCCGTCCGCTTTGAGAAGCGGTCGTCGAATGGTTTGGCGTTGACCGGAACCTATGAGGCGTCCAAGCAGGAAGACGATTATTCCGGACCCTACGGTGTACAGGATTTCTATCATCGGCAGAACGAGTGGTCGTTGACGGCGTATAACGTCCCGCACCGGGTATCGCTCTCTTATGCTTACGAACTGCCGTTTGGATCGAAAAAGCCGCTGTTGGCCTACGACAATTGGCGACGCTTCCTGGTCGATGGCTGGTCGATCAGTGGCATGACGACGCTACTGAGCGGAGAACCGCTGGCGCTGCGCCCGCAGTTCAACAACACCGGGGGGCTGGTGGACGCGCTGCGCGTGAATACCGTCCCCGGGATCGATCCGCGTGTGGAGAAACAGTCGCCCGAGCTTTGGTTTAATCCGGCCGCTTTTGGCAACCCGGACAATTTCACCTTGGGGGACGGGCCGCGCACGCATCCGACGTTGCGGAATCCGGGCAACCAGGCCCACGATCTGTCGGTGACGAAGCGGATTGTGATTGATCCCGAGCGGGCGCTGGAAGTGCAGGCCACGGGCTTCAACTTCGTTAACGGTGCCAATTGGGCGGACCCCGATCCGGTGATCGGTCCGGCCTCGGCACCGAACGCCAACGCGGGACGGATCATCGGCTCGCGTGGCGGCCGGGTTATTCAAGTCGGTGTGAGGTTAAGCTTTTGAACCGGCGCGAGATGTTGATGGCTTTGGGAGCCCCGGTGGGGACTAATCCGCGGACTCGTTTGCGGGTGCCGGTGTTGGTGGCGAAAGGGGAGTTGGCAGGGATCGAAGCGACCGTCGAAGGGAGACCGACGAATGTGGAACGGGTGAACGGCCCTTCGAGCGATTTGGTGGTTTTGCTGGTGCTGGACTTTTCCGGCGACACGGCCTTCCCGGAGGCTGCTCGAGCGGCTCTGAAGACGGCGGTCGGGCAGATGCCCGCCAACGCTTGGATAGCGGTGTTGCGGGCTCAGGACGGCCTACGGGTGCTACTTGACCCGTCGGGGGATCAAGCGGCGGTCATTGCCGCGATGCAGGCCTATCCAGGGGGCGGCAAGGCTGGGCTGCTCGAGACAGTTGAGGATGCGGCCAAGCTTGGGGACCGCCTGCTGGAGAAGTCGACTGCGCGGGTGGCGGTAGTTTACTGCACCGATGGCAGCATCTATAACTACCGCGAGGATTTCACGAATCCGGTGATCAATTCAAGCGATTCACGGGACTTGAGCCGCCGGTTTCCCGACCAACTCATTCGGGAGAAAGTGCAGAAGGTGACCGACGCGTTGCTGGGCACAGAAACGCCGATCTGGCTGATCCACGTTCACTATCGTGTCGACTCGATAAACGAAGCCTATCAGCGCGGACTGCAGCAAATGGCGGAGGCGACCGGTGGGACGGCAGTCATCTGTCGCAGCTTGTCCGAGATTCCAGAAGGAGTCGCTTCGGTCTTCGCCGCGGTGCGGGAGCACTGGAGCGTAGTGGTGACGCTTCGAGCGGGGCAAGGGCGCAACACGACCGTTGGTCTTACGGCACCAGAGTGTGAAATGAGTTATCGACAACGTTTTTCGGTGCGGCGATGAATCAAAAAAAATGGTTATTCGGACTTCTGACGGTGGCCCTGCTCTTGGTCGTCGCGCTCTCGGGGGCGCTGCTACGGGAGCGGGCGGAACGGATGGTGGTGGACCAACAATTGCAAGTGATGAGGTCTCGGGCGAACGCCCCAACGGAGCCCGCCCCGGTGGCGACGCCGGCTGAATCGCCGACCGAGCGCGCGACCGTCGGCAATTCCGCCAGGCGGACTGAGAAGCACGGCAACCAGCCGCTTTCAACCGACTACATTCGCGTGATGGAAGAAACCCGAGCGGCGTTGGAAGGAGTGCGAAAGGATCTCTCGGCCGCTCGCAATGAGTTGGAGGGGGCTCGATCCGGCGTTGCGCGGGAGAAGGAAGAACGGGAAAAATTAGCGGCCGACCTAGGCGAGCGGAACGAGGCGTTGGCGGCGGCCAAGCGCGTAGTAGACGCGATGGAGGCAGAACTCAAGACCAAGAGTGAGCGTTTGGTACGTGCCGAAACGAGCGAGAAACTGGTGCGCGAAGCGGCGGGTAAGGCCGAGATCAGCTCGGTAAAATCGCTACGGTCCGCCCAGGAGTTGGAAGAACTCAACCGGCGACGAGAACTGCTGCTGGCGAGCATCAACCGACGGTATCGTGAGGTGACGGACCAGTACCGGACGCTATCGTTGCGGGTTCAGGGCCGGGCCGAGCAGTTGGGTCTGGACCCTGGCGCGGGCGAGCTATCGCGAATTCAAACGTCGGTTCAGCAGGCCGAAGAAGAAATGCGGCAAGTGAACGGACTGAGCGCCCAAGCGGCGAAACTGTTGCGCAATGGGCGCTAGGCTTCTTTCTTCTCGCACTCTTTCGAACAGAAAAAGATGTCGGCACCGCCGGTGCTTTGCCGCAGCATACGTGTCTCCGGGGCGAAGGTGCCACACGATTTGCACTTGCGGAGTCGCGTGCCCGACTCGGGAGGTGGGGCCGACGCTGCTCCTGGCTTTGCGTCCTCCTGCAACGCCTCCTTCGCGCTTTTCATCAGCAAGCTTGTCACGGCCCGGATGAAGGCCACCGCGAGGATCGAAACCAACAGACCGATGAGATACTTAATCATAAATAGAGAAAGGGCGTCCTACGAATAGGACGCCCTTTTATCCTAGCGGAGTTTCCTTACTTTTTCTTCGGAGCGGCCTTCTTGGAGGCGGGGGCGCTGGGGTTTTTGAAGCTCGTTTCCACCTTGGCTCCCATCGACTCGATCATGCTCTTCGCGCTGGCGGCGAACGGGCCGTCTGGTTTTAACTGAATGTACTTCTGGAAAGACTCTTCAGTTCCGGGGACGGGGGTGATCTTGCCGTCGGCAGAGACTTGAGCTTTACCGATGAGGTAGATGCCGTACTGATAGTGGGCATCGGCGTAGTTGGGGTCGAGTTCGAGAGCCTTCTTGAACGAACTGGCTGCCGCTTCCATCTGCCCGATGTTGGTCAGGATGGCACCCATGTTGTAGTAGTATCGGCCCCCGTTGGCGGGGTCGAGCGCAGCGGCCTTGTCGAGCTCGGCGCGGGCTCCGTCAAACTTCTTGACCTTCGCCAGCGCGAGAGCATAGTTGTTGTGCATGCCTGCGTCGTCAGACTTCAACTCCAAGGCTTTCGCGTAGCTTTCGAGGCCCTTGGTGTTGGCTGCTTCCTGCTCGGCACCCGTTTTCGAGCCAGCCAAACCCATGTAGGCTTCGGCCATGTTCGCCCAGATCACGACCTGCTTCGCGTCGAGTTCCACCGCTTTCTGAAAGCCGTCTACCGAGGCCTGGAAGTTCTTCGTCTTCAAATTTTCCATGCCGGCATTGAACGCGTCATTCAGCTCTTTATTCTTCGACATTACGGCGGCGCGTTCTTTCACCTGCTTTTCCATCGCGTCGCGCTGCTCTTTCGTCATTTCGCGAGACATCTCTTCGGTTACTTGCCCGGTCGCCACGGCCTTTTCCATCGCCTGTTTGCGAGCTACGTTCTTCGAAAGATCGAAGTTGATCGGCAGCGGATCGCCGAGACGGGTCCGGACGCCCTTGACGGTGTCCACAACTTTGCCATCGACTTCGCACTCAATTTCGTATTGACCCAGCGGCAGGCCGGCGTGGAACCACTGGCCCTTCTTGTTGGTCTTAACTTTGTAGTTGCCTTTGATGTCGGTGCGATTGATCTTAATCAACGCGCCCGGGAGCAGTTTGCCATCTTCGCCTTTTACTTCCCCTTCCAGGGAAGCCGTCTGGGCCAATGCTCCAAACGTGAAAAGCAGGGCTACTGCGGTGAGAGAGAACAAACGGAATAGTGATTTCATGAAGGGAGACCTCCGACAGGGACGCTAGCTTTTACCAATCCTGAGGATACTACATCGGCGATGACAGTTGGATGCATTTCCTGGAGCGGATGTTCCAAACCCGGTTGAAACCCGCGTTATGCTGGAAGCATCGAAAGAAATGATGAAGATTCTTTTGGCTGCCGTGTTCGCCAGCTCCGTCCTCTGGGCCGGTCCTGCTGAAATAGCGCGCGCAGCCGACTTGTACCATCGGACCAAGTATCAAGAGGCCTTCCGGATCCTCCAACCGGTGCTCGGCAACGACCCCTCCGCACATTCGTTGGCCGGCAAGTGTCAATACATGGTGGGCGATTTCAAAAAGGCGATCGACCTGTTTGAAAAAGCCGTTCAGTTGAATGGACAGCTTTCGGATTATTACCACTGGCTCGGTCGAGCCTATGGCCGACGGGCTGAATCCGGCAATCCGCTGATCGCGCCCCACTACGCCACCCGCGCTCGCCAGATGTTTGAGAAGGCCGTGGAACTGGATCCGAAGAACGGTGAGGCGATCAGCAACCTGTTTGATTATTACCTTGAAGCCCCCGGGTTCCTGGGCGGTGGGTTGGGGAAAGCCCAAGCGTTGCTTGAGCAGATCAAGGCGAACGATCAGGCGGAGTTTTACTACGCGACGGCCCAACTGGCGCAGAAACGGAAGGAATTCAATACCGCTGAGCAGCACTTAAAACGGGCTGCCGAACTGGCACCCCGACAAATTGGCCGATTGCTCGACGTTGCGAAGTTCCTCGCTCATCAAGGTCGATTGATCGAAAGCGAGAGCTTCATCAGCAAGGCCGAGAAGATTGACCCGAACAATCCGAAACTGCTCTTCGACAAGGCCCAGACCTACGTCATCGCCAAGAAGAATCTGCCGATGGCGACCAAGCTGTTGGAGCAGTACCTGAAGGCTGACCTCAACCCGGATATGCCGTCGCGTGCTGAGGCGGAGAAACTCTTGCGGCAAGCCCGAGGCGGCGCTTGAATTGGCGCGAAGCGCTCCGATTTAGCGTCTACGCTCTTCAGGCTAACAAAGTGCGCACGTTCTTGACCGCGCTGGGGCTGGTCATCGGAAACGCATCGGTGATCCTGGTCGTAACCATTTCGCTGACCAGCCGTGACTATGTGATCGAGCAGATTCGCGGGATTGGCTCGAACTTGATCATCGCCTACTTTGAAGCCGGCAACCGCACCGGAGTCAGCGTCGACGCCGATTTTGTGAAGATCGCCGACGTCGATGCGACGCGGGTCGCTTTGGGCAAACGCGCCACCGCCGTCACCGGCGTGATGACGATTTACGACCAGATGGTCATCGACGGCAAAGAGCGGGACGTCAAAATCATTGGGTCGGATCATGAATACGTTCCGATGCGAAACTTGGTAATTCTGGCCGGTCGTCCGATTCAACTCGACGACATGCAACAGCGCAGCCGCGTCGCGCTGCTCACGCAGAAACTGGCTACTCGACTCTACGGCAGCCAGTCGAATGCGATCATGCGGATTGTCAAGATTCGCGGGCTACAGTTTTCGATTATCGGTACCTTCCGCGAAAAGACCGACAGTTTCGGCCTGTCCGAACTGTCGACAGAAACGATGCTGATTCCCATTACCGTCATGAAGTATCTGACCGCCGAAGAACGAATCGACCCAATGTACGTACAAACGCGAAACGCCGAGGACGTGATCCCGCTCACCCGCCAAGTGCAGCAGTTGCTCGAAGCCCGTCATCGTCCGGGAGCGAAATACTACGTCGATAACCTTTCGGCAATTCTGGCAGCGGCCGAAAACATTTCGCTGATTCTCACCGGCGTTCTCGTGCTCGTCTCGGCGATCGCCCTCATCATCAGCGGCATCGGGATCATGAATATTATGCTCGTCACGGTGACCGAGCGAACCAGAGAGATTGGCCTCCGCATGGCGCTCGGAGCGTCAAAGCAAATGGTGCTTTTGCAGTTCTTGATGGAATCGGTGCTCATCAGCGTCGCGGGCGGCATGATTGGGATCGCCGTCGGCGTCGCCGGACCGTTAGCCGCCGGCTACTTCGGCGGCATCGACATTCCAATCTCGGGCACCTCCATCGGCGTCGCGTTTGCGACATCGCTCTTGGTCGGGTTGGTGTTCGGCCTGCTGCCAGCTAACCGCGCCGCGCAGCTGAACCCAACCGAGGCGCTGCGTTATGAATAGGCCGACCGGCCTACATTCGCTAGAATTGTAGCCAGTGAGTGAACTCAAAGAAGGCCTGCGGTTCGAGATCCAGGCCCAATGCCCCCAGACCGGTGCACGGGCCGGACTCCTCCATACCCCCCACGGCATCGTCGAAACCCCGGTCTTTATGCCCGTCGGGACCCAGGCGACGGTAAAAAGTCTGATGCCGAAGCAAATCGAGGAGGACCTCGACGCCAAAATTTTACTGTCCAATACCTACCACCTCTACCTGCGGCCGGGTCATGAATTGATCCGCCAAATGGGGGGCCTGCACAAGTTTATGAATTGGCCTCGGGCAATTCTGACCGATTCCGGCGGCTTTCAAGTCTGGAGCCTTTCGAAAATCCGCCAAGTGACCGAGGAGGGAGTCGTCTTTCACTCCCACCTGAATGGCGACCGCCACCTATTTACGCCCGAATCCACTGTGGATACCCAAATCGCGCTCGGCAGCGACATCATGATGGTCCTCGACGAATGCATCGAATACCCAGCGACCCGGGAAGCCGTCGAGATCTCGACGCGCCGAACCAACCGCTGGGCCGCCCAGGCGTTTGCTCACTATCGACGCAACCCCGTCAACCAAGCTCTGTTTCCCATCGTCCAAGGCGGCATGTACCCGGATCTGCGTCGGGAATGCGCCGCGGAACTCGTCGGCCTCGACGCTCCCGGCTACGCCATCGGAGGGCTGAGCGTCGGCGAACCACGGGATCTCAGTCTGGCCATGGTGGCCGCCACCGCCCCGTTGCTGCCCGTGGAGAAGCCTCGCTACGTGATGGGCGTCGGCAAGCCGGAGGAACTAATCGAGTACGTCGCCGGCGGGATCGACATGATGGATTGCGTCATGCCCAGCCGCAACGCGCGGAACGGCTGTTTGTTTACATCTGTTGGTAAAGTGGTGATAAAGAACGCCCGTTATCGCGATGACTCCGGTCCGCTGGACCCCGCTTGCGCCTGCTACACTTGTCGGAATTTCTCCCGCGCCTACCTCCGCCATCTGTTTTTAGCTGAGGAGATTCTGTTCTCAGTACTAGGGACGCTACATAATTTAAGGCATTACCTTGACATCATGCGCCGGATCAGGCAGGCTATTCTCCTTGGGGACTTCCCTCAACACTTAGCGGCAGTCCGCGCTGCCGAAACGGAAACGAAGTAGTGGTATTCGCCATAATGTTGCAACTCCCCTCGGCCAACAGCCTCCTCGGCTTCCTGCCCATGATCGCGATTTTCGCGATCTTCTATTTTTTGCTCTTCCTGCCCATGCAGCGGCAAAAGAAGCAAACAGCAGCAATGCTGACGAATCTGAAATCGGGCGACGAAGTCGTCTCGTCCGGAGGAATTGTTGGAACTGTTGTTGCGGTGAACGCAACCGATGATACGCTAGTGATTCGCGTAAAGCCTGACAACGTGAAGTTGCAGGTGACGCGGACCGCAATCACCTCTCTCGTGACCAAGCCGGGAAAGGCTGCTTAGGAATTTTCATGGATAAGAACATCAGAACGAAAGCCATAGTGATTGTGGCTACCATCTTGATCTGCATTTACGGGATCATCGGCCTGCCCACTTCGAAAGAACAGTTGAGCCAGAATATCGCGAACAGCATTAAGCTGGGGCTCGACCTGCGGGGCGGAAGCCAACTCGTGCTTCAGGTTCAGGTTCAGGACGCCTTCAAGGCCGACGCCGACCAAAACATCGAACGCCTGAAAGACGAAATGCTGAAGGCGGGTATCGCTTACGCTTCGGTCGATCGGAATGACCCGGCCACCATCGAAGAAGCCGACAAGATTCAGATCAACGTGAAGGGCATCCCTGTCGACAAAACAGCGCCGTTTCGGGAACTGCTGCAGCAGAAGTTCTCGATGTGGCAGATGGGTAGCGTAGGCGCGTCGGACTATCGTCTGACGCTGAATACTACCGAATCCTTGACCATGCGCCGCGATACGGTCACCCGTTCTATGCGAACGATTGAAAATCGCATCAACGGTCTTGGCCTAGCCGAAGCTACGGTGCAACAGCGCGGCAATGGGGAAGCGAACCCCGAAATTCTCGTCCAGATGCCGGGTGTCGACGATCCGGCCCGCGTAAAAGCGCTGCTTCAGGCCGCCGCCAAACTCGAAATCGTAGAAGTAAAAGATGGACCGTTCCCCAGCGAAGAAGCGCTGCGGGCCAAGAGCGGTGGCATTCTTCCCTTAGGCACGAGGCCGATTCAACAGGCGAGCCGCCCCGGAGACCAAGGCGAAAGCTGGTATGTCGCCAATCGGACCCCTGTCGTAACGGGTCGCGACTTGCGCAATGCTCGTCCTTCCCAGGATCAGTTCGGAAAATGGGAAACCTCGTTTGTTCTCTCTCCCGATGCCGGAAAGCGTTTTGGACGCTACACCGAGAGCAATGTGGGTAACAAACTGGCCGTTCTCCTCGACAACAAGGCCCGTAGCGTCGCCACCATCAACAGCAAAATTGAAGACTCCGGCGTCATTACCGGAGCCCCCTCCCAGCAGGAAGCTTCCGATTTGGCTCTAGTACTGACGTCAGGCTCCTTGCCTGCCGGCATCGTGTATCTCGAAGAACGAACGGTCGGACCGTCGCTGGGCGCTGACTCAATCCGCGATGGCCTGATGGCCGGTGCCGTCGGTGTGGGCGCGGTGGTGCTGGTCATGCTTGTCTACTACAAGAAAGCAGGCATCAACGCCGTTCTTGCCCTGATTTTGAACGCCATTATTTTGGTTGCAGTCCTGGCCTACTTCGGCGCTGTTCTCACGCTGCCGGGCATGGCCGGAATCATTTTGACAATTGGTATGGCGGTCGACTCGAACGTTCTTATCTTCGAACGCATTCGAGAAGAGTTACGCCATGGCAAGGGTGTCCTGGCCGCCGTAGACGCCGGTTTCGGCAAAGCGTGGTGGACCATCGTGGACACCCACGTGACAACGATCGTGTCTTGCGCCTTCCTTTTCATCTTCGGGACCACCGCAGTAAGGGGATTTGCGATTACACTGGTCATCGGCCTTCTTGCCAATGTGTTCACGGCCGTCTTTGTGTCACGAGCGATCTTCGATTGGGAATTGAGCGGCAAAGAGCAGCCCACGACCCTCAGCATTTAGTCCACTTTTTTGCGCACTAGGTCACTGATCTGTTCGCAAACGAGAAACAGAAACGACTTCAGTACTTTTTACATTTAAAACGGGAACAAATGGCGTTGTAGTGGTGTCAAACCTCCATTACCGCCAATAGCAACTCTGCATGGAGCTATTTAAAAAAACAAATTTTGACTTCCTGGGCAAGAAATGGCCCTTTATCATCGCCTCCTTGGTGTTGACAGTACTCGGCGTTGGAAGTCTGATCGTCAAGGGTGGTCCGCTGTACGGGATCGACTTTAAGGGCGGTACGGTTACGACTGTCCGCTTCCAACAGGCTCCGAATGAAGACCAGATCCGCAAGGCCTTAGCCGCCAAGATCAAGGGTGAAATCGTTGTCCAGCAAGTCACCGGGCAGAACGAAGTCATCATCTCCACCGACCTGCGCGACGAGAAAGAGTTGAACGCGGCTCGTGCAGTAGTGTTCGATACGCTCAAAAGCACTTTTGGCTCTCAGAACGCAGGGAAAGAGGACATCAACTTGACGAGCCAGGCGGCTCTCGCGGATCGCATCCGCGGACCGCTCGCTTCGGCCGGGGCGTCTTTCACGGAATCGCAACTCCAAGAACTCGTCAAGGACATCCTGGCCTTTCGAAACAGCGCACCTCGCTCCGGGTTACTTGGGAACTATGATGCCCTTAGTGGTGTCAAAAATGTCACGCCCCAAGTGATCAACGTGCTCAAGCAGGAAACAGTCCCGGGCCCCTATACCATCCGCGGTTTCGACCTCGTCGGACCTAAGGTAGGAAAGGAGCTGCAATCGCAGGCCTTCAGTGCCACTTTACTGGCTCTCTTGGGTATGTTGGTCTACGTTGGATTCCGGTTCGAGTTCATTTACGGCCTTGCCGCTGTGATCGCAGTGTTCCACGACACGATTATCACGATCGGCCTCTTCTCGCTGCTCGACAAGGAAGTTTCCCTCACCGTTATTGCCGCGCTGCTGACCTTAGTCGGCTTCTCGATGAACGACACGATTGTCGTCTTTGATCGTATTCGCGAAAATCTGCCCCAAATGCGGCGGGAAAAGTTTGACACTGTAGTCAATCTCAGCATTAACCAAACGCTGAGTCGTACAATCCTTACGTCAGGATTAACCTTCCTGACGGCTTTGGCCCTGTGGTTGTTCGGCGGACAGGTTCTAAACGGGTTTTCGTTTGCCCTTGTCGCTGGTATCATTTTTGGAACCTACTCCTCGATCTTCATCGCTGCGCCGATCCTGATCTATTGTCGAGAGTGGATGGAAAAACGACGGAAGGACGGCGGAACCCCCGCCCCCGCTGTCGCGGCTGGAAAGACGAAGTCCTCGAAGTAAAACCGTGTGTGTCCGTGTTCTGCTCCTTTGCTCGGGAGTGGTAAGAATGTAGTTTTGATAACCTCAACGCGCTCCGCTACTCAGGCAGCGGAGCCGAAAGGATTGCGGAAATGTTTGAACAGACATTTGTCGATGGTACCGGCAAAACAAGTAAACCCTACACCGTTCTGGTCTCATTGTTGATTCAATCAGGCCTGATCGTTCTGGGAATTATTCTTCCAATGTGGTTCTTCGAGGGCTTACAGCCGGCTCAATTGGCCAACATGCTGGTAGCGCCCCCGCCCCCTCCTCCGCCGCCTCCGCCCCCTCCTGCCGCTGCCCCCGTTAAGGTAGTCAAGGTGATCCCGCGCCAATTCGACGCGAATCGGCTGATGGCGCCCAAACAGATCCCAAAAGATATCGCGATGATTCGCGAAGAAGAACTTCCGCCCCCCATGGGTGGCGTGCCGGGAGGTGTCCCTGGTGGTGTCCCTGGTGGTGTCGCCAGTGGCATCATTGGTGGCATCATTGGTGGTGTCCCTAGCGCGGCACCGCCTCCTCCTCCAAAAGAGATTCCGAAACCGAAACCGACCGGTCCGATTCGCGTGGGCGGAAACGTCCAAGCGGCGAATCTGATTCGGCAGGTGAAACCCAACTATCCTCCGCTGGCAAAACAGGCCCGCATTCAAGGAGTGGTTCGGTTCAACGCCGTCATTTCGAAAGATGGAACGATTCAGAACTTACAGATGATGAGCGGTCATCCTTTGTTGGTTCCCGCCGCCACGGACGCCGTTAGGCAATGGGTGTACAAGCCCACCTTGCTGAACGGAGAAGCCGTAGAAGTTCAGACCCAGATTGACGTGAATTTTACGTTAAGCAACTAACCGCCCAGTTGGCGGTGTTACGTCAGACAGTTCGGTCCTTAACGGTTACCCTCCTTCTTACGAGACGGTCGGTAACCGCCCCGCCCCGGCGGGGCAACGATGGCCGGTTTTCCGGCTTCCAGATTTCCAAAATTCAACTCGCAGGAGATTAGCATGATTGTTCTTACGCAGGTATGGGCGTTGTTCCTTTTGGCAGAAGGCGGCGTATCGTTTGACCTCGTTGATATGTGGGGTCAGATGGGATTGCTGGCACAGGCAGTCGTCGTGACGCTATTCATCATGTCGGCTTGGTCGATCGGAGTTATGATCGACCGCTTGATTGCGTTCAACGCGGCACGGCAACAGAGTCGCGCGTTCGCCCCGGCAGTCGCCGGAGCGCTTCGTGAAGGTAAGTTGGACGAAGCGATCAAGATCGCTGATCGCTACAAGAAATCGCATTTGGCCAAGGTCGTCGTGGCTGGGCTCCAGGAATTCCAGGCCCACAACCAGGGTGACATTTCGGGCGAAACGATTGAAGCTTCCCGTCGTGCTCTCGAGCGCGCCGAAGCCATTGTCCAGGCAGAAATGAAGCGTGGCGTTAGCGCTCTCGCCACGATCGGTTCCACTGGTCCGTTCGTCGGATTGTTCGGCACTGTTGTCGGCATCATTAACGCGTTCAAGGGCATCGCCTCGGAGAAGTCGACCGGACTCGGCGCGGTCGCTGGAGGTATCTCGGAAGCGCTGGTCACCACCGCGTTCGGTCTGTTCGTCGCCATTCCGGCCGTCATGATGTTTAACTACTTCGCAGGCCGCCTGGAAGCGTTCAACGTCGAAATGGGCAACTCCTCCTCCGAATTGCTTGACTATTTCATCAAGCGTTCCAACCGCGCCGTCAAGCACTAACCGCTTAATCGTCCCGTCTGAGTTGAATTGAAAGCCCGGTCGGCGCGAGCCGACCGGGGTCTCAATAAGGAGATCTACCCATGTCGATCGTCATTGGACAATCCAAAAGAAAAAAGGTCTCTTCAAAGGCCGCTGTGTCCGACATCAACGTCACCCCCTTGGTCGACGTGATGCTCGTCATGCTTATCATTTTCATGGTCATCACCCCGATGCTCTCAAAGGGAATTTCCGTCGAACTGGTCAAAACCAAGAATCCCATTGCCATGCAAGCAGCCGACAAAGAGGACGCGATTCTCATTTCGGTCAGCAGAGACGGCAAAGTGTACCTTGGCAGCGAACAGTTCCCCGATCTGCCAACTTTGGGAAACAAGGTGAAAGATCAGCTCACGAACAAAGTCGACAAGACCGTCTACCTCAAATGTGATTCGCGATCCCGCTACGAACGGGTTGTCGAAGTGCTGGATAACCTTAGGGCGTTCCAGGTGGATCAAGTTGGCTTGTTGACCGAACAGATTAAGGAAGGCATGGCGGCCACAACTGCCCCTGCCGGAATGTAACGCAAGTCATTCATTTTTCGAAGGAGCATTCCTATGTCCATGTCAACTGGCGGCGGCGGTGGGCCGCAAGCCGATATCAATATGACTCCCCTCATCGACGTGTTGCTCGTACTGTTGATCATTTTCATGGTCATCACACCGCTCACGCCAAAGGGTTTGGATGCGCTCGTCCCGCAGCCCCCTCCGAAAGACAAACCGCCTCCGCCTCCGCAGGATGACCGCACTGTGGTGATCATCATCGCGAAGGATAAAAGTATCAAGCTCAACAGCGAAGATGTCTTGGAAGCAAACTTGGAAACTCGCTTGAAGGCAATCTTTTCAACTCGAGCTGAACGAGTCGTTTTTGTCAAAGGCGACCCCGACCTCGAGTTCCAATACGTCGCCAAAGCAATCGACATGGCCAAGGGCGCTGGAATTGACAAGGTCGGCTTGATGACACCAAAGATGGAACAAGGGCAATAGGGGAACCTGCATTATGACGAAGACTCTCCTTACCCTTGCCGCTTGCGGCATACTCCTCCTATCCACCACTGGCTGCCAACAGCTCAGAGCCCGCGACAACCTAAATAAGGGCGTCCGCGCTTACAAAGGTGCAAAATATCCCGAAGCAGTGAAGTCCTTCCAAGAGGCCGTTGATCTTGATCCTGACTTCACGACGGCCCGGCTTTATTTGGCAACTGCATACATGAGCCAATGGATCCCCGGTGCCGATTCGGTCGAAAACAACAAGTTTGCAACCGCTGCCTACGATAACTTCCAGAAGGTTCTTGAGAAAGATCCCAACGACAAGCTCGCCATTGCTTCCATTGCTTCTCTCTATTACAACCAGAAGAAGTTCCAGGAAGCTAAAGAGTGGAACGAGCGGTTGTTAAAGGTCGACTCGCAAAACAAGGAAGCGCTCTACACTCTGGGCGTAATCGCTTGGGGTAAAGCCTACCCGGTTCGAGGGGAAGCGCGCGCCAAGTTGAGCATGAAGCCCGAGGACCCGGGTCCTCTGAAAGATAAAAAGGTTCGCGCCGAAGTTCGCGAAAAGAATTTTGCGATGGTTCAGGACGGTCTGAGACAACTCGAAGCTGCCGTAAAGGTGGATCCGAATTACGACGACGCCTATGCCTATCTCAATTTGATGCATCGCGAATTGGCCGACATTTCCGATACTCCGGAAGAGTATAAGAAAGAGCTGGAACAAGCAGACGCGTATGTCCAGAAAGCGCTCGAAGCGAAGAAGCGCAAAGCGGAAGCGCTCGAGAAGAAAGCTGGCGGCGGCATTACCCAAGACACACCTAAGCCGTAATAATGGATGACCGGCTGGTCCCATAGCGTGTACTCTGAATGAAAGGGGTCTCGTCTTGAGTCAGCCGGTTGATCTGTCTAGTCTCGTTGATCCAATCTTAACGGCGCGCTTTGAAGAGCTCGTCGTTAAGTACTCAAAGTTACGTCCGCAAGAAAGCTTAGTCTCGCTTCGCCAAG
>JANXMS010000317.1 GCA_025354525.1 Acidobacteriota bacterium
TTTCATCCTTCGCTCCTCCGAAAACTGCCACCTCTAACCATCGATACCGCTATCACTTAGCTCAATCGCCCCCGGGGGCGGGGAGGCGGGGCATCGAACCCCGCCTTCCCGTTGGTACGAACCCACGACTGGCACGCAGACCCACCAAACGCCGCCAGAATCGCCCGAGAACCGACCCGTTTTCATCCTTCGCTCCTCCGAAAACTGCCACCTCTAACCATCGATACCGCTATCACTTAGCTCAATCGCCCCCGGGGGCGGGGAGGCGGGGCATCGAACCCCGCCTTCCCGTTGGTACGCACCCACGACTGGCACGCAGACCCACCAAACGCCGCCAGAATCGCCCGAGAACCGACCCATTTTCATCCTTCGCTTGTGCTGCGCCACAAGCCCAACAGGAGGATTTCTTCGAAAATTACCACATCTAACCCTCGATACTGCTATCACTTAGCTCAATCGCCGTCGGGCGTTTTCATTACCGAAAACGCTCCAGGGAGCGAGAAGGCGGGGCATCGAGCCCCGCCTTCTCGCTGGTACGAACCCATGAATGGCCCGCAGACCCACCAAACGCCGCCAGAATCGCCCGAATACCGACCCATTTTCATTCTTCGCTCCTCCGAAAAGTACTTCCTATAACCCTCAATATTGCTATCACTTAGCTTGATCGCCGGGGGCGTTTTCAGTGCCGAAAACGCCCCCGGCGGCGGGAAGGCGGGGCATCGAACCCCACTTTCCCGCTGGTGTGAGCCCCTGGACTGCTCGCAGTCAGACTAACCGCTACCGAAATTGCCAGGGTACCGAGGCGTTTTCATCCTTAAAAAGAGACCAAAATTCGTTACCTTCCCAAGACACGTAATTCTGACCGATAGGTATTTGCGCGGCACTGGCAGCTTAGAGCGAGAACTCACTTTTCCACCCCTTTGGTGCCTGTTTTGCGTACCCGGAATCGGCCTTCACAAGGTGAAAAAATAAATATCCTCTGCCCAATAGACTGAAACTAAACTAGTTATTGATTTAGGTTGTCTTGATTTAATGTAGATCCTCTCCTCCGCCATCGTATCCTCTAACTGGAATAGCACTTGTCCATTCCCCAGGATTGAGGAGTCATCATGACCGAAAAACAGCAGGCCCGTCGTGCCGAAATCGCCCGGGAAAATGGAGCTAAAAGCCGCGGCCCCGTTTCCGATATCGGGAAGTACATCAGTTCTCTAAACAGCATCTCCACCGGAGATCATTTGGACTTGCGCCAAGAAGAACTTCCAGAATGCATCGCCTTGCTCTCCACCGATTGTCGTTCCGCTTACCTCCGGCTCTATCAAAAGCACGTCCGGCAATATCAACCGCAGTCGGAATGTCAACTAACCATGCTGCGTCATATGTGCGTCGAACTCTTCCATCTTGAGCGAACGATCTCGCTCGAAACGCAAATTCGCCAGCACGGCGTCGACGAGACCCTGCGAAGTTACGATGGCCTCTCCGATACCGAACTGCAAATGTTCAGTTACGAGCGCGGCCTGCAAAAAGAGAAAGTCTGGCGCTCCTTACAGCGAGAGAAAAAGGCCCATCAGACCGCCTACACCAACTTCGTAAAGCTGTTCAAGTTGATCCAGCGGGATTTCCCCTTGGCCCCGCCAGAACCAATCAATACCGAGCCTGACGCCAACTTGCTCGCCGACCCCTTGCCGCCGCCGGAAGTGGTCGCCGAAATTCTCGGGCACGCCGAGCGCGCAAAAAACGAACCCAGCTACAAATTGCCCCACTGGGTCGCGGAAGTGCTTCTAAATGCGGAACTTATGGCCGAAATTGCCCCCGGTTACGACGTCGAGGAATTGCTCGAAAAATTAACCGCGGCCCCGGTCCCGTTGGCCGCCTAGAAAAACGAACCCAGACCGAAAAGCTGGAAAGTGCAAATAAGTCGCTTGTAATGAATGGCATAGCGTCAAGTAAGGAAAAAATGAAATTGCGAAAAATCATCGCGCGCGCTGACCCGCTCGCCGAATGCCATACTGAGTCCATAGCTCTATGCGTCTAGCCCTTGTCACTATATTCGCCGCCGTCTCCCTGCTCGGTTGGGGCAAAACCGGCCATCGCATCACCGGCCAAATCGCCGAAAATCACCTCTCCCCCAAAGCCTTCCAAGCCATTCGCGACCTCCTCGGTGCCCAATCCCTCGCCGAAGCCACCAACTGGGCCGACGAAATCCGCTCCGACCCCGCCTGGAAAAAATCCGACCCCTGGCACTACGTCAACATCACCGACGGCGTCTCCTACGACAACGCCTCCAAAGCCCCCAACGGCGACGTCATCGCCGCCCTCCGCCAAATGGAAGCCACCCTCCGCAATCCCGCCGCCCCCAAACAGCAGCGCATCGAAGCCCTCAAATTCTTCCTCCACTTCGCCGGTGACCTCCACCAACCCCTCCACGCCGGTAAAGCCGACGACCTCGGCGGCAACCGCGTCCAAGTCCGCTGGTTCCGCTCCACCGAACCAACCAACCTCCACACCGTTTGGGACTCCTCCCTAATCGACCAGGAACAGCTCTCCTTCACTGAATTCGCCCGCTTCCTCGACCGCGCCTCCGCCGCCGAAGTCAAAGCCTGGCAAGCCTCCTCCTACACCGACTGGATGGAAGAATCCCGCCAAGCCCTCCCCCAGGTCTACGACTTCCCAAAAGACCTCCCCCTCAGCTTTCCCTACGTCTACAAAAGCATGCCCCTCGTCCGCCAGCGCCTCCTCCAGGCCGGCATTCGCATCGCCGGGGTGCTCAACCGCATCTACGAGTAAGTTGCGCCTCCGGCTTCCTATCCTCGCCGTCGCCCTCCTCTGGTTCGCCTCGGATCGCGAACTCCTGCTCATCGCCCCCGCCGTCCGTCGCCTCCAATTCGCCGCCGCCGCCGATCTCGAAGCCCGCTACGTAGACCCCGCCCAGGCCCCTCGGCTCGCCGCCTATCTCCGCCAACGCCCCCCGGAATGGATCACCGTCGCCCCCCTGCTCGCCACCCGCCTCTCCGACGAACTCCACTTCCCCGTCGGCTACAACTGGGCCGCCGTCGATCTCTCCCCCGTCAACAACTCGACCCCGCCGCCGCCCACCACCGCTGAGCTCTCGGCCGACCAGCAAGACCACTTCGGCATCGGGCCCATCGCAGTCGCCGACAATGCCGCCACCATCCCCATTCGCCGGTTCGGCCTACTCGAAAACGCCGAAGCCCCCGTCGCCCAAACGTTCCAAATCGTCCGCTCCGCCCCCACCCTCGTCTTCGACCTCCGCGACTGCCACGACGCCGTCCCCGGCACCGTCCTCCTCTGGGCCAGCTATCTCTTCCCTGAGCAAATCCAATGGACCACCCTCCAATACCGCGGCTTCACCGAAGAATACTGGACCCTCCCCGAAGTAGCCGGCCCTCGCTTCAACGGCTCCGTTGCCGTGCTCACCAGCGCCCGCACGTCCGCCTCCTGCCAAAGCTTCGCCTTCCATCTCCAGGCCCATCGCCGAGCCCGCGTCGTCGGCGAAACAGCCCCCGGCCTATTCTCCGCCCGCCGCCAATTCACCGAGCACTTCTGGGTCCTACTCCCCGAAGCTAAGCCTTTGGATGTGCCTTACCATCAAATCCGCCCATGAAACCAGCGTAGAACGTTCCATACTGCGGCCTCACCTCCGTACCACCGGCCGGCCCGATAAAGTGGTGATGATCCCCCAACACACGGCCGACGCTACCGAAGACAAAGCAAAGGAACTTGGCTAAAACGCCAACTGGCAGCATCTTGTTCTTTGCTTCCTTCTCGACAATCTGCTTGCCCGTTCTGTGCTGCCGGGAGTGCAACACGCTGACGAAGGGAAGGCCGAATTGGCGAAGGTAGCCGAGGAGCCGGCGGCAACAGAAGCGCCTGGTGCCGTACCTTCCGACGCTGAATACTGGACCCTCCCGTAAATCGCCCACCCACGCCACAACAGTCCCGTCGTTGTGCTCACAAGTGCCCGCCGCCAAGTCACCGACCACTTCCGGCCCCACCTCCCCCAAGCTAAGCCTTTGGATGTGCCTTATCGTAAACCACCATCAGATCCGCCAGCGAAACCTGCGTATACCGCTGGGTCGTCGACAAACTAGCGTGCCCCAGGAGCTCCTGAATCGCCCGCAAATCCGCCCCGTCGCTCAGTAAATGGGTCGCATAAGCGTGGCGCAGAGCATGCGGATGCAAGCTCGCGTCCCCGTTCGCCACCTGCCCATGGAACTTCACGAGCAACTGCACCCCCCGCGTCGTCAGCCGTCGCCCGAACCGATTCAAAAACACCGCCAGCTCGTCCACCGTCTTCGGCGTCCGCTCCGCCAAATACCGGTCCAACGCCTCCGCCGCCTTGCCCCCGTATGGCACCTGCCGCTCCTTCCGCCCCTTGCCCATCACCCGCAGCCAACGCTCCTCCCGGTCCAAATCCTTCAAATTCAGTCCCACGATCTCGCTCACCCGCAGCCCGCACCCGTAGAGCAGTTCGAGAATCGCCCCGTCCCGCGTCGAATGCTCCCCGTCCATCACGGCCGCCGCCTGCTCTTCCGTCGGCACCCGGGGCAACGTCTTTGGCAGCTTCGGCGTCAGCAGCAGCTTCGCCGGATTGCTCTCCCGCCATCCCTGCTTCACCGCGTGTTGCAGCAAGCTCCGCACCGCCGCAATCTTCTTCCGCATCGTCGCCGGGTGCTGCTTCCGCTCGTACAAATCCGCTAGCCAAGTTCGCAGCTGCAGCAGGTCGATCGCTTCAACCGTCGCCTCCGGCCCCGCGAATGTCCCGAAGTCGGCCAGCGCAATCCGATACGTCTCAATCGTCGTCGGCGAAGCGTTCGCCCGCGTCAGGCTGACCAAGTACTGCTCCGCCGCTGCGCCAATTGCAATCATGCCGGTGCCAGCCTCAGATATTCTTCCATCGCCGCCGTCGCCCTCCGGCAGACCTCGGCGTGCCGCGCCTTCTTGTCCTTCCGCAACTTCAGCCGCGTCTCCTCGTCCAGCGTCGGCAGCAGGTCAAACGTGATGTTCGCCGGCTGGTAGTGTCGCGGATCCGCCCCCGTGATGTAGTGCAGCAACGAACCCAACGCCGTCTCCCGCGGTAACGCGCGCGGCGCCGGATCCACGGCAAACTGCCCCGCCAACATCCCCGTCGCAATCGATTCGACGTAGCCTTCCACCCCCGATATCTGCCCGGCAAAGTAGATCCGCGGTTCGGCCTTCAACTGCAAAAATGCGTTGAGTAGCGTCGGCGCGTTAATGTACGTGTTTCGGTGGATCTGCCCGTAGCGCAGAAACGACGCGTTCTCTAACCCCGGAATCATTCGGAAAATCCGCGCCTGCTCCCCAAACTTTAACGACGTTTGAAAGCCCACCAGATTGTAGCTGTCCGCCCGCAAATTCTCCTGCCGCAACTGCACCACCGCATACGGCCAGCGTCCGGTCCGCGGGTCGTCCAGGCCCGTCGGTTTCATCGGCCCAAACCGCAGCGTCTCCGCCCCCCGCTTCACAATCTGGTCAATCGGTAGGCAGCCTTCAAAGTACGGCGTTTTGTCTTCCGGAATATGCGGCTCATAGCTCTGCGCTTCCAGAAGCGCCGCGATGAACGCCAAGTACTCCGCCTTGTTCATCGGGCAGTTCACGTAGTCATCCGTGCCGTCGATCGACTTGCCGTAGCGCGACGCCCGAAACGCGATGTCGTAATTGATCGTCTCGGCGTCCACAATCGGCGAAATCGCGTCGTAGAAATACAACCGCTCGCTGCCCGTCAACCGCGCAATATCCTGCGCCAAAGGGTCTGACGTAAGCGGCCCCGAAGCGATGATCACCGTCCCCGTCTCCGGCACTCGCGTGATCTCCTCCCGCCGAATCGTGATTCGTGGATGCCCCGTCAGCTGTTTGATGATATACCTCGAAAACAGCTCTCGATCAACGGTAAGCGCTTGCCCCCCCGGCACGCGCGCCACATCGGCCGCCGCCAGTAACATGCTGCCCATCCGCCGCATCTCTTGCTTCAACTGCCGCGGCGCTGAATTCTCCGCTTCGCTCTTCAGCGAGTTCGAACAAACCAGCTCCGCCGGCTGATCGGTCTGGTGCGCCGTCGTCGACTTGTGCGGTCGCATCTCGTACAGCACGACGTCTTGCCCCGCCTCGGCAATCTGCCACGCTGCTTCCGAACCGGCCAAGCCGGCGCCAATTACTGTTACGGGACTACTCACCCCTCCATTGTACGGGCCAACCCATGCTTCTCCATCCGGTAAATCAACGTCTTCCGGCTGATGTCCAGGTACTTCGCCGCGTGCGTCTGGTTCCAGTCGCACTTCCCAAGCGCCCTCAAAATTAGCTCCTTCTCCACGTTTTCGAGCGAAATTCCGGTTGATGGCAAATCCAGTTGCATCGCGCTTGGCGAAGATCCAACAGCCGCAATCTGCGGCGGCAGATCGGCCAGGCTGATCTCATTCGCCCGCGCCAGCACCGTGATCCGCTCCATGATATTTTCTACCTCCCGGATATTCCCCGGCCACCGATATCCGACGAAGTATGGCATCAACGTAAGAGGCATCACGAGGCCTGGTCGATTCACCCGCTGCCGGGCCCGATCGAAGAAGAAGTTCACCAGATCCGGAATGTCGCAGGTCCGCTCCCGCAGCGGCGGCAGCTCCACGGGGATCACCGCCAAACGGTAGTACAAGTCCTCGCGAAACGTACCGTCTTCAATCATCACCGCCAGGTTCCGGTGCGTCGCCGCCACGACCCGGACATCCACGCGCAGCGGCTCCGTCGCCCCCAGTTTCTCGATCTCCCGCTCCTGGATCACCCGCAGCAATTTCACCTGCAATTCGCCCGGCATCTCGCCGATCTCGTCCAGGAAAAGCGTGCCGCCATGCGCCGTTTCAATCCGACCCTTCTTGTGCGCAATCGCCCCGGTAAACGAGCCCTTCACATGGCCGAACAACTCGCTCTCCAGCAACTCGCGCGGAATCGCCCCGCAGTTGATCGCCACAAACGGACGCTCTCGCCGGGGCGAGTTGAAGTGGATCGCCTTCGCCAACAACTCCTTGCCGGTCCCGGTCTCCCCGTTGATCAGAACCGTCGCCTCCGACTGCGCCGCCCGCCCCGCCACATCGATCACGTAGAGCAGATTCGGCGACCGCCCGATGATGTTTTCAAACCCGTACTTGGCGTTAACGCTCGACCGCAGAGTCTTCACCTCCTCCCGCAGTTGCTGAGTCTCCAAAGCTCGCGCCACGGTCATCAGCAGGTCGGTCTGTTCCACCGGTTTGGTCAGGTAGTCGAGTGCCCCGCACTTCATCGCCTCCACCGCCGATTCTACCGAGCCGTAAGCGGTAAGCAGAATCACCGGCGTCTCCGGGTAATCCGCCTTCACCCGCCGCAGCAGGTCGAGCCCGGACTGCCCGGGCATCATCAAGTCAGAAACGACCAATTGAAACGGCTGCCGTTCGAGGGCGACCAGCGCCTCCTCCGCACTGGAAACGCAAGTGACGGCATACAGGCCGCCCTCGAGTCGCAGTTGCATAATCCGCCGCAGCGAGGTGTCATCTTCGACCAACAAAATTGTAGGAATCATGGAGTAGTCCACTGGCGAACCGGAAGCTCAACGACGAACTCCGAGCCGTGTGGCTTGCGGTTCAGAATCAAAATCTTGCCTTGGTGCGCGTCGACGATCTGCGAACAAACGGCCAAGCCGAGACCGGTGCCGGCAGGCTTCGTCGTGTAGAACGGATCGAAGACGTGGTCCCGCTGCTCCGGGGGAATGCCTGGGCCGGTGTCGGCCACGCGAAGGATCACTGACTCGGTGCCGAGCTCAACCGCGAACTCGATCTCTCCCCCGTTCGGCATCGACTGCACGGCGTTCAGAGTCAGGTTCAGTAGCAACTGTTGCAACTGCTCTCCATCGCAGTAGAGCGGTACAGGGCTCGCCGGGGGGGCGAAATAAAGTTTCACCTCGTACTGGCGCGCTGAGGGCGAAGCTAGGATGACCACCGCGCTGACGACGTCACGAACGTCATTTTCGGTGAACTCCGGCGGACGAGGCTTGGCATAGTTCAGCAGATCGGCCAGCAGGCGACTCAGCCGTCGGGACTCCTTGCGCAGGATCCCCGTCATCTCCGAGTGCAGGCCTGGGGCGATGTCGCCATCGAGCATTTCGGCAGCGCCTTCGATGGAGGCGAGCGGCGTCCGGATCTCGTGCGCCAACGAGGCCGCCAACTGGCCGGTAGCGGAAAGGCGTTCGGCTTGTCGCAGGTGGACCATGTTGTCCTGCAACTGATCGTAGGCGGCACCCAACTTCCGTGTCGCCTGCTGCAGCAAAATTCGTTTTCGTCGCTCTCGATCGGCCAGCATGCCCATGATCGAGCCGATTAGAAACAAGTCGATCGCCTCGACGACCGCGTCTTCGTTCGGGTCCGCCGGCAGGTAAAGCACGGTAGCGAGCATGGCCGCCGCCAAGCCACCGCGCCATCCGAACCAAAGCGCCGCCATCACGATCGGCAGGAAGAACAGATAGCGGAGTATCTTCCCGACAAACGGCGAACTCCCCAACGTCGCTAAATACGCTGCCACGACGCTGAAGAGTACGCTGATTACAACGGCGGCTTGGATACGGCGGGCTTTGCGTTCGAGAGGCATAGTTGGCGGTTTTGGGGTTGCTTGGCTGAAATCAGGCAATTCTGATCTTCACCGCGCCTTGGGTCTGCAGGGCTTCAACAAGGCGATGCCGCCAAGCGGGCGGCGGTCCGTGAGGGAGAACCCAAACAGACGTTTGACCGTTCACTTCGTTCAATTGCAGCGGTACCGAGGCCAGAAAGGCGGTCCCCGGCGACCGCAACGTTGTTTTGGTAAGTTGTACTGGCTCAAAGACTAAGATGGCACGACTGGGGGCAACAATGGTACCCATCGCCGTTCGGATGTCGTAGGCAATGTCCCACTCGGTTGCCACCTCAAGATGAGCGGCGTCAAGAGCATGATGAACTGCCTCAATAGCTTCGCGAAAAAGCCAGGGAAACACAAAGTGCGGATCGCGCATACAGGAGCAGCTGCAAGCGGATGGCCAATCATTTAGTTACAGGTTTGCATTCGTAAAGTCGTGCTAACCAATGGCACAAGGAAACACGAGATGAACCTGATCTACACGACGATATTGACCATCGGTTTGGCCCTGGGAGCCACACCGAATATGAACCTTGTAACCGAAAATGCCAGGGTCGCCCAACAACTGGCAACTGAAATTGGCACCATGCTGAAATCGAAAACCGCCGATGTGGCCACGGTAGCGGAGAAAGTCGGTACGCTGCATCGCCATGCCGTGGCAATGCGCAATAAGATGGCGTCCGCTGACCGGTCAAACCCGGAGATCGCCAAGCTACAAGATGCGACGCAGATTCTCAAGACACTCACCGAGGTCAAGATGAGTCTGGCGCAGACGGCTACGGCGAAAGATCCGGGCTGAATGCGGATGACGGCTGCGAATATGGTATCCCGAGCGGATATGATCCTGAAGATAGCGCGGCAAAATGGACGGCTAACGGCACCCCGCGTCTCAGCCGATCAGGTCGGAGTAAACGCGGCGGCGGTCGCCCGGCAAAAATAGGAGGCTGGCGGCGCCCCGAGTCTCAGCCGATCAGGTCGGCGTGAACGCGGGGGCGGTAGCGCGGCAAAATGGGCGGCTAACGGCACCGAGTCTCAGCCGATCAGGTCGGAGTGAACGCGGCGGCGGTAGCGCGGCTAAATGGGCGGCTAACGGCACCCTAGCCTCAGCCGATCAGGTCGGCGTAAACGCGGCGGCGATAGCCCGGCAAAATGGGCGGCTGGCGGCACCGAGTCTCAGCCGATCAGGTCGGCGTGAACGCGGCGGCGGTAGCGCGGCAAATTGGGCGGCTAACGGCACCGAGTCTCAGCCGATCAGGTCGGCGTGAACGCGGCGGCGGTAGCCCGGCAAATTGGGCGGCTGGCGGCACCGAGTCTCAGCCGATCAGGTCGGAGTAAACGTGGCGGCGGTAGTCCGGCAAAATGGGCGGCTGGCGGCCCCGAGTCTCAG
>JANXMS010000318.1 GCA_025354525.1 Acidobacteriota bacterium
CTTGGCCGTGCGGGCGAGGATTTCGAGGGCACGGTCGAGTTGGGGGCGGGTTTGGGTGGCGGTGACGATGGGAAGCCGCCGGCGCCGAGTTCGCCGGAGGTGACGGTGGCGGTGCGTTAGAGGAGGCCCATCGACTTGGCCGTGCGGGCGAGGATTTCGACAGCACGGTCGAGTTGGGGGCGGGTTTGGGTGGCGGTGACGATGGGAAGCAGTTCGCCGGAGGTGACGGTGGCGGTGCGTTAGAGGAGGCCCATCGACTTGGCCGTGCGGGCGAGGATTTCGAGGGCACGGTCGAGTTGGGGGCGGGTGTGGGTGGCGGTGACGATGGTGCGGATGCGGGCGCGGCCTTCGGGGACGGTGGGGAAGCCGATGCCGGTGGCGAGGAGCCCGTTGTCGAAGAGGGCGGCGGAGAAGGCGTGGGCGGTTTGGGCGTGGCTGACGAGGATGGGGGTGATGGGGGTTTCGGAGCGTCCGGTGTTGAAGCCGACGCGGGCGAGTTCGGCCTGGAAGTAGCGGGTGTTGGCCCAGAGGGCTTCGATCCGCTCGGGTTCGTTTTCGAGGATATCAAAGGCGGCGAGGCAGGCGGCGGTGACGGCTGGGGGATGCGAGGTGGAGAAGAGGAAGGGCCGGGCTCGATGGCAGAGATAGTCGATGAAATCTTTGCTGCCGCAGACGTAGCCGCCGAGGACGCCGATGGATTTTGAGAGTGTCCCGACTTGGATATCGACGCGGCCATGGAGGCCGAAGTGGTCGACGGTGCCGCGGCCGTTGCGACCTAGGACGCCGGAGCTGTGGGCGTCGTCAACCATCATAATGGCGCCGTATTTCTCGGCGACGGCGACGAGTCCGGGGAGGGGGCCGATGTCGCCGTCCATGGAGAAGACGCCGTCGGTGATGAGGAGTTTGCGACCGGGGACGCCTTCGAGGGCGGCGAGTTTGGCTTCGGCGTCGGCGGGGTCGGCGTGGCGGAAGACGTGGATTTTGGCGCGGGAGAGGCGGCAGCCGTCGATGATGCTGGCGTGATTGAGTTCGTCGGAGATGATGTGATCCTCCTTCGAAAGAATGGCCGAGACGGTACCGGCGTTGGCGGTGAAGCCGGATTGGAAGACGACGCAGGCTTCGACGTTTTTGAAGGCGGCGATGCGGCGTTCGAGTTCCATGTGCATGGCCATGGTGCCGGAGATGGTGCGGACGGCCCCGGTGCCGGCGCCGTAGGCGTTGATGGCGGCGATGGCGGCTTCCTTTAACTTCGGATGGTTGGCGAGGCCGAGATAGTTATTGGAGGCGAGGTTGATGACCTCCTTGCCGTCGTACCGACTGATGGGCTCGCAGGGACTTTCGAGTTCGTGGAGGCGCTGGTAGGTGCCGGCGGCGCGGAACGAATCGATTTGCTCGGAGAGGAAGGCGAGGGGGGAGGTTCTGGTCATTGGGTTAGAGCTCGCAGATCCGCATTTGCTTGTATTCAATCCAGCTTGCGCTTTGATGGGCTTGGAGGAGGATGTGGCCGGCTTCGAGGCGATCGAGTTGGTTGTAATCGACGACGCTTTCGCCGTTGATGCGGACGACGCAGCGGGTACCGATGACGATCAATTGGAAGAGGAACCATTCTTCGGGGACGAGGCGGGGGTATTTGGCGCGGCGGATGCCGTAGAGAGAGCCGGTGGGATAGACGGCTCCTTCGACGTCGTGAATTTGGATTTCGTAGTGGGGCTTGGCGCCGGAGCCTTCGGCGCGGAAGAAGATACCGCCGTTGGAGTTCTTACGGGCGCGGATATAGGTTTCGAAGTGAAAATCCTTGTACTTTGTCTTGCTGGCGAGGTGGCCGTTAAAGTCGGTGCGGAAGATGGGGCCGAGGGGCATCCATTTGGCTTTGCCTTCTTCAACGAACCAGTTTTTTTCGAAGTCCGCTGGAGTGCTATATAGCGATTGCCAGGGGGTGCGGCCGGGGAGTTCCTGGATGCGGAGGTTGCGGAAGCGGATGGGGTAAGAGAGCGACTGGAGGCCGATGCGGCCGGAACGGAGGCGGTATTCGAGTTCGGGGCGTCCGTGAAGCCCGATGTCTTGGACTAGAACGCCGTTCGACCAAACCCTGAGTCTGGGCGGATCGAGACTTGGCGGTACCTGACCGGTCGTGTGACTTGGACGCAAAAATCTTTTGCTAAAGACATCCAAGACGATGCGGAGGGAGTTCCATTCGCCCTTGCTTTTAACATTGGTAAGTGTGGGGGCGATGTGAGGGAAAACAGAGCCCATGGACTCGGGCTTGGGCGGATCGTCATTCTTGTGGAAGAGTTTGACGCAGACGCCGCAGTCGATGGCGGGGCCGTGTTCGGGAGCGTGGAGGTAGATGCCGGAATCGATCCAGCCCTTGACATAGAAATCGAGGCGGAGGTCGAAGTTTTCGTAGATTTTGTCGGTGGCGAGCCAAGTGGGGGAGTTGGCGGCTTCGGTGACGAGGATGGAGCCGTCGTCGACGGTGAAGGCGGATTCGGGGCCTTCTTTGACGTGCCAGCCATTGAGGGTTCGGCCGTCAAAGAGAGGGGTGAAGTCGGATTCGTCTTGGGCGAGAAGGGGCGAAGCGGCGAGGGCGAGGAGATGGCGGCGAGTGAGTTTCACTTATAGCATTATCCTGTATAGATGGTTAGATTGTGGGTCGGGTTCGGGATGGTGATGTGTCTTTGGGCGCAGGGGACCGATGGGGTGCTGACTGGTACGGTGACGGATCCGGCGGGGGCGGTGATTCCGGGTGCCTCGGTGACGGCGAAGAATGCGGGTACGGGAGTTGGGAAACGGGTGGAGACAGGGGAGAGCGGGACCTATGTTCTGCCGGGGATTGAGGGGTTGCGGTTTGAGGTGAGGGGCTCGGCAGGGGTTGAATATTCCGATGCAGTTGGCATCGACGAGGGAGGTGGTGGAGGTGCGAGCGGCGGCGGATATGAACGCGCAGCAGGTGTTGGATTTGCCGTTTCCGAGTCGGGACGCGTTGAGCTTGGTTTATACGCAGGCTGGGCCGTTAAGGGATAACTTGGGCGGGTCGTGACGGGGGCCTTGAACATAACTCTCGAAGGGATTAACATTCAGGATCAGCGGCTGAATCAGGGAGTTTCTTCACCGATTACGACGACGGTGGATAAGGCGGAGGAGTTTCGAGTAGTTACATCGCCGGCCGATGCGCAGTATGGGCGGGCATCGGGCAGATCCAGATTTTGAGTCGGTCGGGATCGAACCGGATTAAAGGCAGCCTGTTTGAGAATAAGTAGGTGGTGATTAGGCCCGTATTGTCAGACAACGACTCGGAGGAATGAATAACCATACTTGTCGCCGAAAAGACCTTTTCAAGGCCCGCCACCACGCCTGTCAAGCGTTTTGCACCGAGTTTTGCAAGCGCCTCACAAGAGCCTCTTGCAAAACCCAGAGACCCTGCGGAAACCTTCTATTCTATTAATAATACACGAGTTACATATATTACAAGGGACCCGTAAAACAATGCTGAAGAGCCAGTTTTACGCCTTCCTAACCTCATGCAACTCACCCTCCCCGAACAACTCTCCCAGTTCTCCCACGTCCTCCAATAGCAACTCTTCCCCCTCCTCACCCCCACCGTCGGCCCATCAGCGACCGCGCCTCCCTCTTCATCGCCGTCTGCGCCATGGCCCCTCTCCGCCCCCTCCTCCCTCAGTGCCGCTCGCCCGGGCGCCCCAGCAAGGGTGTTTCTGACTAAAACCGCGAAAAGTCAATTTAGGGGTTTAAAACACGACGGGCTCTTGGCGATTCGGCCCTTCCAGAAAACGATCGTTTACGAGAACGAGATTTCAGCCACCTCCAAAGGCTGAGTTCGCGCCTGGAAATGCGTATCAACTCGTCTATTTATCAACGACTGATATTCGTGTGAGAATACTGCATGCGAATCGGTTATGCGCGTGTCTCCACCGTCGAGCAGAATCTGGACTTGCAACTCGACGCGCTCAAGACGTCACAGTGCAAACGGATTTACGAAGAGCATGCCAGCGGCCAGAATCCGGAGCGGCCGGAACTGGTGAACTGCCTTAAGGCGTTGCGCCCCGGCGATGTGCTGGTCGTGTGGCGCTTGGACCGGCTGGGCCGCAATCTGCCCGACTTGGTGCGAATCGCGGGTGAGTTGGAACAGCGCAAAGTTGGATTGGAATCGATCACGGAGAAGATCGAGACGGTTTCATCCACCGGCAAGCTCGTCTTCCACCCTTTTTTCTGCGCTCGCCGAGTTCGAGCGGAACGTAATCCGTGAACGAACCGTGCCCGGTCTGAAGGCTGCGCGGGCTCGCGGACGGCTGGGCGGCCGCCCGGAAAAGCTCTCCACTAAAGACAAATAGCAGATCTGTGTCCTTTTGAAGGATCCAGCAGTCCGGGTCAAGGATGTCGCCAAGCGCTTTGGCGTCAGCGTCGCCACCTTGTATAAACGGGTCGGCGTCGTTACGCCGGAGAAATAAGCCGTCCATGGTCGACCGGTACAAAGACCGGCTCAAGATTTTGGAAGATCAGGAGATTGAGGAGCTGTACGGACGGCCACAGTTCAATCACGACGAACGCGTACAGTTCTTCAGCCTTTCGTCCGAAGAACGCGCTCTGGCCGACGCGCATTACAACTTGGCGAATCGCGTTCTGTTCATTCTCCAACTCGGCTACTTCAAGGCCAGGACCCTGTTCTTTTCCTTCGAGTTGGATGAGGTACAGGAAGACGCGCGGCATGTTCTGCAGAGGCATTATCACCGTTCTGACGATGCCGCGCTTATCGCACCCAGCCTCAAACAGACCCGCCACGGGCAACAGCGGAAGATTCTCGACCTGTACGGCTACCGGGCATGTAGTGGCAAAGAGCGCGCGGCTCTGATGGAAAAGGCAGGCCAAGTAGTGCGCATTTCAGCAAAGCCCGTTTTCCTGTTCCGGAATCTCTTGCAGTATCTGGAGAACCGCCGGATCGTCGTGCCAGGCTATAGCTTTTTGCAGGACGTGGTGAGTCAGGCGCTCGCCTC
>JANXMS010000343.1 GCA_025354525.1 Acidobacteriota bacterium
CAGGCGACCGATCAGCTCGCGACTTAATGTGGCGAACTTGCGGGCCCTTAAGCGCGACGTACTTGATTAGCGGGTTTCGGGACCTTGCGCCTCTAGACTTGAGTCATTTTCAAGCGTTTTTGGAATTTGCGCTGCGGAAGGCCCCCGAAATCATGCTAAAGGCTCGCGGGGCGCTACGGAAACCATTGATTATGTTGAGATGGAGGCCGCTAATGAAGTACAGCGCGACCGGCTTTAGTTTCTGAGTGCCGGTCTATAGCAAGTCTTGACTTCACAGAGGGCAAATTAGCGACGTCCGAAGAGATCCGGAGCAATGTCGGGAGAGAGGAAGGGGGAGAGATGCTCGGCGAGATCGACGACAAGCGAATGCATTGATGGGGCCTTGAGCTGGGACAAACGTAGTTTGCAGTCCGCCCAATACGGGGCCGGTAGTTCGGGTTTCCAGAACGCCTCCATTAAGGCGGGTATCGATCTAGACGACCGTGATTACTCGCGTAAAGTTCAGAGCCCCGCTCGCGCTCTCACCTAGTCCGCACTGTGAGAGCCACCGTAGCATCGACGGGGTGTTTGCGGCGGCATAATGATCGCGATCAACGGCATTGGCTGGCGATTCGGCTGTTACACAAAAGCGGCCGCCCCGGCGGCGGCCACGGTCTGGTCTTGCTTGCCCGACCCACCACTGACGCCGATCGCGCCGACAATTTGCCCCTTCCGCTTTAGCGGGATTCCCCCGGCGAAAATGATTACGCGACCGTGATTGCTCGCGTGAATTCCGAAGTACTGCTCACCGGACTGGCTTTCCTTCGCGAGCGCGCCGGTTTCGATATCGAAGGCGCGCGAAGTCCACGCCTTGTTGATGGAAATGTCGATGCTCCCAAGCCAGGCACCATCCATCCTGACGTGCGCCACTAAGTTTCCTCCTCCGTCTACGACAGCGATATTCATGGGTCGGCTAATCGACACAGCGGATTTTTCCGCCGCTTCGATAATGGTTCGTGCTTCTGCGAGTGTAATCATGTTTTCTCCTCAATCGAGCGTGTAAAGGAACGCTGCAATGTCTCTGCCATGCTGCTCGGAAATGCCCATGTCGGGCATAATCGTTCGCGCATCGACCTTCCGCGGCTCGCGGATCCAATGCATCAAATTAGCGGGAGTGTTCGGAACACTCCCCGTGATGTACACTCGCCGCGCGATCCGTCGCAGCGGCGGACCCACCAGTCCTTTCGCTTCCGGCAAGCCGGAGATTTCGTGGCAACTGCCGCATCCATACCACCCTACGAGATTCTTTCCAGTGTTGGGCTCTCCTCCGGCGACCACGCTGTGCTTGGGAGAGCAGCTCGCCAGCAAAATCGCTAAACCCGCCACGAGACTTTTTCTCATCAGGATCTACTTTAAAGACTCCAGGAACGTCAACAACGCATGCAGCTCCTGGCCCTCCAGTTGCGTAGCCGGCATTTGTGTTCCTGGCTTCAAATTCTGGGGATTCAAAATCCACCCCGCCAAGTTTCCGCGTGTGTTTGGTAAGGTTCCTGCCGCGATTCGGGTTCGGCTTGCGAAATGCGTTAGATCTGGGCCCACACGGCTTAGACTAACCGTGCCGCGGACCGTGTGACACATGACACACGACCCGCGGAGAAAGACTTTCTTTCCCTTCTCCACATCGGATTCGCCGCGAGACTCTTCGCCGGTGGGTACTTCCTCGGGTAGGTTTGCAATAGATCGAACAAAAGCGGCAATTTTCCAAGTTTGATCCTCCGAAATCTTGCCGCCAAATGCCGGCATGCCGGCGGGCCGTCCTTCAATAATTGACCAGAAAATGTTTGCCGCGCTGTTGCCGTAGATCCACTGGTCATCAATCAGCGCGGGTCCAATCGCCCCTCCGCCGGCACCATGACAGCCGGAACAGTTGAACTGATTGAAGAGTCGCTTCCCGTCCTGAATCGCTTGCGCGTCGCCCGCTACCGGGTTGCGCACCAGCCGCACCGGGCGTAGCGGACCGGGTTGGAGTAGGCTCTGCCGGTTCCCCTCCACCATATTTCCAGGAGGAGGCACCGAGGCCGCGGGCCCAGTTATCGAGCACCCGCCCACCGTCAATAGCGCCAGGCCCATACCGGCTGCGCAAACACTACGGAAGCGAAAACACATACAGTGCTCCTCCCTGATTCGTAGCGGCCGGCAAATCCTTCATGGCTCCCACAAAACCCAGCGCCGACGTCTCGTCGCGCGAATCCAGTCCGCCGGCGACGATGGCCCCAGCCCATCCACCCACGCCGTCGGCAATTGCTATGTATTGCTTGCCGTCCGGCCCTCGGAAGCTGATCGGCTGGCCAATAATGCCTGACCCCGTTCGAAACTTCCACAGCAGTTCGCCCGACCGCGCATCCACCGCTTTAAAGTCACGGTCCATCGTGCCATAGAAAACCACATCGCCAGCCGTGGCAAGCGCCCCGCTCCATGCCGGAAACTTTTCCTTGATGCTCCAGGCCTTCCGCTGTCGCACCGGATCCCACGCGCTAAATTCGCCGCGATTTCCACCGGGGCCGGCATACATCCTCACCGACGCGCCCACGTAGGGCGTTCCGGCTATATAGTTAGCCTCCACGCCTTCCATGTCCATGCAGAGATTATTGTGTGGGATATACAGGAGGCCCGTCCGTGGTGACCACGACGAAGGCTGCCAGTCCTTGCCACCAGGTGCCGAAGGGCAGAGATCCTTCACCGTCCTTCCCAGACTCGGCGCTTTCGATTTATCCTCTATGACCGAGCCATTTTTCAGATCAAAACCGGTCGACGTCGTAACATGCACGAACTTATCGGCTGACAACACCTCGCCGGTCTGGCGGTCAAGGACGTAGACATAGCCATTCCGCTCCGGTCGGACAAGCACCTTGCGTGTTTTGCCCTTGATAGGTAAGTCGAGGAGGACGTTTTCGTTGATTCCGTCGTAATCGTAAAGGTCGTGAGGGCTCCATTGGTATGCCCAAACCGCCTCGCCGTTGTCAGGATCGCGGGCGAAGATACCGGCCGTCCACTTATTGTCCCCAGGCCGCATATCCGCATTCCACGGACCGGGATTTCCGGTGCCGTGATAGATGAGATCGAGTTCCGGATCATAGGAAATCCAGCCCCAAACCGATCCGCCTCCGATTTTCCAGTGATCTGCCGGCCACGAAGATACGCCTAAATCCTTACCTTGGTCGCGGGCGTAAAATGGCTTAAATCGAGGTCCAATTAAGACATCGGCGTCGGGACCGGTGTTATACGCGCGCCAAACCACCTTTCCATTGGCAGCATCCACAGCGACGATCCAACCGCGGACGCCAAACTCACCGCCGCTATTACCGGCCAGCACTTTGCCTTTGACGACAATCGGTGCCATCGTCATAGTCTCGCCCTGATTAATATCGCCAAGTTTCGTTTTCCACAACTTTGCCGGTGGCCGCGTCCACTGCCACCATTTGCGCGTCCAGGGTGTTGTAGATCACCTTCCCTTCCCAATAAACCGCTCCGCGATTCACCACATCACAACAGGCGACGCCCTGAGCCGCCGACGGGGGTTTTGGCTTGTACTCCCATTTCTTGGCGCCCTGATTTTTCAGATCGAGCGCGTATAGGATGTTCGGGTACGGAGTAACAAAGTACATCGTATCGCCGACGACCAACGGCGCACCTTCATGCCCGCGGAACGCGCCTGTCGAGAAGGACCACGCCAGCTTCAGATTCCGAACGTTCCCTGCATTGATCTGATCCAAACCGCTGAACCGATTATTCGCGTAGTCCTTCGACGCCATCAGCCATTGACCGTCGTCCGGCGTGGAGACCGCGGATACCGGAAACATCGCCTTGTACGCTTTCTCCGGCGTTACCTCCGCGCTTCGGCGTGAGCAGCCTGCGAATGGCAAGGCACCAATCAGCAGGAGCGGAAGGGAACTACATCGCCAAATCCGGGTCATCTTTATTTGAGATGAGGCGTTCGGCTAAGCTGTTTCACCCGGATGTCGTTTGTTTTTCCGATCGCCTGCTCAACACATCCACCAGTCCGATCACTGCCACCAAGGCAACCGGACGTCGGTTGTCGCGAAAGAAGTTCCGGCTGGTTGACCGACGCATTTTTTGATCTGTTACAATTGCGGCTGGTTGGCCGACGCATTTTTTGATCTTTTACAATTGCGGCTGGTTGGCCGACGCATTTTTTGATCTGTTACAGCTGCGGCTGGTTGGCCGACGCATTTTTTGATCTTTATACAGTTGCGGCTGGTTGGCCGATGCATTTTTTGATCTTTTACAGTTCCGGCTGGTCAGCCGATGCATTTTTTGATCTGTTACAGTTCCGACCGGTCAGCCGGAACTAGACGCTGGGGATCGAATAAATGGAGCGGTCTAAACTGGCGCTTGGACCACTTGCTGCCGGGGTCGAACTGGACCCCGACGAAAAAGCCGATGTCCCGGTAGACGCAGTACCGGACTTGGCCGACATAATCGCCCTTCGGGCTGCTGACGGTTAGAACCGTATTCAGAGGGATTTCAACATCCATTTGGAGACAGACTCCGGACTCCGAAATATCTTCAAGGTTCGCAATCGTCTTGTTGCGTCCGCCGGCGTTGTCACGCCAGTGGACCTCAATTAGATCCGCACACATTAGCCGAGGCTCAAAACGCCTGTTCCGCATATACTCTTCTATCGACGCCGGGAGTGAAATGGTGTATCCGGCGGTTGCAAAACATTTAACCTTACGCTCTCTAGGGTAAACCGCTATTGCAATAAGTACTAGGGTCAGTTAAATCCGGTTAAATACTTCGACGGCTTTGCTCAGGGCCTTATGGAGTCTGATGAAGGGCACCATCTTGGTTTCGCGTTCGTCGATCTCCTGGGCCCGCTTGAGGACTTCGGCGGCTTGGGCGGCGGGGACCCGGACGACACCATCTTCATCGGCGACGATGATGTCGCCGGGTTTGACTTCGACGCCGGCACATTGGACAGGGACGTTGCGGGCGACACCGGCGAAGCGGCTGACGGTGCTGGAGGGGACGACGCTGCGGCCGTAGATGGGGAGGCCGAGTGCTCGGACCTCTTTCAAATCGCGGACGCCGCCATCGACGATGATGCCGGCCATGCCACGGGCCTTAGCGGCGGTAGCCATCAAGCCTCCGATGCCGGCGACGTCAATGCCGTCCTTAATGACAATGACGCCGATTTCGCCGGGGTTGCCGTTGTCGATCATGGCGGTGGATTCGCGGGTGGAGAGGGAGGGAGTGGCTTTTTCGGGGGTGGCGGGTTCGATGTAGACGGTGACGGCTCGGCCGACGGCGCGGGCGGTGATGGTGCGGGGGCGCATGTCGTGGGACATGAAGCCGCGTTGGCCGGTGATCTGGTCGACGGCGTCGGCGACGGCGGCGACGGTGACGATTTCATAGCCGGCGAGGAGGGGGTCTTTCGAGATTGTTTTGCGGGCTGCTTGGAAGCCGAAGCCGAGGAGGGCGCAGGCACCGACGGCGAGCGCGAGAGTTTTGTTGCGAGTTAGCATACAGGCGCTATTCTACTGGAATGCGCGTAGGAGCCTTGATAGCGAACGTGGCGGTGCTGCTGCTTTTTGGCGTGGTGGTGCCGTGGGTGAAGGGGATTGAGTTCCTGGACCTATTTTTATTGATCCCGTACGCGCTGCTTTCTGTGTTCTACGTTTCGCCTCGGGCGGTGGCGGTGGCGTGTGAGTCGCCGATTTCGCTGGCGGCGCTGGGGCGGACGGCGCTGGTGGGGTGGGGAATGGGGGTGTTGATTTTGGTGATGGGATTTGTGACGGTGAATGTTTCGGTTGGCCATCGGGTTTTGCCGCCGCTGCCGGTGTTGTTGTGTCTGCTGGTAGTGAGCTTGATGGCTTGCTTGTTGACGGCGGCGGTGGCGGTGCGGGTGGCAATAGGGGCGGCGAGCGAAGAGGCGGCACGGAGCCGGATTCGGATTGGATTTCTGGTGCTGCTTTGCGCGGCCCTGGCGATTCCGCGGTTGTTGAGCGAGGAGGCGACGGGCGTGTTGCTGGGGTGGATGACGCCGGAAGGGATGGTGCGGGGGACGATGATCTTGGTTCCGGTGATAGCGGTGGGGACGCTTTGGCTGCTGCGGGTGAGACTGGCGCGATACACTGGCTAGTTTATGCGTATTGTTTCGAAATCGGCGTGTCGGGTTGACTTAGCGGGTGGCACCCTGGATATTTGGCCTCTATACCTGCACCATGCGAATGCGTGTACGGTTCATTTCGCGGTGGACCGCTATACGAGTTGCGATCTGCGGACTCGCGAGGATAGCCGGATTGTTTTGCGGTCGCGCGATTTAGGGACGCAAGAAGAGTTTGGTTCACTGGCGGAGTTGTCGGCGGCGAAGAAGTACAAGTTGGCTTTGCTGGCGGAGGTGGTGCGGTTTTTTGCGCCGCCGATGGGGATCGACTTGGATACGGACTCGGAAGCGCCGGCGGGGGCGGGGATTAGTGGTTCGTCGTCCTTGATTATCACGTTGGCGAGCGCTTTTAATAAGCTACTGGGGACGGGATATTCGATTGAGGCGCTGCGGCAGGTGGCCCAGAATATTGAAGCGCGGATTATCAAAGTTCCGACGGGATGTCAGGATTATTATCCGGCGATGTACGGCGGGGTGGGGGCGGTGGAGTTGCGGGTGGATGGGATTCGGCGGGTGGCGCTGCCGGTGGACCACGATGATTTGATTTCGCGGACAGTGCTGGCTTATACGGGGGAACCGCGGAACTCGGGGATCAATAACTGGGAGGTGACCAAGCTCCATATTGACGGCAACAAGCAGGTGCATCGGAATTTCGACATGATCGCCGGGATTGCGCACGCGATGCGGAGTGCTTTGACGGCAGGGGACTGGACGGAGGCGGGGCGGTTGTTGCGGGAAGAGTGGAGTTTTCGGAAGAAGAATGCGCCGGGGATTACGACTCCGCTGATTGATGAGATGGTGAAAGTGACGCGAAAGGCGGGGGCGGTGGGGGCGAAGGTTTGCGGCGCGGGCGGGGGCGGGTGTGTGTTTTTTCTGGTGGAACCGGGGACGAAGGAGAAAGTAAGGGCGCTGATTGAGAAGGCGGGGGCGACGGTATTGCCGGTGAAGGTGGCACCGAAGGGCGTGACGGTGAAGGCGAGCGGTGGATAGGAATTGGGCGGGGCTGGCGCTGCGGGTGGGCTTGTTTGGGCTGACCGGATTTTTGGGTTTGCTCGTGTGGGGCTTTTTGCTGGGTCCGCTGGGGATGTTGGTGACGGCGGCGTTGAGTGTGTTTGGGGCCGGAGCGGTGGCGAGCGCGCTGGTGTTGCGGATTTACGAGGGCGGTCGGCTGACGACGATTGGGTTTGGGTGGCACAAAGCGGCGGGTAGGCATTTGTTGTATGGGTTGGGGCTGGGAGCGGCGGGGATTGTGTTTGTGATGGGGATTCCGCTGCTGATTGGGAAAGCGTATTTTGTGGCGACGCCGGAGACGCCGTTCAACTTAGGTAGTTTGGCGCTGGTGGCCGTTTGTTTGCTGTTTGGGGCGATTGGAGAGGAATTGCTGTTTCGGGGGTATGCGTTTCAATTGCTGGCGGGGAGGTTTGGGACGTATCAGGTGCTGCTGCCGTTGGCGGTGATGTTTGCGGTGATGCATGCCGGGAACGAGGGTGCGACCAAGGTGGGCTTGTTCAACACTTTTCTATGGGGCGTGCTGCTGGGTTATGCGTTGTTGCGGAGTGGCGACTTGTGGTTGCCGATTGGATTGCATTTTGGATGGAACGTTACAACCCCGCTGTTCGGAGTGAACCTAAGCGGCTTTACAATGGGGTTGACGGGTTACACCGTGCAGTGGAAGGCGAACGAACTTTGGAGCGGCGGCGGATACGGGCCGGAAGGCAGTGTTCTCTGCACGTTGGCTTGCTTTGGGGTGGGTTACCTTCTGCATCGGATTCCAATAGTGAAGCAACGGTTACCGCTGTTGCCCGAGGAGGATTGATGCGGCGTTGGGTGATCGGGCTGTGTGTTTGTCTGCCGGCTTGGGCGGAGAAAGAGAAGTTGTCGGAAGAGGAGCGCTTGGCGTTGATTCGGGGGTTGACGGCGGAGACGGCGAAGGCGAAGGTGTTGATTCCGCGGTCGAAGAAGCCGTTGGCGGTGGATGCGAAGGGTGGGTGGGATCAGGCGGCGTGGGACGCGGCGACGAAGGAGTCCGGGCCGGCGGCGCGGTTGGGCGAGTTGATCACGGTGACGAAGGTGGACATCAAGGACGACCGGATTGAGTTGGAGCTCAATTATGGGTTGAAGAGCGGGAGGACGTGGAAGGACCGGGTGCAGGTAGGGGTGGGGGGCAATCAGACGCCGATCAGCCGGAGTGATGCGCGGGCGACGGCGGGGAGCTATATTGCGGTGGTGTTCGATAAGAAAATGACGACGCTGGAGGTGGCCGATGTGAAGCGGATATTGGCTTCGGTGTTGGACTTCGATAAGCGGACGGTGACGGAGAACTACATGGAGAATATCCCGGCGCCGATTCGGAAGGCGATTGAGGATAAGCGGGTGATTGAGGGGATGGATAAGGACCAGGTGATGGCGGCGGTGGGGCGGCCGTTGCGCAAGGAGCGGCGAACGGTGGACGGGAACGACCTGGAGGATTGGATGTATGGAAGGGCGCCGGGGAAGCTGACGTTCGTGACGTTTGAGGGGAACAAAGTTGCGAAGGTGAAGGAGATGTATGCGGGGTTGGGGGGGAGCACGGCGGCGGATCTGCCGGTTCAGTAGTAGTCGTTGGGGAGGAGCCAGAAGGCTGTTGCGTTGAGTGCGGCGGGGGCGGTCAGGCCATGGCAGAGTAGTAGCTGAAACCGTCTGGGTAAGGTGAAAGAGATGTACGCCTTTAGTCCTTCTCGCTTTGCCCTGTCTCCGCCCGATCTATAGCAAGTCTTGACTTAACAGAGGGCAAATCCGCGACGTCTGAAGAGATCCGGAGTAATGTCGGGAGAGAGGAAGGGGGAGAGAGCCTCGGCGAGATCGACGACAAGCGCATGCATTGACGGGGCCCTGAGCTGGGACAAACGTAGTTTGCAGTCCGCCCCATACGGGGCCCGTGGTTCGGGTTTCGAGAACGCCTCCATTAAGGCGGGTATCGCTCTAATGGCTGGTTTTGGGTGTCCCCCAAGGTCTCTGTCATCCCTAGCAATCATAGGGGCGGGCATGCAGGGTCAGGTGGTCGCTGGCCGGCCTCCGGAGAGGTGGAGCGGAATAGCGAATAGTGTTTAAAAGGCGGAGCGCATGAGGGCGAACAAGCCCAGCTGCCGTAGCTTGGATTGAAGCGGATGGCAGCGTCCTGAGTTGAAGGGAAACGGGCTTTCGGGCACGACCCCGCGATTCATTGGGAATTCGAGCCTTCTGAAACACTGTTCGTTAGAGCGTTACGGATTCAGCCGTTGCTTGCAATGCCCTGAACCCGACCTTCGCAGTCTCCACCTCCAGCCATCCATGATGTGGGCAGGCGTGCACCAATGGCCTCATTCTTCCAGAGTCAACTGTTGCCGGGGATGATCGCAACCATGCGTAGCCTACCTGAAGCGCGGAGCAGTTGAACCGGAAAGAGCGATGGGCCCTTGTACTGAGAGTCATCTTACGGGACTTTTACGGGAGACCAGCGGCTGCAGTGGCCGATCCGGCCCTGGATTGATGTTCAATTACCGTTTTTAGGGTGACAAGTTTGGAGCAGCGTGACGTGTAGGTGCCGGGGAGCTTCTTGATGATCGCCGATGCAAATTCTTCAAAGCAACGCTCGTTGCTTTGAAAGTGTAAAGCCAGCTACTGTGTACCGGATACCGCATGGCCAGTCGGTGGTGGCTTCAATCAGTTCTTTCGCCCCTTCTACTTTGTGGGCGGAGAGATTGTCCATCACCACGATCTGCCCGGTCTGCAATGTCGGGCAGAGCACTTCTTTGAGGTAGGTCAGGAATACGTCGCCGTCGGTAGCCGATTCGACGGTCATAACCGCTTGCCATCCCTTGCAGGTGACTGCACCCAGAATGGTAACCGTGTGCCATCGTCCGTCCGGGGTCCCCTCAGGAATGCGTTGTCCGCGCGGCGCTCTTCCA
>JANXMS010000350.1 GCA_025354525.1 Acidobacteriota bacterium
CTCAATCCCAACCGCGCACGCCCCCCCATCCAACACAATATCCACAGCATCCCCCAACCCCGCCCGCACATGCTCCGCCCGCGTCGGCGACAAACCCATAAACTTGTTCGCACTCGGTGCCGCCACAGGCACCCCCGCCAACCGAATCAATTCCGCCGCCACCGCATGGGCCGGCTGCCGCACCCCCACCGTCCCCAACCCCGCCGTCACCCCATCCGGAACCACATCCCGCTTCTCTAAAACCAAAGTCAACGGCCCCGGCCAAAACGCCGCCGCCAACCGCTCCGCCGCCTCCGGCCACTCCGCCACCACCGTCCGCGCCATAGCCACATCCGCCACGTGTACGATCAACGGCGAAGTTGCCGGCCTGCCCTTAGCCGCATAAATCCGCCCCACCGCTACCGGGTCGAGAGCATTCGCCCCCAACCCGTATACCGTCTCCGTCGGAAACGCCACCAAACCACCGCTCCGCAACACCGCCGCCGCTCTTTCCAGCTCACTCGTCGCTATCATCATCCGACCCAGCCACCTTCCCGGTCCGCTTCCAAACCAAAAAAGCGTGAATCAACTCGCCAATATCCCCATCCAACAACCGGTCCACGTCGCCCACCGACTTCTTCGTCCGATGGTCCTTGATCATTCGATACGGTGCCAACACATAACTCCGAATCTGGCTCCCGAAGTTGATCTCCATCTTCGTGTCTTCCAACTTCCGCTCTTCCACCCGCCGCTTGGCCAACTCATGCTCGTACATCCGAGCTTTCAACTGCTTCAACGCCGTCGCCCGGTTCTTATGCTGACTCCGCTCGCTCTGGCACTGCACCACAATCCCGGTCGGCAAATGCGTCATCCGCACCGCCGACTCCGTCCGGTTCACGTGCTGCCCGCCCGCTCCACTCGCCCGAAACACGTCGATCTTCAAATCGTCCGGCTTCACTTCAATGTTGATATCGTCATCCACCAGCGGAATCACAAACACGCTCGCAAACGACGTATGCCGCCGCGCTGCCGAATCAAACGGAGAAATCCGCACCAGCCGATGCACCCCAATCTCGCTCTGCAACAGCCCGTACACGTTCTCGCCTGTAATCTCCACCGTCGCCGACTTAATCCCCGCGCCTTCCCCCTCCAACCGATCCGTCACGTCGCACTGAAAGCCATTCCGTTCCGCCCACCGCAGAAACATCCGCAGCAGCATCTCCGCCCAATCCTGGCTCTCCGTACCGCCCGCCCCCGGATGCACCGTCAAAATCGCATCCCGGTGATCGTTCTCCCCGTTCAGCAACATCCCGGTCTCCAACTGGCCCAAACGCCCCGTCAGCCGCTGCAACGCCGCGCCAATCTCGCTCCCCACCGCCTCCCCTTCCCGGCCTAACTCAAACAGAGTGTCTAACTCCTCCGTCATCCCCAGCACTTCGCTGTCCTCGGCCACCGCCTTTTCCAAGCGCTTCCGCTCTTGCATCACGCGCTGGCTCGTCTCTGGAGAATTCCAGAAACCCGGCGCCGCAATCACTTCTTCAGTCGACTCAAGCTGTAACCGCTTCGCGGCAGCGTCAAAGATAGCTCCGCACAGCGATGGCCTGCTGGCGGAGCGGACTGTACTCCCTATCAAACTCTTCAAGTGTCATCATTCCATTATTTTAACCTGTCCCGCAGAGACTGCTCCAATGCCCCACTCTTCATCCCCGCCTTCTTCGCCTCTTCCACTGCCTTCTCCACCCCGACCCCCTTCTCCTTCGCCTGGTACAAACCCCACACATACCCCACCCGATTCGACGACGCACAATGCAAAACCACCCTCCCGTCCGGCTTCGCTCCCGCCAACAGCTTCATCAAACCCGCCAACTCCTCGTCCTTCGGCGGCGCAGTCCCCAAAAACGGAACACTCACATACTGCATCCCCGCCTTCTCCACAATCGCCTTCTCATCCATCCCCAACTTCGCCATCTCATCATCCGTGCGCAGGTTCACCACCACCCTCACCCCCTCCTTCCCATACGCCGCTAACTGCGCCGACGTCGGCTGCCCTCGAAATAACACATCCTGTCCCCAACACAAATTCACCGCGAACAAAACACCACAAAGAATACGCATAACCAAACCCTCCTGTAACAACAAAACGATTTCTGCCCTACAATACCTATTTGACCCTACCAAACTGCCCAATCTGCAACAACCCCTCCCACACCCGCCACCCCCACGCCACTGACCCCCTCACCAACCACTCGTTCACCGTTCTTGCTTGCGCCAATTGCCATCACGGCCGAACACAACCAGTACCCGACGATCTCAACACCTACTACGGAGATCGTTACTACGGCAATCGACATTCGATCACCTCCCGCTGGTGCGCCTGGCGCCGCATGCGAGTCGTTGCCCAATCAGTCCACCCCCGCTCCCCCGGAAAGATACTCGATATCGGCTGCGGTGATGGCAGCTTCCTAATCGCCGCCCGCGCCCGCGGATGGAACGTCTACGGCACAGAACTCAACCTAGACGGGCTAAGCGACCCCCAACTCGCCGTCGTCTCCACCATCGGGGACGCCCAACAATTCGCTCCCTTCGACTGCATCACACTCTGGCACAGCCTCGAACACTTCGTCGACCCCCGGCAAGCCATCCATGACCTCCACCCTCTCCTCGCGCCACACGGCACCCTCATTGTCGCTGTACCCAACGCCTACGGCTTCCAAGCCCGCCTCTTCGGTACCCACTGGCTAGCCCTCGACGTACCCCGTCATCTCACCCACTTCAGCAAAACCTCCCTCCAACTCCTCCTCACCCAAAACGGCTTCAAACCCTCCCGCCTCTGGCATCACGAAGCCGAATACGACATCTTCGGCTGGATGCAAAGCGCTATCAACCTAATCCATAAAAAACCGAACGTCCTCTTCGACATGCTCACCGGCCGCAAATTGACAATGTCCATCCTCGCCCGCTCGACCCAACTCCTGGCCGGCGCTCTCCTCTTCACCCCGGCCTTCATTCTCACTGTCCTCACAACATGGTTCCGCGTAGGGGGTACCCTGTTGCAATGCTCCAAGCCTGTACGATAAAAGGATATGGGCAAATTCATAATCTCACTCAGTCTCTGCGCCGCCTCCCTCCTCGCTGCCAAGCCCACCGTCGTCACCTTTCATAAGGATGTCCTTCCCATCCTCCAAGCCAAATGCCAAGGTTGCCATCGCCCCGGCGAAGCCGCCCCCATGGCCTTCCTCACCTACCAACAAACCCGCCCCTTCGCCAAAGCCATCCGCGAAGCAACGTCCATCAAACGCATGCCACCTTGGTTCGCCGATCCGCACGTCGGCAAATTCTCGAACGACTCCTCCCTCTCCGCAGCCGACATCGCCACCCTCGCCGCTTGGGCCGAACAAGGCGCCCCCGAAGGCAACTCCAAAGACGCTAAACCCAACCCGACCTTCGCCGTCGGCTGGCGGATCCCCAAACCCGACCTCATCCTCGAAGTCCCCGAAGCCTTCGACATCCCCGCCTCAGGCACCATCGAATACGTCTATACCATCGTCCCCACCGGACTCACCCAAGATAAGTGGATCCAGTTCGCTGAACCCCGTCCGGGCAATCGAGCCCTCGTCCACCACATCCTCGCCTTCATCCGCGAACCCGGCTCCAAGTGGTTCACCGAATACCCCATCAACAAACCCTTCATCCCCACCAAAGGCAACAATAAAGGTGGCCCCTCCGCGTACATAACCGGCTTCGCCCCCGGAACCATGCCGTACAGCCTCCGCCCGGGTCAAGCCACCCTCCTCAAAGCCGGCTCCGATATCGTCTTCCAAACCCACTACACCGCCAATGGCAAAGCGGGCACCGACCAATCGAAGCTCGGCCTCGTCTGGTCACAGGCCCCTGTCACCCAAGCCGTCCACACCCTCTGGCTCCAAAACAACCGCTTCGTCATCCCCCCCGGTGCCGAAAACTTCCCCGTCTCCACCTCGGTCACCCTCGGCACCGACGTCGAAGTCCTCGACCTAACTCCCCACATGCACGTCCGTGGCATCGCCACCGAAATGAAGGCGATCTACCCCACCGGCGAAGCCGAAAAACTCCTCGCCGCCAAGTATGACTTCAACTGGCAGATCAGCTACGAATACGCCCCGGGCAAAATCATGCCCAAAGGCACTCGCCTCGAAGCCACTAACTTCTACGACAACTCCGCCAATAACAAAAACAACCCCAACCCCAAAGCCGAAGTCCGTTGGGGCGATCAAAGCTGGGAAGAAATGATGCTCAACTTCGTCCGCGTAGCCGTCGCCCCCGACGTCAAACCCGCTGCCCTCATCGCCCGCCCCGCACCAAAACCGGCCGCCGAATAGGCCCAAACCACCTCGACGGGGGCCTTTCAGCCCCCTAATGTTCTTCCCGCCCTCTCCGATAAGCACCTCATGACCCCGCAACCCCAACGCGACCCCTTCCTCGGTTTCCTTCCTGAAATCATCGCCGCCCCCGACAACGATGAACTCCGCCTCCAATGCGCCTTAGCACTGCAAACCGAATCCCCCGACCGCGCCAACCTCATCCGTCTACAAATCACCCTCGCCAACCTCCCTTCCAGCGTCGATCACCCCGAATGGTTCAGGCTCGCTGCCGAAGCCGACGACCTCCTCCAGAAACACGCTCCCGCCTGGACCCCCGCGTGGTACCAAACCGAAAACATCACTCAGGGCGAGTTCCACCGAGGCTTCATCGAAGCCGTTACCGTTCCCTTACTTGACCCCTACACTTGGCCCAAACTCTTTACCTCCAACCCCATCCGCCAACTCCGCCTCATAAATTTGACCGGCGACACCGATCTCGTGAGTCTCCTCCCCATCCTCGCCCGGCAAAACCTAACCGCCCTCCACCTCGACGCCCAAAACCTAACCGACGTAGCCCTCCTGTCCCTCCTGGACTACTCCCTCCCCAACCTCCACACCCTCTCCCTCGCTCACAACGACCTCCACCAACGGAGCGTCGCAGCTCTCGCGGAAGCCTCCCGCCCCACCGGACCCCTCCCCCTCCTCCGCACCGTAAACCTCCAAGGCAACCCCTTCGATCCCATCGACCAACGCCACGAAGACCAAGGAGTCCTCGTCTCCCGCCATATCCCAGCCAAAGCCGCCGATCTACCGCCAGCCCCCTGGCTTTTCACCCCAGCCTAATAACGCTCGGTAGTACCTCCCGACACCACCTCCAACTCTCCTTCCGTGAACGGAACCACTCGACTCGCCCTCATCTCCGCCCATACCCTACCCATATCCCCAAACAGCCCCGGCGACTCCCCCGCCGCCGCCGTATTCAAATTCACATTCGGACGTCTCTCTTCCCAATAACGGTTCGCCTCCGCCACCGTCAAACCGCACAGCGCCACCCCTACATTTACCCGGCCCTGCCCCGCCAGCGACTCGAAAAACACATGAGACCGGCTCCCAACCTTCCGCCACTCCCGAACCACGTCTGGATGCCCCAGTCCGGCCGCCCCCAACAACCGCAACTTCCCATCCAACGACTGCAATCCCACGGTCCGCCCGAACCTGTCGTTCACTAAGTGCCGACCCGCACCCACCGCCGGCCGCAACACCCCCTGCAACAAATGCGCCCAAGAACCAACCTCCGACGGCAACTGTAACTGCCCCAGTGCCACCACCACCTGCGAAAACTCCTGCTGCACCAACACCGGCAGGCACCGCCGCCGCCCGTCCACCAAGCGACCACTCCCTTCCGCAGCCAACCCGAAGCGCACCATCACCAACCCCCGCGACGAACCTATACCCGTCACCAAATACCCCTCGCCGAACCGCGTATCCGCCCGACTCGGAAACAACTTGTTCTCCACCGTCAACACTCCATTCTGCCGCCGCCGAGTCAACGGCCCCTGCGCCAAACCATCATTCCGCCCACTCGGCAAAAACGCCCCCCGTAGAAATCCCTCGCCCATCCACCAAACCTCGTGCCCCGCCTGCTCCGCCCGCTCCACGCACCACGCCGCCGTCGGGCCCCCTCCCACCACGAGAACCTTTTCCCCAGAAGGAGCCACCGCATTCCCGTTCCCCAAAAACCAATCCCCCGTCACCACTCTCGGCCAAGGCTGCACCGAGCCCTGCAAATTCGCATACTCCCCCAACAACACCGCGTCACTCGGATCCACCACCCCCGCCGCCAGCCGCCGCGCCGGACCAGGCCCGCCGCAAATATCCACAAACTCCGCTAGAACTGTCGACAGTCCCCCTGGCGTATCCACCTCAACCTCATACCCTCCACCAACAAACCGGATCCCCTTCACCTTCCCCGTCAACGACCCAAAGGGACGCGCCGCCGACAATGCTAACCACTGCCGCTCCGCCGCCGATGCAAACTCAGGCACCCCCAGGAAGTCAAACTCCGCCCCTCCCCGTCTCCGGTACTGCTCCTGAAACTCAGGCAACACCAAAATCGAAGGCCACTGCCCCATCGTCATCGCTACGTACCCCTGCCACGGATCACCCCCGCCTATATGCAAAATCTCCCGACCACCCACTCGTTCACGCCCCCAACCGCTCCCCAGCAACGTTAAGTGATCCGTCAGCCCCGATATCCCGTTGCCCATAATCACATAGTAAGACTTTCCTAAATCGACATTCCGCCCCGCACCCGGCGGCCAAGATCCTGCGCTTACCATGTTCTATAAAGTAACCCACATACCGGGCGGTATAATCAAAGGATGTCTTCCGAGGGATCTCCTGAGGCCGCCCGGCCCTCCAACTTCATCCGCGACATCATCATCGCTGATATCGCCGCCGGTAAAAACGACGGTCGCGTCCACACCCGCTTCCCTCCCGAACCCAACGGCTACCTCCACATCGGCCACGCCAAATCCATCTGCCTCAACTTCGGCCTCGCCAGCGAATTCAACGGCAAATGCAACCTCCGCTTCGACGACACCAACCCCTCCAAAGAAGAAACTGAGTTCGTCAACTCCATCATGGAAGACGTCCGCTGGCTAGGCTTCGAATGGGACGCCCTCTTCTACGCCTCCGACTACTTCGACCAACTCTACGCCTGGGCAGTCCAACTCATCAAATCCGGCAACGCCTACGTCTGCGACCTCACCTCCGATCAAGTCCGCGCCACCCGCGGCACCACCACCGAACCCGGCACCGCCAGCCCGTACCGCGACCGCACCATCGAAGAAAACCTTGACCTCTTCGGCCGCATGCGCGCCGGTGAATTCCCCGACGGAACCCGCACCCTCCGCACCAAAATCGACATGACCTCGCCCAACTTCAACATGCGCGACCCCGTCATGTACCGAATCCTCCACGCCCACCACCACCGTACCGGCGACAAGTGGTGCATCTACCCGATGTACGACTACACCCACGGCGAAAGCGACTCCATCGAAGGCATTACCCACTCCATCTGCACCCTCGAATTTGAAGACCACCGTCCTCTTTACGATTGGTACGTCGAAAACCTCGGCATCCATCATCCCCAGCAAATCGAGTTCGACCGCCTCAACGTCTCCAATACCCTCCTCAGCAAGCGCAAGCTCCTTCTGCTCGTCCAAAAAGGCCTCGTCTCCGGCTGGGACGATCCCCGCATGCCCACCCTCTCCGGCCTCCGCCGTCGCGGCTACACCCCCGAAGCCCTCCGCACCTTCTGTGCCAACGTCGGCGTTTCTAAAACCAACGGCGTCATCGAACTCGGCCTCCTCGAACACTTCCTCCGCGAAGACCTCAACAAACGCGCCCTCCGCGCCATGGCCATACTCGACCCGCTCAAAATCGTCATCACCAACTACCCCGCCGACCTCACCGAGCCCATGGAGGCCGTCAACAACCCTGCCGACGAATCCGCCGGCACCCGCACCGTCCCGTTCTCGCAGGTCATCTACATCGAAAACGACGATTTCCGCGAAGTCCCCCCCAAGAAGTACTACCGCCTCTCCCCCGGCACCGAAGTCCGCCTCCGCTACGCTTACTTCATCACCTGCCAAGCCGTCATCAAGAACGAAGCCGGCGAAATCGTCGAGATCCACTGCACCTACGACCCCGCCTCCCGTGGAGGAAACTCCCCCGACGGCCGCAAGGTCAAGTCGACCATCCATTGGGTTTCCGCCGCCCACGGTGTCCAAATCGAAGCCCGTCTCTACGACCAGCTACTCCTCGAAACCACCGGAGACGAAACCGCCGACTCGGACTTCACCTCCCAACTCAATCCCCAGTCCTTGGTAATCCCGCCGAACGCCATCGCCGAACCCAGCGTCGCCACCGCCGCACCGGGAACGAAGTACCAATTCGAACGAGTAGGCTACTTCACCGTCGACCCCGACTCGACCCCCGAAAAGCCGGTCTTCAACCGCACCGTCCAACTCCGCGACACCTGGGCCAAAATCGACAAAGCCCAACAACCGTAGCCCCTCCAAACTGCCCGCTACCCGTTCTCTCCTCCATAAGGCGACCCTTGCGCTCCGCACTTGAAATCGTGGCGCTCTATCGCTCGCGTATAGTAAAATCGGGTGTTGGCACATCGTTAATAAAACCGCAACGTATGCTCCAAATCCGGCCAACGCAAATGAACGCTTTCACGTCTGTTCGACGCGAAGAATTCGTTCGCCGCTTGCTCTCTCACCTGGCTGCAAACTATTCCACTTGGTACGAAAACCAGGAAGATCGCCAGCCCAGGGAGTTCGTCGAGAGAGTGATAGACTCTGGCGAAACCTTTGGAGTTCGAAGCGAGTCGGCCGTTTCGACACTGGTCAATCTCATGATTGAGTTTGGCGAGGAATTCGAAAGATCTCCTGACCAGACATGGGCTGTCAAGATGTTGGCTCATCCCTCACTCCCCGGTCACATCAAGCTCTCCCTGCTCAGCGAACGCCTGAGAGAACGTTCCGGGGGCAGAAGAATTGTCGAGATCGAAGCCGGGTCGTCCAGCTGAGCGAAGACGTACTTCAACAATTGACGCATCACCTCCCTTTGCTCTAAGCAATGCGGATCTGTGCGAAAGGAAAGCCCAATGTCATTTTGCCCCATCTGTGATAAAAACCTTGTCTGTCAAGACTCCGAAGATAGCCGCCATAAAGCGGTGGTCGGGTCAGCAGTATCAGATTGTCCAGCGCGGAAAGGCTCTATTTGGGTACAAGTCCTCGACGACAAACGAGCAGGCGTCTTAAACGCAAAGGTCAGCATTAACGGCAAACCATCGGACACCGATGACGCTGGCTTCGCCTACTCCGACCCACTCATCGCCAACACTTATGACGTCGAACTGACCACCCAGCTTCCTGACACCCACAAAGACAGCCATGCGCTTCCCGACAAAATAGCGCTCAAAGTTAAAGTCCAACCTGGCGAAATCGTCTTGGTGAAATTCCGTCTTGAGCGCATCAATGAGGTTTCAGCGAAAATCGAGCAAGAATACAAGGTCGTACTGCTCGACCGCGGCCTAGCCGCTCACCAAACCGGAGAACCGGAAACCGACAAATACCATCCCGCACCGACTCGCATTGAGGTGTCTGCTACCGAGACGAATCGAGATCAGTATCCATTCAAGACCACGGCCAAGTTGATCTGCCTACCACAAAACGTCGACGTCTTCCTGGACTCCGATTGCAAGACCCCACTCACCGCCGACTTGAAGGCCGACGACATCGTCGGAGGGAAATCGCTCTTGCTCTGGCTCCGCGGTAAACAAGCAGGCAAATTCGACGTATCCCTAGAATTTAACGACACCGGCGACAAGCGCATCCGTCCCGTCAAGACTCTTCCGAATTTAGAAATGGGGGTTGTGGAACTCGTCCTCGAGGTCTACCAACACGATATCCCGGAATTAGCAAAGCTGGACGTGGACCCCGATACCGAACCGATTGCCGACTACCATACGAATTTGCTAAACAAGGCGATGCCTGCGTTAAAGGTAATGACCGATGTAGAAAAAATCAAAGCCGGTCGCCTTCTGCATGAGCAAAAAGATTCCAACCATAGCAGGGCCAAACTCGTCATCAAAAAGCTCCTCGCCGCTCACTGTCCGGACGGCACCGATGACTACGAAGTGTATGTCAACCACACAAACAAAAGCGGTAGCTTGGAAATCTACGACGCAGAGTGGGACGGCTCATCCCAGTCGTCGCCGACTGGGCCCTTTAAGTTCTCCCAGTTGAAGTCCGCCGACAAGGAACTCTGGGTCGAAGGCAAAACGGCCTGCTCAAAGTTGCGCGATCTTACCCTGGACCTTAGCCTCGGCCGGCCCGTCGGCGGCCTGGCGATGGACGTAAAGCGCCATGCCGACTGCGCTCGTTTCACCGTAGTGAAACTTAACAAAATCAAGCTCGATTATACGGCCCCCGTCGGCGGTGCAGACGCCTGGGATCCAACCGACAAGCGCTTCTTCATCAATTTATTAGCCGACCCCGATGGACGCAAAATTACGATTGGCGCCCAGTTGAGTGAAGCACTTACCGACGTCGTTGTTCATTTTATGCTCGTCGAGCACAAGGATAACCGAAAAATCGCAAACTGGGGCGTCGACCTACCGGACGGCACCCGTTTGTTGAACCCTGTCGCTGCCCAGGACGACTCCGGCACGCCGCAAGTATTCGGCTCTACCGAACCCAAGTGGACGTGGAAAGACATCTCGAAAGACGTAAAGCATCTCGACAAAACTAAACGCGATGATCTCCTGCACTGCAGCGAAAAAACCGACAGCACAGGATATGCGAAGAAAGAGGTCACTCTATCCCGATTTGCCGGGGACAAGTTCTATCTGGCCGCCTACATCGAGCAGGACCCCCACCTAGCCAAGTACATCGACGGACATACCACCTTGGAGAAGCGCAAGCCGGTAATGACAACCGACCCCATTCAAGTCTGGCGGAAATTCTGGTACAAAGAAGTGAAGGTTGCCGGCCTGCTTGTAAGCGATTTCCGAAACGCTGCCGAAACATATAAGGACGTCAAAGCCCTGATGGTGCCGGGAACAGTCGTCGAAATGCCCCGGTTGACCGCGGATGCCATCTCTCCCAGGGTCATATATCCAAAACATATGGTCAGTTACTATATTTCACAGGGTGCTTACCTTAATAACTTTCCCGGCGACATGGGTGACGCCCTTGTTGTCGGGGACCCCAATGAATCCGAGTTCTTCAGTCTCGCCGCCGCTGAAACCGACAAACCTGTCATGTACCCGATGCTCAACGCCCACGCCCTGTGGATCCCGGGTGGAACATGCGGCATTCCGCTCAGCGAGGGCCCGTTCACAACCCCGTATGCTCCGGCCACCGACTATGAGAACTCGCTCGTGACCATCACGTGTAACAACCAGCTACTCGACAAACCACTCCAAGGGGGCAACTTGCTCGTACGTGGAAACTGGGCTGCCCAAGACTGGATTCCCCACTCGGACCTGACGCTCCCGTCCGGCGCGAACCAACCCAGCGGCGCCCCCGTCGGAAGCTGGGGAAATTACAGAAACGGTACCTTGGCGATTGGCGACGTCTCATTAAATCCCAACCGTAGCGATCCGCGCGTAGCCCAAGTGACGCTACCAACGGGTTGTACCAAAGCCACACATACCAGAGTAAAACTTTCAAATCTCCACGTGCAATGCGCCTCATCGTTCCTAGGCACTGAGGTGGACCCCATTGGCTAGACACGAAAGTAAGTGAGTCTTAAGTGTATCGAGGGGCTGATTACCGAGACCAGGATGACACAGTTGGTCACGATTAGGTAAACTGTTTTCCACCTGAGTGGAGGATAGGGCAACG
>JANXMS010000423.1 GCA_025354525.1 Acidobacteriota bacterium
GGGGCGGTGGCGGCATTGGCGTTGGGACCGGGCGAGGAGGCGGGGTTTCCGGTGGTGTGGGCGGCGGCACTGGTGGGGGCGGGGGTTGTGATTGCGTTAGTCGCGGCCTTAGGGCAAGTGAAGCGATTTACTTCGTTTACATTGTTGCTGACGGGGATTGCAGTAAGTGGCATTTGTACGGCGTTTGTGTTGTTACTTCATAGTATGGCGGGGCTGACGAAGGCGTTTCAGATTTCACATTGGTTGATGGGGGGGATTGATGCGGTGGAGTACAGGGTGCTGGGATGGCTGGCGTTGGTGCTGGTTCCGGTGAGTTGGTGGGTTTTGCGGCAGGCGCGGGTTTTGAACGTGGTTTCGTATGGCGAGGCTTGGGCGGTGGGGCGGGGGGTGGATTGCAGGAAGATCACGTGGCAGGGGTTTGCGGCCGGGGCGGTGCTCGTGGGGACGACGACGGCGGTGACGGGGCCGATCGCATTTGTGGGGTTGATTGTTCCGCATCTATTGAGGCGGGTTTTGGGGCCGGATCATCGGGTTTTGCTGCCAGCTTGTTTGTTTGGGGGAGGGGCTTTTTTGGTGGTTTGTGATGCGATTTCGCGGAGCGTTTTGGCACCGGTGGAGATTCCGGTGGGGGTGACGACCGCGTTATTAGGAGGGCCGTTTTTTGTCTGGTTACTGTGGTCGCGGTGAAGCGATGGGGCACGTGGGAGAGATCCTGCAAGGGGCGTTGGGAGGCGAGCCGTTTTTGGTTTCGCTGCCGGCGCCTTGGTTGCGTTCGGTGGTGACGGTGCGGGTGGCCGAGGCGTGGACGGTAATACCAGCGGACCGGACGAAGGCCCTGCGGGCGGCGCAGTTGGCGGGGGGGCACGGGCCTTTCGCCGTGACCGTGGAGACGGAGATGCCGGTGGGGCGGGGGTGCGGATCGTCAACGGCGGACTGCGTGGCGGCGGTGCGGGCGGTGCGGCCGGAGTTGGGGGCAGCGGATGTGGCACAGATCGTGGTGGAGGCGGAGTGGGCTTGCGATGGGACGATGTTTGGGTTGGAACCGGTGGCGTTTTTTCCTCGGCGGGGGCAGGTTTTGAAAGAGTTGGGGACGGCTTGGCCAGCGATGGGGGTGAGGATGGTGGACTTAGGTGGGGCGGCGGTGGATACATTGGGGCTGGAGCGGATTCGATATGCGGCGGCGGAGATGGAGGAGTTTGGGGCGCTGTTGGAGGAGTTGGAGGCGGCGGTGGGGGCGGGCGACGGGCGGAGAGTGGCGGCGGTGGCGAGTCGGAGCGCGGAGATCCATCAGCGATATCGGCCGCATCCGGGATTTCGCCGGTTCCAACAGGACGCGATGGCGGCTGGGGCTTGGGGGGTAGCGGTGGCGCATAGCGGTACGGTGGCGGCGGTATTGGGAGAGTTGCGATGATTATTTTAGAGGGCGGCGGGAGTCGGAAGGCGCTGGAGATTGCGCGGCGGTTTGGGCCCCGGCGGGGGGTTTGGGCGACGGCGCGGGCGGGCGATGGGCGGGAGGCGGCGGCGAGTCGAAGTGCGGAGATTTCGAGGCGGTATGAGCCGCATGCGAGATGTTTTGCGTTTGAGCGTGCGGCTATCGCGGAAGGGACTTGGCGTGTGGTGGCGGTTCTCGGAGAGTTGCGATGATTATTCTAGTGGGCGGCGGGAGTCGCAGCGGGAAGAGCCGGAAGGCTCTGGAGATTGCGCGGCGGTATGGGCCACGGCGGGGGGTTTGGGCGACGGCGCAGGCGTTTGATGACGAGATGGCGGTGCGGGCGGGCGATGGGCGGGAGGCGGCGGCGAGTCGAAGTGCGGAGATTTCGAGGCGGTATGAGCCGCATGCGAGGTGTTTTGCATTTGAGCGTGCGGCTATCGCGGAAGGGACTTGGCGTGTGGTGGCGGTTCTCGGAGAGTTGCGATGATAATTCTAGTGGGCGGCGGGAGTCGCAGCGGGAAGAGCCGGAAGGCGCTGGAGATTGCGCGGCGGTTTGGGCCGCGGCGGGGCTTTTTGGCGACGGCGCAGGCGTTCGATGAGGAAATGGCGGAGCGGATTCGGCTGCATCAGGTGGAGCGGGGGGATGAGTTCACGACCGTCGAAGAGCCGCTGGACTTAGGGGCGGCTGTCAGGCGGGTGGAGGAAGGGTTGGACGTGTTGGTGGTGGACTGTTTGACGCTGTGGTTAACGAACGTGATGTTGTCGGGGGCGGAGGTGGACATGCTGGCAATGTTGGATGAGATGGCGGCTTCGGCGCTGCCTTGCGTGGTGGTGACGAACGAAGTGGGCTGCGGGATTGTGCCGGAGAACAAGTTGGCGCGGGCGTTTCGGGATCGGGCGGGGCGGCTGAATCAGGAGGCGATGGAGCGGGCGGTGGAGGGGTGGTTTATGATTTTTGGAGCGGGGTTGCGGTTGAAATGAGGCAGGCGATTCAGTTCCTGACTATCCTTCCCTGCCCCGCGCCGGACCGGCCGTTGGGACGGGGGGCTTGGGCGTTTCCGTTGGTGGGGGCGGCGCTTGGGTTGGGGGCGGCGGGGCTTTGGGCGCTGCCGATGGGTCCGTTGGGAATCGTGATTTTGCTGGCGATTTTGACGGGTGGGTTGCACGAAGACGGGTTGGCGGATGTGTGCGACGCGGTGCGGGGGTACCGGAGCCGGGAGAAGATGTTGGCGATTTTGAAGGACAGTAGAATTGGGGCGCACGGGGCGTTGGCTTTGGTGGCTTCGTTCGTTTGGCGGTGGCAGGGGTTGGTGTTGGTACAGGGGGACGTTGGGCGAGTTTTGCCGGCGGTGTTTGGGATTTCGCGGGCAATGATGGTGCTGTTGGCGGCTTCGGCACCGGGAGTGGGGTCGGGGTTGGGGAAGGCGTTTGGTGACAGTTTGCCGCGGGGGGCGGTGTTTTTGGTGGCGTTGCAGATGGGGGCGTTGGCGGTGTTGGCGGGACGGTCGGGGGTGGCCCTGGTGGCCGTGAATTTGCTGGTGTTGGTGGTAATGCGAGGGTGGTTTTTGCGGCGGTTGGGAGGGGTGACGGGGGATTGTTTGGGGGCGGTTTGCCAGGTTTCCGAAGCGGCTTCGCTGGGGGTGCTGGCGTGGTCTATGTGATTCGGCATGGGCGGACGACCGTGACGGGGGTGTTTGTGGGGAGCACGGATGTTGAGTTAAGTAGTGAGAGTATTGGTGTTAGTGAGTTAGTGGTGTCTCGGATTTTGACCAGTCCTTTACGGCGGGCTCGACGGACGGCTGAATTACTGTTTCCGGGTCGTGAGTTAGAGGTGGTGCCGGAGTGGGCGGAGCGGGACTTAGGTGAGTGGGAGTTGAAGACGTGGGAGGAGATTGTGGCGGAGTACCCGGCGGCGGAGGCGGATTGGTTTGGCGTGAGGCCGCCGGGAGGGGAGGTTTGGGGGGATTTCGTGGAACGGGTGGTGGCGGGATGGCGGCGGGTGGCGCTGGGGGAAGGGTGCGCGATTGTGGCCCATGCGGGGGTGAATGCGGTGCTGCGGCAGATGCTTGTGGGCGGGGAGTGGGTGGACATGAAGCAAGACTATTTAGAGGTGATTTCCATTGCGATTTGAGATTCGAGAGACAGCGGATAGGAAGTTAGAGGAGTTAGTGGTGGCTCGATGGAATTCGCTGACTAAGCCGCCGGGGAGCTTGGGTCGGCTGGAGGAGTTAGTATTACAGTTGGCGCTGGCTCAGGGGACAGAGCGGCCTCAAGTGGCTCGGCGGTCGATGGTAGTTTTTTGTGGGGACCATGGGGTGACGGAAGAGGGCGTGAGCGCGTTTCCGAAGGCGGTGACCGGGCAGATGGTAGCGAACTTTTTGGCGGGAGGGGCGGCGATTAACGTGCTTTGCAAGCAGGCTCGGATGGAGACGCTGATCGTGGATTGTGGGGTGGATGGGGAGTTAGTGGCCGGGACGGTGGATCGAAGGTTGGGACGGGGGACGGCGAATTTCGTGAATGGCCCGGCGATGAGTGCAGAGCAGGTGGAGCGTGCTTTGGAGAACGGGGCGGGGTTGGCGCGGGGGTTGGCTTGCGATGTGGCGGGGGTAGGGGAGATGGGGATCGGGAACACGACCGCGGCGAGCGCGTTGTTTTGTGCATACTGCGGGATTGGGCCGGAAGAGGCCGTTGGGGCGGGGACGGGGCTGGACGAGGCGGGGATTCGGCGGAAGGCGGAGGTGGTAGGCCGGGGGTTGGCGCGTCATGCGGGGGTTTCCGACGCGGTGGGAATTTTGGGGGCTTTCGGAGGGTTCGAAATGGCGACGATGACGGGATTTTTATTGGGGGCGGCGGAGCGGGGGATGCCAGTGGTGGTCGACGGGTTCATTGCTTCGGCGGTGGCGTTGGCGGCGGGGGCGATTGATGCGCGAGTGATGCCTTATCTGGTGTTTTCGCATGTATCGGCGGAGAGGCCGCACCGTCGGTTGCTGGAAAAACTTGGCGTATGGCCGGTGCTGGATCTCGACTTGCGATTGGGAGAGGGTTCGGGGGCTGCGCTGGCGATGCCTGTGTTAGAGGCAGCGGTGGCGCTTTATGAGGGTATGGCGACGTTCGGGGAGGCGGGGGTTGGTTAGAGTTTGAAGTCGACGTCGACTTCGACTTGAACGGAGACGGGCTTGCCGTTGAGCAGGGTGGGGGTGTATCGGTACTGGGTGACGGCCTCGGTGGCGGTCGAAACGAGCAAAGGGTGGCCGGAGACGAGGAGGCCGCGTTCGACGGTTCCTTCGGCGGTGAGGTAGATGTTGAAGCGGAGGGTGCCTTTGATGCGGGCTTGTCGGGCGAGGGGCGATAGACAGGGTCCACCTTATGTTGGAGGTTGGCGGCTTGGACGTTCCCGCCGACGCGGATTTCGGTGGGGGTCGAAATGGCTTTGTCGGATAGGATGACGAGGCGGATGCTGTTGCCGGTTTTGGTAGAGGCGTCGGTACAAAAAGTTCTCAGGAGCCGGAGCGAGGCGTCGATGTGCCGCCCGCAGGCGACAGCAAGCGGTCCACGCAGGTCCGGAACAAAAAGTGGGTTTGTTCGTCGCGCGCGGCACAGAATAGCTCGAAAATGTCGCTCTCTCGATCACCGAGGTGAACACGTCACTCGGCGACCGCCAATTGAGCAGTGGACGAGCAAAGGTTTTCGACCCAAACGGATACTCTCTTTCTTCTCAATCGGGATTCGGGTTGGGTTCACGCTTCGGTTGACCGGTCGCGGTAGGGACGGCCATTTCTGCCCGCCCCCCGCACAGATCCGTACGTGCAGAGTTACCGCATACGGCTCCTGTCTAAGGTCGTGACGCGAAGAAGCGTTTCTCCGGATACGGATGCAGAACGCGGCATGGTGGCACGTACTTAGAGCCCGTCCGGAAAGCCATCATGCTTGTAGCATTGAGCTCGGGTTCCTTTGTGTTTTCATCATAATAGCCTGAAAGCACTGAAAATGGCAAAAGAGACCAGTTATAATTGGAAGTGTCCCTAGCCGTCCCCCTTCCGGCCCCTCCCTCCTCCCCTACCAAGACGATCTCCG
>JANXMS010000424.1 GCA_025354525.1 Acidobacteriota bacterium
GACTTCGGGATTGGGATGGGGGGAGGACGGCGCGGGGATGGAGTCAAGAGATTTCTGTTTGTTCATGGGGAAGAATCCTTCCCGCCCTGCTGTGTAATTAGGGAACGAAAAGTGTCTCAGTTATGTTGGCACGGAGGGCAGGACGAATCAAGGGTGGTGGTTGACGTTGAAGATAGCGGTCCAGGGTTAAGTGACGAACAGCGGGAACATATGTTTGAAGCGTTTTACACGACAAAGGTCGGGGGCAGTGGCTTGGGGTTGGCCGTGACCAAAACTTTGCTCGAAAAGATGGGGGCGAGCATATCGTCCGAGCAGGGGACACGTGGGGCCCGATTTCGAGTGATTCTGCAGGCGGGCCGACGGACATGAGGACCAAAATCCTGGTGGTAGAGGATGAGCGAACGGCGCTTCAATCGCTATCCTTATTGCTGGAAGACGAGGGCTACGAGGTCTTGCGCGCAGAGTGTGGGGAAGTCGGTCTGGCGCTCGCGCTTCACGAGGAGCCGGACCTGATTCTATTAGACGTTCGACTGCCGGACATTGACGGCATCACCGTGTTACAGCGACTGCGAGCCGGCCGCTCCGATGCCGCCGTGCTGATCATGACAGCCGACACGACGAGTAGCAGTGCGATTCGAGCGACGCAGAACGGAGCGTTTGATTACCTATCGAAGCCGATCAACGACGATCATTTGCTCGTGCTGATTGGCCGGGCGCTCGAGTACCGAAAGCTTGAAATAGAGGTCCGGAGACTGCGCGATACAACTCCGCGGGCGGCGACGATTCCTGGAATGGTGGGGCACAGCCTGCCGATGCAGGAGGTTTATAAGATGATCGGACGCGTGGCGAATTCCGAGGCGACCGTACTCTTGACCGGCGAATCGGGCACGGGCAAGGAGTTAGTGGCAAATGCAATTCATGAATTTAGTCAGCGAGCAAAATCACCGCTGGTGAAGGTGAATTGCGCTGCGATCCCGGAGAATTTGTTGGAGGCGGAATTATTCGGGCATGAGAGGGGCGCGTTTACCAATGCCGTGGCCCGCCGGATTGGACGATTTGAACAGGCGCAAGGCGGCACGTTGTTTCTGGACGAAGTGGCCGAGTTATCGATGGGATTACAAGCCAAGTTGTTGCGGGCGGTGCAGGAGCGGACGATTGAACGGCTGGGCAGCAATCATCCGATTGCGGTGGACTGCCGACTGATTGCAGCCACGGCACAAGATCTTTCGCCCAGTGGATCGCTGGGGCGTTTCCGAGAGGATCTATACTACCGGTTGAATGTCTTCTCGATTCATCTCCCGCCATTGAGGAATCGGGCGGAAGATATCCCATTGCTCGTGCAGCGATTCCTGGGCCGCTCAGACCGGCCAGTGAGTTTACGAGAGGATGCCTTGGAACGGATCATTTCGCATTCTTGGCCGGGCAACGTTCGGGAGCTTGAGAATGTGATTGCCCGCGCGATTGTATTGGCACCTGGGGGCGTGATCACGCCGGATTGCATTCAGATCGCCCATCGTCCTTCCACGGAGGCAGGCACTTTCGAATCCCACATTCCGCACCGTGAAGGCTATTGGAATGTAATTCGAAGGGTTGAGGCTCATCTGGTTCGGGCCGCGTTGCTGGATGCCATGGGGAACAAGGCCGAGGCCGCGCGGATACTTGGCATACAGCGACGACTTCTTTACGAAAAGATGGCGGAATTTGGGTTGGCGTAGCAGCGTTGGAAGAAGCAGCGGATTCTGGCGGTCTTGAGGCAATGCATCGGTGTTGTCAAAACGGCGGCGAGTAAGCTCGGCAGATACCGTACTACTTTTGACGCCCTGACGGCAAGGCTGGACATCCATCGACAGGAGTTACCAAGCGCGAAGTGGAGTAAGAAGTGGAGCGCCGATGTGTCCACTGTTAGTGGAATGTAGCTTCATAAGGGATGGTGAAGTGGCAGGTCGTTCCCTGGCCAACTTCCGATTCCAGCCAAATCCGGCCGCCATAGTTCCCGACAATCCGCTGGCAAATGGCTAAACCGATGCCGGTACCCTCGTATTTCCCGCCCTTTGCATGGAGACGCTTAAAAATTCCAAAGATTTTTTCGCGATGCTCCGGAGCGACGCCAATCCCGTTGTCGTTAATGCAAAACTGCCATTCGCCAGTCTGCCGATGTGCCGAGATATGAACGCGGGGAGCCCGACCGTCCCGACGATACTTCAGTGCGTTCCCGACAAGATTTTGAAAGAGCTGTTGTAAGTGGACCTCCTGTACAGAAACCGAGGGCAATTCGTCGCGCGTGATCTCCGCCCCGGATTCCAAAGCAGCTTGTTCCAGGTCAATCAAGACCCGATCAAGAACCTCGTTTGCATCTATCGCACTGACTTCCCTCCGATCAAAATTGGATACCTCCGTAAACGCCAGCAAATCCGATACCAAGCGAGCCATTCGCTGTGCTCCGTCGATAATCACTTTCATAAAGCCCGCCGCCTCGACCGTAAGTTGGGCATCGAGCTTGTGCTTTAGTAGCTGCGTGTAGATGGCCATATTGCGAAGCGGTTCTTGTAAGTCGTGGGAGGCGGCATATGCGAAATCTTCCAGTGCCAGATTCGCCCGACGAAGTGCCTCTTCGGTTCGCTTTTGTTCGTCGATTTCCGTACAAGTGCCGATCCAGCGGACAACCTGTCCCAGGTCATTCCGCACCGGCACCGCACTACCCAGATACCACGCGTAGCAGTTTAGCCGCCGGTCCCACAAGCGGCACTCCGCGCGATAGGGGGTGCCTGCATTCACCGAGGTGCGCCACGCACTGATCGTTCTGTCTGCATCGTTCGGATGCAACATCGGCAACCAATTCGCGAAGTTTCCGTATTGTTCGGGACCGATTTCGGTGAACTCGCACCATCTGGCGTTGTAGTAATCGAGTTCGCCGGATCCATTAGCGGTCCACACCATCTGCGGCATCGAATCGGCGAGCTGTCTATAGCGCTCTTCGCTCTCTCGCAGTCGGTCCCCAGCCTCTTTGCGCTCGGTTACGTCGAGGTTAATGAGAATGGCGCTTTCCGGCTTGCCGTCCGCATCGGATTCGACGAACCATTCGCTTTGAATCCATCGCACAACTTGGTTCTCGCCGAGGACGCGGTAATCGATCTTGGCGGGAACGGTGGCAGAGACGTTCGCCGACAAGCGCTGCGCCACGCGCTCCCGATCCTGCTCCAGGACGTGCAGAATTAGTTGCCCGGGGCCGCTGGCCATTTGAGCTTCCTCGTCGGCCGTCGGAGAATATCCCATCACGGTTGCGAAGTTCTCCGCCTTGCGAACCTGGCCATGCAGAAAGTCCACTTCCACGTATGTCAGGCGCGCCGAATCCGCCGCTTGGCGAAGTCGCAACTCCTTTTCGCGAAGCGCTTCGGTCCGCTCGCGTACGCGCTCTTCGAGCGTTTCATTCAGGCGGGACAGTTGCTCCGAAATCTGTCGGCGCTGCGCGATCTCGGCCAGAAGCTCTCGATTCACGGCGGCGTTCTCAAGATTTCGCAGGTGCAACTCAGCGAAAACCGCTACTTTCGAACGGAGAATCGACGCATTTACCGGCTTGTGCAGGAAGTCCACAGCGCCTGTACTGTAGGCTTCCATGGGGTGCTGGTCTTCGTTGTAGTAGGCCGAAAGAAAGATAATCGGCACGTGCGCGGTCTTCTTGCGTGCCTTGATCATGTGGGCCAGTTCCAGCCCATTCATTCCTGGCATCCGTACATCGAGAATGAGGAGCGCGAATTCATCCGCAATGAGTGCCAAAAGAGCCTTGTCCGCGGATTCAGCCCTCACAATCCGATACCTTGCATCGTCCAGCAAAGTCTCCAGCACAGAGAGATTCTTAGGCTCATCGTCCACGATTAGGATATTGATGCGAGCGGCTTCACGAGCGAACATGCAACCTCTCGCGGCTCAACTTTGATCGCCGGAACATTATACTCATCGGAATAACCAAACTCGCAAAAGTGAAAGTAGCTGGTCCGTATTAACGGGTTTGGAAATGTAGTCGCTAGCACCCGCGACCAGGCACTTCTCGCGATCTCCTTTCATTGCTTTCGCGGTGAGTGCGATGATCGGCAACGTCCGGAATTCCGGCCATCGGCGAATCTCTCTCATCGTTTCATAGCCGTCCATGTCGGGCATCATAATGTCCATCAGCACGATGTTCAGATCAGTAGTGCTTCGAATTATGTCGATCGCGGCCTGTCCGCTGGTCACGCTCATGACGTTCATCTCGTTGTTCTCTAGAAGCGACGTCAAGGCGAAAATGTTGCGGGCATCGTCATCAACAACTAGAATTTTGCGACCACGCAGCACCTCATTGGAGCCGTGGAGCAGTTCCAGCATTTTTTGCTTTTCCACCGGCAGTTCAGTAACTACGCGATGAAGGAACAGTGCCGTCTCGTCCAGCAAACGCTCGGGAGATTGCACATCCTTCATCACGATACTCTTGGCCATCGCTTTCAGACGCGTTTGCTCCCCGTCAGAAAGCTCTTTGCCCGTGAAAACGACCACCGGCACAAGCGTCAATTCTGGAGACTTATGGATTTCCTCCAAGAGCTCAAAGCCACTCATGTCTGGAAGTCGCAGGTCGAGGACGACACAGTCTACGCGATGCTCAAGCATCGCTTGCAACGCCTCGCCGCCCGTCGCCACGGCTGAGATCTCGATATCCGTGTGTCCGAGTAACTCAATGATCGATTGGCGCTCAATTTGATTGTCTTCAACAATTAGTAGCCGCTTCGTGCGGGGAATCGTAAAGTCCCGGATCCGGTCGAACGCACTCTCCAGACCCTCCGTAGTCGGTTCCTTCACAAGATAGGAGAAGGCACCGTGGGCCAAGCCATGGTGTTGCTCTTCTTCCAAGGTGACGATCTGCACTGGAATGTGACGAAGCGTCGGATCGAGTTTTAACTGATTCAACACCGTCCAGCCCAACATATCCGGCAAAAAAATATCCAACGAAATAGCGGCCGGCCGGTACTGCCGCGCCAGAGAAAGTCCGTGCGCGCCTCTGGCCGTTACGATGCCTTTGAAACCCTTGTCGCGAGCTAGGCCGAGTAAGATCCGCGCGTAATGCGGGTCGTCTTCGATGATCAGAAGCACGGGCTGGTCCGGTGTGATCAAGTCGCGGTCGTCGTAAATGATCTCGTCCCGTGCTACTGGGAGCGCAGCCAGGGAATGCGGCCTCGTTGGCTGGCTCGTAGCGACTCGGAATGGAAAGGCCCGAGAACTATTCGGCCCCGCGTAGTTCAGGGGCAGGAACAACGTGAACGTACTTCCCGTTCCATGGGTACTCACGAGCTTAATTTCCCCGCCGAGGAGAATCGCCAATTCGCGGCTGATGGCAAGGCCCAAGCCAGTGCCTCCGTACTTGCGGGAGGTGCCCGCATCGGCCTGCTGGAATGCTTCGAAAATTAGCCGTTGTTTTTCGGGAGCTACGCCGATTCCAGTATCGGAGACGGCAAAAGCGACCACTTCAGGTGAGGCCACCAGCACCGGATGATCTACGCTCCATCCGTGGGTCGCCAAGCTAACCCGAACGTCCACTCTCCCCTGTGTCGTGAACTTTACCGCGTTGGATAGGAGGTTCTTTAGAATCTGCTGCAGGCGTTTGGGGTCGCTCTCCATTGAACGCGGCAAGGCGTCGGAAAAGTCAACATAGAGGGGTAAGTTCTTTGCCTCGGCCACGTGACGGAAGTTCCGGTCAATGTTCTCGCGCAATCCATGGAAGCTGATTTCCTCGACATCGACGCTTACAGTGCCGGATTCGATCTTCGACAGGTCAAGAATGTCATTGATAAGATTGAGTAAGTCAGATCCAGACGAGTTAATGTTGCGCGAGAATTCCACTTGTTTTGTGGTGAGATTGCTCGCGGAGTTTTCGGCCAGTTGTTGGCTCAGAATTAGGATCGAGTTCAACGGGGTGCGCAACTCGTGAGACATGTTCGCCAGGAACTCGGACTTGTATTTTGAAGTAAGCGCCAGTTCGGCGGCCTTTTCCTCCAGAGCATGGCGCGCCTGTTCCACTTCGGCATTCTTGCGTTCCACCTCGGCGTTCTGTTCGGCCAGCAAGCGGGCCTTAGTTCCTAACTCCTCGTTCGTCTGCTGTAGTTCGGTCTGGCGAGATTGCAGCTCAACGGTCAATTGCTGCGATTGGGTCAGCAGGCCTTCCGTGCGCATCGTCGCCTCGATCGTGTTGAATACAGCCCCGATACTCTGGGTCAGCAGGTCGAGAAACGCTAAGGATCCGGCATTGAAATGCTCCATCGCCGCTAGTTCGATAACCGCCTTGGTTTGCCCTTCGAACAGAACAGGGAGCACGATGATGCTAAGGTGACTGGCACTTCCCAAACTCGACGCGATTTTGATGAAGTCTGACGGAACGTCCGTAAGAAGGATGCGCTTTTTTTCCACCGCGCACTGTCCAACCAGCCCCTCTCCCAACCGGATACTGTCGGCAAAGCCTGTATTGCCCTGATCGGCATAGCTCGAAAGCAGTTTCAATTCTGAAGCGTCGTCCGTCCCGGCCAAATGGTAAATCGTTCCCTGGCGAGCCCGCACCAACGGAGCCAACTCACTCAGCAGCATTTGGCCGACCGTTCTCAACTCGCGCTCGCCTTGTAACATGCCGGTAAACTTGGCAAGGTTTGTCTTTACCCAGTCCTGCTCTCGATTGCTCTCGGTCGTTTCGCGCAAGTTGGAGATCATCGTGTTGATGTTGTCTTTCAACTCGGCCACTTCGCCGCGCGTTTCCACTTGAATCGACCGCGTCAAGTCTCCCTTCGTAACCGCCGTGGCAACTTCCGCAATGGCGCGCACCTGAGTCGTCAGGTTGGCGGCCAGCAGGTTCACGTTGCCAGTCAAGTCCTTCCACGTTCCGGCCGCCCCGGGCACGTTCGCTTGGCCGCCAAGCCGCCCTTCCACGCCCACCTCGCGGGCGACGTTGGTCACTTGGTCGGCAAACGTAGCCAGGGTTACGGTCATGTTATTAATGGTATCGGCCAGCGCCGCCACCTCGCCCTTCGCCTGCACCGTCAAGCGCTGTGTCAGGTCGCCGTTCGCAACGGCCGTAACCACTTTCACGATGCCTCGAACTTGCTCCGTCAAGTTCGAGGCCATGAAATTCACGTTGTCGGTAAGGTCCTTCCAGGTTCCGCCCACGCCCGGCACCATGGCTTGGCCGCCCAGCTTACCTTCCGTACCCACTTCGCGCGCGACGCGGGTGACTTCGCCGGCGAACGAGTTGAGCTGATCCACCATCGTGTTGATCGTGTTTTTCAGCTCGAGAATTTCGCCTTTCACGTCGGCGGTAATCTTACGATTCAAATCGCCACGCGCTACCGCCGTAGTGACCTCGGCAATGTTCCGAACCTGTGCCGTCAGGTTCGCCCCCATCGTGTTGACTGAGTCCGTCAAATCTTTCCACGTTCCCGCGACGCCCGGAACCACGGCCTGCCCGCCCAACCGGCCATCGGTACCCACCTCGCGCGCCACGCGGGTCACCTCCGACGCAAACGAGCGAAGCTGCTCGACCATCGTGTTGATGGTTTCCTTCAACTGGAGAATCTCACCGCGGACGTCGGCCGTAATCTTCTTCGAAAGGTCGCCGCTGGCGACGGCAATCGTCACCTCGGCGATATTCCGAACCTGGCCGGTTAGGTTCGATGCCATCGAGTTCACGTTATCAGTAAGATCTTTCCACGTGCCCGCGACGCCGGGCACCGCCGCCTGACCGCCCAGCTTACCCTCCGTGCCAACTTCGCGAGCCACGCGGGTTACTTCGGAAGCGAAGGCCGAAAGCTGCTCCACCATGGTGTTCATGGTTTCCTTGAGCTGCAAAATTTCACCATTTACATCGACCGTGATTTTCCGGCTCAGATCCCCCCGCGCAATCGCTGTCGCCACGTCCGCAATGTTGCGGACTTGGCCTGTCAAATTGGACGCCATTGAGTTAACGTTGTCCGTGAGATCCTTCCACGTCCCAGCCACACCCGGCACGCGCGCCTGGCCGCCCAGTTTGCCGTCGGTACCCACTTCGCGGGCCACGCGGCTTACCTCTGCCGCGAAGCTGTTGAGTTGATCCACCATCGTGTTGATGGTGTTCTTCAACGCGAGAATCTCGCCCTTCACCTCCACGGTGATCTTCTTCGAAAGGTCGCCGTTCGCCACAGCAATCGTCACTTCGGCGATATTTCGAACCTGACCGGTGAGATTCGAGGCCATCGAGTTGACGTTCTCCGTGAGATCCTTCCACGTACCCGCCACGCCCTCCACCGTCGCCTGCCCGCCCAGTTTTCCGTCCGTACCCACCTCGCGAGCCACGCGGGTCACTTCGCCCGCAAACGCATTCAGCTGGTCGACCATTGTATTGATCGTATTCTTCAGGGCCAGAATCTCGCCCTTCACCTCTACGGTGATTTTCGACGAAAGATCCCCCTTCGCGATAGCCGTTGCCACATCCGCGATATTTCTAACCTGACCCGTCAGATTCGACGCCATGAAGTTGACGTTATCGGTCAAGTCCTTCCACGTCCCGGCCACGCCCGGCACCTGCGCCTGACCACCCAGCTTACCTTCGGTTCCCACTTCGCGAGCCACGCGGCTGACCTCGCCCGCGAACCCATTCAGTTGATCCACCATCGTGTTGATGGTGTTTTTCAACTCGAGGATTTCGCCTTTCACTTCCACGGTAATCTTGCGGCTCAAGTCGCCGCGCGCCACAGCCGTCGTAACGTCGGCGATGTTCCGTACCTGCGACGTCAAATTGTTGGCCATCGAGTTGACGTTGTCGGTTAAATCCTTCCACGTACCGGCGACGTCCCGCACCTGCGCCTGACCGCCGAGCTCACCTTCCGTACCCACCTCGCGGGCCACGCGGGATACCTCGGAAGCGAACGCGTTCAACTGGTCCACCATGGTGTTCAGGGTGTTCTTCAGCTCCAGAATTTCGCCCTTCACGTCCACTGTAATCTTCTTCGACAAGTCGCCGTTCGCCACCGCCGTCGCCACATTGGCGATGTTCCGAACTTGGCCCGTTAGATTTGACGCCATCGAATTGACGTGATCGGTCAAGTCCTTCCACGTACCGGCAACCCCCGGCACCTGGGCCTGGCCGCCCAACTTTCCTTCCGTACCCACTTCGCGCGCCACGCGACTTACCTCGCCCGCGAAGCCGTTGAGTTGATCGACCATCGTGTTGATCGTGTTCTTCAACTCGAGAATCTCGCCGCGGACATCGACGGTGATCTTCTTCGACAAGTCACCGTTCGCCACTGCCGTCGTTACCTCAGCGATATTACGAACCTGCGACGTCAAGTTCGTCGCCATCGCGTTCACGGAGTCCGTCAGATCCTTCCACGTACCCGCCACCCCGCGAACCTCGGCCTGCCCGCCCAACTCTCCTTCCGTGCCTACCTCGCGCGCAACGCGGGTAACTTCCGAAGCAAAGCCATTGAGCTGCACCACCATCGTATTGATCGTGTTCTTCAGCTCCAGGATCTCGCCTTTCACGTCCACGGTAATCTTCTTCGACAAGTCGCCGTTCGCAACGGCCGTTGTTACCTCGGCAATGTTACGCACCTGGCCTGTTAAGTTGAAGGCCATGAAGTTCACGTTGTCGGTAAGATCCTTCCACGTGCCGGCCACCCCCGGCACCTGCGCCTGGCCGCCCAGCTTACCTTCCGTGCCCACCTCGCGAGCCACACGGGTAACTTCCGAAGCAAAGCTGTTGAGCTGGTCCACCATGGTGTTCATGGTGTTTTTCAGCGCGAGAATTTCGCCCTTCACTTCCACGGTGATTTTGGACGAAAGGTCGCCGCGCGCAATCGCCGTCGCCACGTCGGCAATATTACGGACTTGACCCGTCAAATTCGACGCCATCGAGTTCACGGAGTCAGTTAAATCCTTCCACGTGCCGCCGACCCCGGGTACCATCGCCTGGCCGCCCAGTTTTCCTTCCGTACCCACCTCGCGAGCTACGCGGGTGACTTCCGAAGAGAAGCCATTGAGCTGATCCACCATTGTGTTAATGGTTTCCTTCAACTCCAGAATTTCGCCCTTCACATCCACCGTAATCTTTCGCGACAGGTCACCACGGGCGACGGCAGTTGTCACCGTGGCAATGTTGCGAACTTGGGCCGTTAGATTCGTCGCCATTGCGTTCACGGAATCAGTCAAATCCTTCCACGTTCCCGCGACGCCCGGCACCACCGCCTGCCCACCCAGCCGACCATCGGTACCCACTTCGCGCGCCACACGCGTTACCTCGGATGCGAAGGATCGCAACTGGTCAACCATTGTGTTCGTGGCTTCTTTCAACTGCAAGATCTCGCCGCGGACGTCCACCGTAATTTTCTTCGAAAGATCGCCGTTCGCCACCGCGATCGTTACATCGGCAATGTTGCGGACCTGCGCCGTCAGATTTCCGGCCATCTGGTTCACGGAGTCGGTGAGGTCTTTCCACACGCCGGAAACGCCCGGCACTTGGGCCTGACCGCCCAGCTTGCCCTCGGTTCCCACCTCGCGCGCCACACGCGTCACCTCCGAAGTAAAAACGGCGAGCTGCTCAATCATCGTGTTCACGAGCTTCGCAGTGCGCAGAAATTCGCCCTTCAGCGGTCGACCATCCACCTCCAGGTCCATGGATTGACCCAGGTCGCCTTTCGCCACGGCGCCAATCGTTCGCGCGCTTTCGGTGGTCGGGCGGACGAGGTCATCAATGAGCATGTTGATGGAATCAGCATCGCTGGCCCACCCCCCTAGCGCGCCCGGGAGAGACATCCTCTGCTTCAGCCGTCCTTCCTTTCCAACGCTTTCACTCAAATTCGAGAACTCTCTGGAAATCCGCCGCTTTTGAGCAATCACTTGGTTGAAGACCCCGGCGATCTGTCCTTCAGTGTCCGGCCAGTCGATTGGCAGGCGCATGGTGAAGTCGCCGTCGCGGAAGGAAACCATGGCACCGAGGATTAGTCGCAGTCGCGCGTCGCTGGTCTGCTCGGCGGATCCGCGGCGAGATGCGGCGCCAACGGAATTCCCGTCTAGCATCGCGTCGGCCAGAGCCTTCTTTCTCGGGCGGGGGGTACTGATTGGATTCATAATCGGCCTCGTCGTCGGGAAGTGGACTTTCGCTCGCGCATAGTTCTAGGGAAGCGTACTAAGTCATAATAACGTACCTAGGAACCAACTCCGGCCGACTAGACGGTCTAAGAACGAGGAACTGTCTCCGTCACGCGACCGCCCAGCGCAATGCTGGCGGAAGGTGCCCCCTTCTGACCTTCAACTGCCTCTTTACCATGCCGCCCCAGCACCCCAAAGCCGTCTCTCCGCGATGATGCCTTTTTTCGGTTCTTCGCTGTATGAGGTGAGTAGAAACGCCCGTTGAAGTTCTCCAGCGAGGGGCGACCAAGCGTACTTGGTCCTTGAGGTCGGCCGTAAAAATGGAGGGCCGTGGAAAGCGAGGAAAACCAAAGGCTGGTTTTCACTCTCGTCCCACCGCCTGTTTGGCGACAATTATAGCAAGTCTTGACGTAACAGAGGGCAAATCCGCGACGTCTGAAGAGATCCGGAGCAATGTCGGGAGAGAGGAAGGGGGAGAGAGCCTCGGCGAGATCGACGACAAGCGCATGCATTGACGGGGCCTTGAGCTGGGACAAACGT
>JANXMS010000445.1 GCA_025354525.1 Acidobacteriota bacterium
TGGGCTTTATCGCAATCGCCAGCGCCGCCCCATCGGAACTGATTCTTCAAATTGAACAGGCGGCAATTTTGGAAACGCCCCTGATGCGGGCCGACACGTTGTTTTCGGCCGCCGAGCTAGTGACCGATAAAGAAACCCGTCTGCGGCTCGTGCAGCGAGGTTTGAGTGCCATGGCGGGCGCTCGCAGCGAAGAGGCGAGAGGCTTCTATATGGCGGCCGCAACCGCCTTGCTTGCCGAGGTGGATCCAGAGCAGGCGCTGCGGCTGGCGCAGGAAGCACCGGTCCGCCAAGCGGCCGCGTGGCTGGCTGACTATCGGGGCCGAGCCTTTACCTTTCTCGTGGAACGAAGGCCAGAACTGGTGGAAGAAGCCCTCCGCGCCGGTGCTTTTCATGTTCCAGCGGCGGCGGACCGGTCGGATCTGTTTCCGCTGCTCTTCGCCAATTTCCCCAAGAGCCGGGCGCGGCTGGAAGACGTTGAATTGCTCCTTCGGGCGGCGGAGAAGGTGGCCCCGTCCCTGGCCGTGGAAGCGGTGACCGCGGCCTTCGAAGCGCGCGGAACACCCGAAGACTACGAGACGGCGTGGATTGGCGACGTGGAACTGGAAGGCGGCATGCGGCGGGCAATTCTGATTCGAATTGCACAGCACGTGCGCGCTTTTCTGCCCGACCAGTGGTCGCGCTGGGCCGACCAGTTTGGAGACCTGTCGGAGATGCCGGCCGAGCGACCACAAATCGAAATCGCCCGCACCGAGCCGGGCGATTTAGAAGAACGTCTTTTAGCCAAAGGGCCGGTGGGAGAGTATCTTGACGCCGTAATGCGGCGGTCCTGCGTAGCGACCGATTTCACGCAACACCGAGAGTGCGCCGCAGCGGCGGCGCGGGTGGCGGAGGTCTATCGTCTCCAGGGTGTTCGCCCGGATGAGATCGGCCTTCGCAATGCCAGCTTGCGCGCTAGATGGTTGTTAGAGGAGCTCCGAAACAGCCGTTAGATCTTGGCCGTAGGAGTCTTGTGCTTAGAATCTTGCTTCATCATCTTCTCGACCTCGGCCTGCGGCACCGACATCGTCATCCGAACGTTTTTGGCGTCGGTCGTGAGCTTCATCGAATCGAGAGCCGAGGCTAGTCCAGCGACCTCCGATTTGTCGCGATTCATTTGCACCATGCCGCTTAGGAAGCGGGCCACGTCGGCCATGGCGGTGGCATCCTTCTCACTGCGAACGACGGCTTCCAGAGTTACATTGAGCATCGTGGCGGCAAACTTCACGCCCATCGAGGCCTGCTCGACGCTGCTGAACATGTCGCCCTTCATCATGCCGCCGATTTGCTCCGGAGTGCCGCCAGGCATTTTGCCAGCAAACTGCGCCACCGGGACGGAAGTGACCATCCAAATGTCGTTGTCGCGGCTCATGTCCTGGATCTTAGCGAACAGCGCGGCAGGTAGCGTCGCTCCGCCGCCTCGACGAGCGATCGCAGCCTTAACGGCGCTGGCGTCCCCCGCCGCGGCCAAGCCGCCGTCGAAGAAGGCGATGCCGTTGCTATCGCCTTTCTTCGAAAATAAATCAACGCCTTCGATCGACTGCACGGTGGTCAGGCCGTTCTTGGCAAGGAAGGTTTTGATGCGGGCGGCATCGAAGTTGCCCCGGACGAGCATCAGCGCGTTTTGCCCTTTCGTATTGGTGTCAATCGACGCCATCACAACCTCCAACAGGTCACGCCGGGGATCGAAACCCGTCAGCGAGCTAAACTTGCCGAGTTCATCGTCGTGCAGATTCATATTCTGCATGAAAAGTTGGCCCAGCGCCGACGCCTTGGCGCGAGTCACGTCGACGCCAGCGACTACTTTGGCATCGGGCATCACCAAGTTGAGCAGTCCGGTGTCTGCGCCAAAACTGGCAGTAGCCAATAACAATCCAGACAGAAATACGTTGCGATAATTCATGAGTTCAATTGCTCCTACTCTTAACCTAACGACCGTCGGACAAAAATCGTTCCCGGTTTGTTGCAAACTACCGCTTGCCGATGGCATAAAGCGCTTCGCCAGTTCGGATGAAAACTTGCCCGTCCACAGCAATCGGGCTGGCGAGCGTATAGCCGTCGAGGCGGTTGACACTGAGCACGGCAAACAGCGGACCGGCCTGCACAACCGTCGTGATCCCTTCCTCGTTCGTGCAGTAAAGCTTGCCGTCAGCCAGCAGCGGCGAAGAGCTGTACGTCCCGAGTTCGATGCGTTGGCCCTCATAAATCACCTTTCCCGTCGCAATTTCCAGGCAGATCAGGATGCCTTTGTCGTTTAAGATGTAAATATATTTGCCGTCGCTGGCCGGCGTGGGAACATCGGGGCCGAGGTTGTTCGACCACAGAAGATCGGGGCTGCCGGCTTTGAAAGCGTAATACGGCCGACCGCGGCTGGCCCCCCAAATGACGATATCGCCAGCGACAACGGCCGAGGCGATCGTGCGGTTGGCGGGATTCGCGCCAGGATTGAATCCGCCCGTGCGCCAAAGTTCGACTCCAGTCGACGGTTCGTGCCCGGTGACGACGTCGCCGCCGGTGATGATCAACTGCTGCTTGCCGTTGACCGTCGCCAGTTGCGGCGTAGAGTAGCTGTCCTTCGATTCCTTCTGCGCCGGGGCGGGGCGCTCGTGACGCCACAGCGTCTTGCCCGTGCGTTTGTCCAGGGCGAGAATGTAGGACGGCTTGTCGGTCGTGAAGCCGTGGATGACGTTCAGGTAGAGGCGGTCGCCATCGAGCAGGGGCGAAGAGGCGTAGCCGTGGTTGATGCCGATCTCGCCGTAGTCGACAATCAGGTCGCGCTTCCACACCGGCTTGCCGTCGGCGGTGTAGCAACCCAGGCGGGCGTGGCCGGTAGTGGTCCAGACATGGCGACCGTCGGTGATTGGCGAAGGCGAAGAGGAGTTCTGCTTCCGCCACAGCCGGTTGCCTTGGTCGATCGCGACGCGCCATTTTTCCGTGCCATCTTTACGGCGAAGCGCGAGCAGAAAGATCTTGTCATTGGTCGGCTCGCCGGCCTTGCGCAAGCCGCGTGTTTCATAGGTTGCGCTCACAAAGCCGGCTTCGGCGGTCGTGACATAAATCGTGTCTCCCCACACCACCGGCGTAGCGGCGCTCCAACTCGGCATCTTCGTTTTCCAAAGAATGCCTTCGGTCTCGCTCCACTTTACGGGCAGGTTTTTGGCTGTCGGAGCGCTGCCTTGCGAAGTGGGTCCACGCCATTGTGGCCAGTTGGAATCGGCGGCGCAAAGTGCGCCTGCTACAAGAAGAAACACGTAGACCATGCGTCAAGTTTAATACCCGCCGCGACGCTGCGGGTACACTAGGTACCAATGAACTTGTTTCGCCTCTTTCTCATCTCCCTAGGCCTGCTTGCTGTTGCCTTCGGCGAACGTCCCATCACGGGCTCGGCCAAGATTCAACTGTCGCTCGAACGCCTGCAGACCGTAGGCAACGTTCTGATGATCGCCGCGCATCCGGACGACGAAAATACTGCTCTTTTGGCCTATTTCGCCCGAGGACGCCAACTGCGTACCGCTTACTTGTCCCTCACGCGGGGCGAGGGCGGCCAAAACCTCATCGGCAGCGAACAGGGCGAACTGATGGGAGTGATTCGGACGCAGGAGTTACTCGCGGCGCGGCGCGTCGACGGTGCCGAACAGTTCTTCTCGCGTGCCGTGGATTTCGGCTTTACCAAAACAGCTACCGAAACGCTCACCAAGTGGGACCGGGATAAGGTGCTTGGCGATGTGGTTTACACGATCCGCTACTTCCAACCCGACGTCATTGTGCTGCGCTTCTCCGGTACGCCCCGCGACGGTCATGGCCAGCATCAGGCATCGGCAATTCTCGGTCGCGAAGCCTTCGCCGCCGCCGCTGACCCAGCTCGTTTTCCAGAGCAAAAGCTGAAGCCTTGGCGGACCAAACGCCTGCTGTTGAACGTCCCTTCGTTCACCCCGCAAATGCAGGCCGAAGCGGAGAAAATGCCGAACAAAATCGGCCTGAACCTGGGTGCCTATGACCCGATCACCGGCTTGTCATTCGGCGAAGTGGCCGCGATTTCGCGCAGCCAACATCGGAGCCAGGCGATGGGCGCACGGGAGGACCGCGGCGCGCAGATGAACTACTTCGTCAACCTCGCCGGCGACCCGGCGGCGCGCGATTTGCTTGACGGCGTCGACACGACCTGGGCCCGAGTCCCTGGCAGCGCCGAGACGGCCAAGCTGCTGGCGCAGGCCAAGGCGAACTACGACCCTCGCCATCCGGAAAAGACCGTGGCGACACTGATGGCAGCCCGCCAGGCGATGGCGAAGCTGAGCCATCCAGCGATTGCCGATAAGCTGCACACTCTGGACGAGACCGTAGCCGATTGCCTGGGGCTGTTCCTCGATGCCAGCGCCGATAAATTCTATGCCGTGCCGGGAGAGCCGCTCAACGTGCGGTTGCTCGCCGTCAACCGGTCGTCCGTTCCCGTTCAATGGAACTCCGTCAGTATTGTCGAGCCGATGGCCATCAACAAGCCGCTGGCGCAGGGAGTGAACGAAGTGGTGCCGGCGTCGGTGGCTGTGCCGGTTTCGCAGCCGTTCACTCGTCAATACTGGCTCGCCCAGCCGAAGCTCGAAGCGATGTACTCGATCAACGATCCAGCCGTGCTCCGGAATGCCGAAGAGCCTGCGGCCCTGCACGCACGCTTTCAATTGGCGGTGGCCGGGCAGTCGATGGAACTCACGCGGCCGGTGCTGCATCGGTACACCGATCGTATCTACGGGGAACTGACGCGGCCGCTAGTATTCACGCCCCCCGCCACGGTTTCTCTAAGCGAAAAATCGTTTTTGTTCGCCGACGCCAAGCCTCGTCAAGTGGCCGTCCAGGTGACCGCGATGCGCGCCAAGGTGAGCGGAGCGGCCAAGCTGCGCGTGCCCGCTGGCTGGTCGGTTACGCCCGCGCAGCATCCGTTTTCGCTCACCGAGACCGCCGAACAAACGACGGTGAACTTCACCGTAACCCCGCCGCCGGGCGAATCCCGCGCCGAGTTGAACGCATCTGTTGCAGTCGGCGGTCAGGAGTCGGCCCTCTCCATGCTCTCGATCGAATATCCCCATATCGCGCCCCAAGCCGTGTTCAGTCCCGCGTCGGCCAAAGCCGTGCGCATGGACGTGAAGACGCTGTCGCGGAACATCGGTTACGTCATGGGTGCCGGCGACGAAGTGCCGCAAGCGCTCCGTCAACTCGGCTGCCAGGTAACGCTGCTTTCCCCTACCGATTTAGCCTCGGGCAAGCTGGATCAGTTCGACGCAATCGTCACTGGTGTCCGGGCGTTCAACACGCGGCCTGACCTCCGGGCGAACATCCAGCGGGTGTACGATTTTGCCGCCGCCGGCGGAACGGTCGTCGTGCAGTATAACGTCGCCGAAGGTGGCTTCTGGGGCGGCAACCCGAAGCTCCTCGACAAGGCCGGCCCCTATCCGTTTACGACCTCGAACGAGCGCGTGACGGTGGAAGAAGCCCCGGTCGAGTTCCTGTCGACCCATCCGTTGATGCAGAAGCCGAACCTGATCACGAACAAGGATTTCGACGGCTGGGTGCAGGAGCGTGGGCTTTACTTTGCCACCAACGTCGATCCGCGCTACACAAGCCTCTTCACGATGCATGACCCCGGTGAAAAGCCCATGACCGGTGGTACGCTGTATACGCGCATTGGAAAAGGTGCCTACGTGTTCACCCCGCTAAGCTGGTTCCGCCAGTTGCCGAACGGGGTTCCAGGCGCGTTTCGAATCTTCGCTAACCTCCTCTCCGCTGGCAAAGAATGATGGAAGAACCGCCTCCGTTTTTGAAAACTTGGGCTCGCGTCTATACCGCTGTCCTACTGTATCTCGTCGTGCTGATCGGGCTGTTTGCCTGGTTCGGAAAGGCGTGGTCATGAGATCGCTCGACTGGGTTGTTCTCTTTCTAACGCTGGGCGGCATTATCTCCTACGGCCTCTGGCGCGCTCGCGGTAAGCAGACGACCGATTCGTATCTGCGCGCCGGGCGCACCATGCCTTGGTACGCCATGGCGCTGTCGATCATGGCGACTCAGGCCTCGGCCATCACGTTCATTTCGACGACCGGCCAAGCCTATGTCGACGGCATGCGCTTCATTCAGTTCTATCTCGGGCTGCCAATTGCCATGGTGATCTTGAGCGTGACCGCCGTGCCGATCTTTCATCGCGCCAATGTCTATACGGCCTACGAATATCTGGAGCAGCGCTTCGATAGCAAAGTTCGACTCCTCGTCAGCATCCTCTTTCTGATTCAGCGCGGCCTAGCGGTCGGGCTCGCCCTCGCCGCGCCGGCTATCGTGCTGACCGTAATTCTTGGCTGGTCCTCCGAAGCGACGACGCTCTTCATGGGCGTCACCGTCATTGCCTACACCGTCGCCGGCGGCGTGAAGGCCATCACGTGGACCGACTTCCAGCAAATGCTGATCATGATGTTCGGGCTCGGCATGGCGCTGATCACCGCGATCTGGATGCTGCCAGCGCACATTGGTTTCACTGGCGCGTTGGCGGTAGCTGGCGGGGCAGGGAAGTTGAATCCGATTGTCACGGCCTTCTCCTGGAATGATCGATATAACCTGTGGAGCGGTATTTTCGGCGGCATGTTTCTGGCGCTGTCCTACTTCGGCTGCGACCAAAGCCAAGTGCAGCGCTACCTCACGGGCAGCTCGATCGCCCAAAGCCGACTCAGCCTGCTTTTCAACGCCGTGGCGAAGCTGCCCATGCAGTTCACGATTCTGCTCACAGGCTGCATCGTTTTCGCCTTCTTCACATTTGAACAACCGCCCTTGCTGTTCCAAAAAAACGCTCAAGCGAGGATTGAACAGTCCGCGGAATACCCGGCCCTCAAAGGCCGCTACGACGCGGCGTTCCTGAAACGGCGCGCGGCGGCGGAGAACATCGGCAACGACCGCGAGGCGTATCAGACCGCCCATCAGGAATTTGAAGTCGTCCGTAAGGAAGGCTCAAAACTGGCTGAGCGCCTCCTCGGCGAAAAGGGGTTCAACGATACCAACTACATCTTCCTGAACTTCGTCACCACTTATCTGCCGGTGGGCTTGGTCGGCTTGGTGATCGCCGCCATTCTCGGCGCGGCAATGTCGGTGATCTCGGGTGAAATCAACTCGCTGGCGACCGTCTCGGTCATCGACGTCTATCGTCGCTATTGGAAAAAAGACGCCTCTGACCGTCACTACCTCTGGGCCGCCCGCGGTGCCACGGCGTTCTGGGGGCTCTACGCCGTCGTCACCGCACAGTTCGCCCGGAACATGGGTTCGCTCGTTGAAGCCGTAAACCTCCTGGGGTCGTTTTTCTACGGAGGCATTCTCGGCGTCTTTGTGCTGGCAATGTACACAAAACGCGTCGGACCCTGGGCCGCCTTCATCGGCGTGATCGCCGGCGAGGCGGCGATCTTCACCCTCCACTACAGCGGCATGGCGTCGTTTCTTTGGTACAACGTCGCTGGGTGTCTGGTGGTGATCGCCGTCGGGTTGGCTATCTCCTTCTTTGAAAAAAAACCCGTCGCCTAAACTTGCATCGTGGCCACGTCGACGTGGCTCCGATGCCCTTCTACAACGACGATTCCGCTTTCGGTAACGTGATACCGCTTGGCGTCTTCTTCCAGGTTGTAGCCGATCGTGGCACCTTCCGGAATCCGAACGTTCTTATCGAGAATCGCCCGTTTGATCTTGGCGCGGCGTCCAATATCGCAGTTATCGAAAACAATGGAATCTTCAATCATCGCCCCCGCGTGAATACGGCAACCACGCCCTATCACCGAGTCCTTCACCGAACCACCCGCCAAGATCGTGCCCCCGGCAACAATCGAATCGATGCCTACGCCGCGACGGCCCTCCTCGTCAAAGGTAAACTTCGCCGGCGGGTCCTCATAACCAGCCGTGCGCAAACGCCACTCACGGTTGTAAAGGTTCAACGCCGGGTCGACGGAGCGGAGATCCATACTCGCCTCATAGTAGGCTTCTAGAGTACCGACGTCGCGCCAGTACGACTGCGAACCCGCCGGGTCGCCCGGGATTTTGTTGGTCTGGAAATCGTACGCGAACAGTTCGCTCCGGCCGACGAGCGAAGGAAGAATGTCACGGCCAAAATCGTGCGAAGAATTCTCGTTCGCAGCGTCCGCGTAAAGTTCCCGCAGCAGCAGGCCGGTCGAAAAAATGTAGTTGCCCATTGAGGCAAACACTTGGTCCGGCTTACCAGGAATCGTCGGCGAGTCGGGGTTCTTTTCGTGGAACCCTTGAATCCGGCCGTCGCTCCCACATTCGATTACGCCGAACTCGCTGGCATACTGCTTGTCCACCGGAATGGCGGCAACCGTTGCCTGCGCACGCTTCTGTTCGTGAAACTCGATCATCTCGCGGATGTTCATCCGGTAGATATGATCGGCACCGAAGATGCAAACCAGATGCGGGTCGGCCTGCTCAATCAGATTGATGTTCTGATACACAGCATCGGCCGTTCCCCGGTACCAGGTCTCGCCGGCTGAGCGCATCTGCGCCGGCACAGGGATCACAAATTGATTCTTGAGCAGCCCGCTGAACTCCCATCCATCTCGGATGTGTTGCAGCAGCGACTGGCTCTTGAACTGGATCAGGACGTACGTCGAATAAACGCCTGAATTGACCAAGTTACTGAGCACGAAATCGATGATTCGGTAGCGACCGCCAAATGGCACCGCTGGCTTGGCGCGTTCCTTGGTCAGCGGGTAAAGGCGAGTGCCCTTGCCGCCAGCCAGCACGAACGCTAAGACTCGAAGTTGCATGAATTCACGCTCCGACCGGAACCCGCTCGGGCCCCGGAAAAATTATGTCAAAAAGAGACTGCCCTTCATTTATACAACCAAGTGGACCCCCGCAACACGACCCCTGCAAAACGATACACTCACAAATCATATGAGCATCCACTGGGTCCGCGCCTTTTGCCTCTCATTGCCTCACTCGACCGAGGACGTGAAGTGGGAAAAAGACCTCGCCTTCTGCATCGGGGCGAAGATGTTTGCCGTCACCTGCCTCGAGCCACATGCGGTGAAGCTGGCGTTCAAAACGACTCCGGAAGCCTTCTCCGAACTTGTCGAGCGACCCGGCATCATCCCAGCGCCTTACCTCGCCCGCGCCTCGTGGGTGGCGCTGGAGGATGAAGACGCCCTGCCCCGTCAAGAGTTGGAGCCACTGCTGCGCACCGCCTACGATCTCGTCTTCGCCAAACTTCCGAAAAAATTGCGCCTCCAACTAATGCCTTGACAGTCTACATATCATGGGGCAGACGATGTGTAGAACGTCTATGCCTACTACCCTTCTGCTCCAAGGCACGCTCGATATGCTCATTCTCCAAGTCCTCTCGCGCGATCCGCTGCACGGCTACGGAATCTCCACAGCGCTCCAGCAGATGTCTCGCGAAGTGCTGCAGGTTCAGCAGGGCAGCCTCTATCCCGCCCTGCATCGGCTGGAGAACAAGGGCTGGCTGTCGGCCGAGTGGAAGGAATCCGACCAAGGCCGCATGTCGAAGGTCTACTCGCTCACCAAGGTCGGCAAAAAGCAGCTTGCCGAAGAAGCGGCCAACTGGCGCCGCATGGCCGCCGCGATTAAACGGGTGATGGCATGACGCCGGAAGATCGCAAGCTACAGGCCGAGATCGACGACCATCTCCGCACTAACGCCGCTGACCTCGAAAGCCAGGGCCTCTCGCCCGTCCAGGCCATGCGTCAGGCGAGGATCGCCTTCGGCGCCGTCGAATCTATTAAAGAAGAATGCCGCGACCAGCGCCTCGGCAACTGGCTCTTCGATCTCGGCCGCGACATGCACTACGCCTGGCGGATGCTCCGCCGTTCGCCCGTCCTCGCCGCGACCGCCGTTCTGTCGCTCGGCATAGGCATCGGCGCGAATACCGCCATCTTTACGATCATCGACTGTCTGATGTTGCGATCGCTTCCCGTGGAGAGGCCGGAGGAGTTGTTCGCCGTGAAGTGGGAAGCGAAGAAGCATCCGGACGATGCCGTGCTCCGCTTCGCCAACGGTTCCTCGGACGACCAGAGTGGCTTGATGGTCGCTAATTTCTTCTCGCTACGATCGTACGAAGCCCTACGATCTCAGATGCAGGTGGCGGGATTTCAAGAACCCCGCCGAGTCAGCGCGGGTGCAACTCGTTTCCGGCAACTATTTCAACCTGCTCGGCGTGAACGCTTACCGCGGTCGTTTGCTGCTGCCCTCCGATGACGAAGCCAACGCTTCTGGCGCAACCACCCCGAAATAATCGGCACCGCCATCCGTATCAACAATAACGATTTTCAAGTCATCGGCGCTACACCGCCTAAGTTCTTCGGCCACGAGATTGGAGCGTACCCCGACATCGAAATCGCACTCAGCCAGTTCCATGCGCTGGGTGGCGTGCCGTCGGAGCTCCACAATCCCAACTACTGGTGGGTTAAACTGATTGGCCGCTTCTCGACGAAGCCCGACCTCGCGCCGTTCAACGCGGCCATGGTTCACTCGCTCGTCGCCGTCCCATCGAGCGTGGACACCACGCCTGCCATCCGCCTCGAACCAGCTGCTCATAGCCTGAGCGGCCTGCGCCGCCAATTCTCGGAGCCGCTCCGGATCCTGATCTTGATGGTCGCGCTCGTCCTCTTCATTACCAGCGCCAACGTAGCCAATCTGCTGCGCGCTCGGGCCGTCGCCCGCGAAAGAGAGATTCAAATCCGGCTCGCCCTCGGCGCGTCAGTCAGCCGACTCACGCGCCAATTCCTCGCCGAGTTCCTCGTCCTCGCCCTGCTCTGTGCCGCGTTCTCCCTCGGCATCGCCTACGTCCTCGTCCAGGTGATCTTGCCGCTCGTCCCTGGCCGCGGTGAAATCGCGCTTCTCGATAACAGCCCAGTGAATCTGCGCATCCTCGGCTTCACCACATCAGTCTCGCTGTTTATCACGGTACTTTTCGGCCTCTGGCCCGCCCGCCAAGCGGCCACGCACCGTCTAGTCACCGGCCTCGCCGAAACGCTTCTCCGGCGCGTTAGTGGTCCTGCAAGTCGCCCTCGCCACGGTGCTCGTCCTCAGTGCCGCCTTCTTCGTCCAATCCCTCCGAAACCTCAACGACCAACCCCTTGGCTTCGTGCGCGAACGCCTCCTGCTCTTCACCGTCAACGTCTTGCAAACCGGTACGCCCTCCGCCGCTGCGGGGACTTTCTACCTTGAACTCCAACGACGCATCCGGGAGTTGCCCGGTGTCTCCCAAGCCTCCGCTTCGCTCGTCCGTCCCATGACCGACGGCGGCTATTACAACCGCATCATTCTCCCGGATAAAAAGTTCGTCCAGGCCGCACTCCACCCCTCACTGCCCGGCTTTCAGGAAGCGCTCGGCGTCGGCCTCCGCGCCGGTAGCATGCTCACCGCATCGGACCCGCTCGATCGCGTCGTCATCAACGAAACCCTCGCCCGCAAAGTATTCGGACAAGGTAACGCCATCGGCGCCTCCATTCAACTCGGAGGCCGTCCGCCCTTCAAAATCGTAGAAGTGGTCGGCGTGGCGCGAGACGCCCGCTACGAGCGCATTCGCGGCGACATTCCCGGCGTGCTCTATCGGCTCCTTGACCCCGCCACCGACTTTCCTGGCGGCTCACTCACCTTTGCCATTCGCTCGACCCAGGACCCCAACAAGCTCCTCCCCGAGATCCGCAAAATCGCGTCAGACATGAACCGCGACATGCCTCTCGTCGACGTGCGCACGCTCGATGAACAAGTCGACGAACTACTCCGGCAGGAGCGGCTCTTCGCCCTCCTCTGCGGCGGCTTCGCGGGCCTGGCCTTGCTCCTCGCCGCCCTCGGCCTCTTCAGCGTCCTCGCCTACCGCGTCAACCGCCGCCAAACTGAAAGTGGCATCCGCCTTGCCCTCGGTGCACCCCGCTTTGGCCTCTGGCGCATGGTGCTGTTTGAAGGATGGCGGTGGCTCGCATTCGGAACCGCCGCGGGCGTTCTCGCCGCCTACCAGGGCGTCTCCTCCGTGCAAAGCTTCCTCTACGGTTTACAGGCCGCGGAACTCCGGAACTGGGTGACGCCCCTGGCCACTCTCTTCCTCGTCGGAACCGCCGCGATCGCCATCCCCGCCTGGCGCGCCTGTCGAGTCGATCCTATGGTGGCCCTGCGCCAGGATTAAGCCGGAGTGATAATGGAAGTCTCTTATGCGACTTGCCGTCATCGGTCTCGGATTCATGGGCAGCACTCATCTGAAGGCGCTGCAAAACTTGTCTGGCGTTGAACTCGCCGCCGTCGTCAGTAACGATCCTAAAAAACTGGGCGGCGATCTAAGCGCCATCCAGGGTAATCTCGGTGGCCCCGGCGAGGTCCTCGATTTCTCGAACGTGAAACAGTACCGCACGCCCGAAGAGGCCTTCGCCGACCCCTCCATCGACGCCGTCGATCTCTGCCTGCCCACCGATCTTCATGCGCCGCTTTCGATCGCCGCGCTTCGCGCCGGCAAGCATGTGCTGGTGGAAAAACCAATGGCGCTGAATCTGGCCGAATGCGACCGGATGATTGAAGAGGCCGACAAGGCCGCCCGCATTCTGATGACCGCGCAAGTCTTGCGCTTCTTCCCCGCGTATACCGCCCTCCGCGCACAGCTCACGAGCGGCCGACTCGGCCAAGTCCGCTCTGCCCTTTTCCGCCGCCGCTGCGCCGCGCCCTTCTGGAGCCAATGGCTCAAGAACTCTGACAAATCCGGCGGCGGCGTCTTTGACCTTCTGATCCACGACATCGACATGTGCCTTCACCTGTTCGGCATGCCCGAAGCGGTTAGCGCCACCGGCTATGAAAACCTCGACGCCGGCATCGACTTTATCAACGCCACGCTGCACTACGCCGATATCGGTTCCGTCGTCGTAACCGGCGGCTGGCACCATCCAAAGTCCTATCCATTCTCGATGGAATATACCGTCTCCGCCGATGGCGGCACCATCGACTACTCGACCGACAATCGGCCGCCAAAGCTCTACAAGTTCGACGGGGAAACGGAGGAGCTCGAACTGGAGAAGATGGACGGCTACGCGGCGGAGTTGCAGTACTTTGCAGATTGCGTCAACGAAGCCCGCCAGCCTTTGATTTGTTCGCCGCGCGATTCCGCCAACGCCGTCTACCTCGCGCACGAACTGCTCGCCTCCCGCGCCGCCGCCGGGGCGCGCCGAATCCTCTAAGCCCATGCTGTCGAGCTACTTCAAACTACTCTCGCGGATCCTTCTCGGCACAGTGCTACTCTTCGGCGTGATCATCGGCATCGGTTACTCGCTGAACGAAAGACACATAGCGATGCGGCAAACGAAGTTAGCGGCCACCCCTGAAGTAGTTTGGAACACGATCACCAATTTCTCGAACGCCGCCAGCTTCCGGCCCGATCTCTCGCGAGTCAATATGCTGCCAGCCCAAAACGGGATGCCGGTCTGGCGCGAAGTTGACCGCAAAGGCGAGTCGATCACCTTCGCCGTGATCGAGAGCAAGGTGCCCTCGCGTCTCGTCGTCAAGATCGCCCAGCCGGATCTGCCCTTCGCCGGGACGTGGGTTTACGAGCTCGCCCCAACCGGAGCGGGAACTGCTCTCACGATTACCGAGAACGGCGCGATCTACCATCCCATCTTTCGGTTCGTTTCGCACCTGTTCTTGAATCAGGCGGCCACGATTGAAGAGTATCTCCGATCGCTCGAACGCAACCACGGCCGCGCTGCCTAACAACCAGGTCGCCATCAACCAGTAGGTTATACGTGCCGGAGAAAACGTCGTCGATAACCAGGCAGCCATTGGCCGGCATCGACCGTTCACCCAAGTCAGTAATGCTCACCATACGATTGATCGGTCGAAAATTCGAACGCAAGCACGGGTGCGCTGCCTAACAACCAGGTCGCCATCAACCAGTAGGTTATACGTGCCGGAGAAAACGTCGTCGATAACCAGGCAGCCATTGGCCTGGATCGACCGTTCAGCCAAGTCAGTAACGATCACTATACGATTGATCGGTCGAACATTCGAACGCAAGCACGGCCGCGCTGCCTAACAACCAGGTCGCCATCAACCAGTAGGTTATACGTGCCGGAGAAAACGTCGTCGATAACCAGGCAGCCATTGGCCAGGATCGACCGTTCACCCAAGTCAGTAACGATCACCATACGATCAATCGGTCGAACATTCGAACGCAAGCACGGTCGCGCTGCCTAACAACCAGGTCGGTGAGGCACGCTGACAGAGCCGCCAGCCACCACCAAGGCATGGCTGCCGGAGAAAACCGAAACTTGCCCTCAGCGTCGGTCTTCGTCAATTGCGTCCCGCCCCCCGCCACGATGCTCCGCGGAAACACCGTTACTCTCCCGATCGGCTCCCCGGTAAGCGCATTCTGCACATTGCCGGAGACGCTGATCGGGTCCTGGGCGAACAGGAAACAGGGAATCAGAAGCAGCGTAAGTCGGGACATCACGCCCCCCACTACCAGACTTAGTTGGCGGATTCGAGATCTTTCTGTGTTACAAGGGTCAACGTTACATTGGCCGTCTCCCCTTCACTCACCTTCACTTTCTCGATCTTGCCTTGCGCCTTCCGTTGGGCATCCTCGTCGAAATCCGCCACCATCTCCGCGCTTTCCAGGGCAATGGCCCGGTACTCACCCGGAGCCAACCCGCCTTGGCTGAACTGCCCCTGCGCGTCCACGTTGGCCGTAATCCGTCGATTCGGATCCGCCCCCATCAGCCACACCACTCCGGTCGTCGCGTCCTTCACCCGCCCACTCACCGTCGCCGGCTTCGTTCCCAGCACAACATCCACCGGGGCCACGGAATCGGCGGCGCTCAGATCCAGACCCGTCAGCATCACCTCCTGCCCAGCCACACTAACGGATTTTAAATACGTTCCCGCCGGCGGAGTCACACTGATCTGGAATTTGTCCCGGCCAACGCGGCGAACTTCGAAACTGCCGTCCGGCTTTACCGTCGCCTCGGTGTATCCTGGCCCAGCCACCCCGCTCGCAAACCACAGCTTGGTGTCGCCCAACTTAGCCGGGCTCGTCCCATCGAACCGAATCTGCCCACTGACCTTCAGCGGCGCACCGGCAAACAGCACGACCCCCTCTGCCGCCGCGTTGCCAACCTCCACGGTTGCCCGCCCCACCGTCACCGGCGGACCCTTCTGAAACGAGAGCAGCGTCAGTGCGTAAGAGCCCGGCGCCACCGCCACCGTCTCAAACGTCCCATCGGCTCGCACCCGTCCACCGCCCGGCCCCATGCCCCCTCGGCCCCCCCCGACACTCACGCTCTCCCGGCCCCCCACCATCACCTGATAGCCTTCCCGTTCGCTACTTTTCTCCATCCCCTGCACCCGCCCGCGGATCCGATAGATCGGCGTGCGCCGCAACGGAATCACCAACCCCGTTACGTCCTGCCCCGGACTCAAACTCACCGGTGCCGCGCCGTTTTCCTCGCGAGCCGCCGGATAGTAGGTCACCGGATACCCGAACTCCTGCATCGTGCCGTCGGGATTTCGCCCCGGTCCCACCACCGTATTGTCGCGCCGCACCATCACCAAATACTTGCCCGGCGTCACCTGCGTCACCCGGAACTCCCCCAAATCGTTCGTCTGCGCCGCCTGCGTCGTGCCCCGCCGCCGAGCGCTCGCCTTGGCCGACACCACCGCCACCGTCGCGCGTTCCAACGGATCCCCGTCCTCGTCCACCACCTTGCCCGTAATCACCCCCTGCGGCGTCAACCGCAACTCCAATCCGGTCATCGACTGCCCAGGGTCCACCTTCACCGCATACGGGTAATTACCGCGCAAAAACCCGGTCTTAACCGCGGTCAATCGATACTCTCCGCCGGGAACCTGGCCGATCACAAACGCGCCATCCGCCCCGGTCGTCCCCTGCATCGTCGTTCGTTGCAGAGTCAACGTTACCGTCGCCTTTCGCACCGGCTCGCCTGTCATCCCCTGCACCACCCGACCGCTCACCGTCCCCACCTTCGGCGGCACCTGCGCAAAGGCGAACGTAAGGCAAAAGAATAGCAAACAAAGGGGTCGCATCTTTCTTAGAATACAGGACTTACCCCGGTCTGATTTGTTATGATGAGATAAGTTTTGTAAGGAGCTCCATTTGGCCGACGATCAGAATCCAAATCAGCCTGCGCCGGGCGCGAATAACACCATTCTCATACCCGTCAACATCGAAGACGAGATGCGCAAGTCGTACCTCGACTACGCCATGTCCGTCATCATCGGACGCGCGTTGCCAGATGTTCGCGACGGCCTGAAGCCCGTTCACCGACGTATTCTCTTTGGCATGAGCGAGCTCGGTTTGAATTACAACCGACCCACCCGCAAGTCCGCCAAAATCGTCGGCGAGGTCATGGGTAAGTTCCATCCCCACGGCGACTCGGCGATCTACGACGCCCTCGTCCGCATGGCCCAGCCCTTCTCGTTGCGCTATCCGCTCGTTGATGGCCAGGGCAATTTCGGATCGGTCGACGGAGATCCGCCCGCCGCCATGCGGTACACCGAAGCCCGGTTGACCAAAATCGCCGCCACAATGCTCGACGATATCGACAAGGAAACCGTCGACCTCCGAGCCAATTACGACGATAGCGAACACGAACCGGAAGTGCTCCCGGCTCGGGTTCCGAACCTCCTCATCAACGGCAGCTCCGGCATCGCCGTCGGCATGGCGACGAACATTCCGCCGCACAACATCCGCGAGATCATCGACGCGACCATCCTCCTCGTCTACAAACCCGACGCGACCCTGGCCGAAGTCATGGCTTTCGTCCCCGGTCCAGACTTCCCCACTGGCGGCTTCATCCTCGGCCGACAGGGAATTCTCGACGCTTACACGAAAGGCCGCGGCTCCATCAAAATGCGCGCCAAAGCCGACGTCGAAAAGTCCGGCAAAGATCGCGAAGCAATTGTCGTCACCGAGCTGCCCTACCAGGTCAACAAAGCTCGCATGATCGAGAACACCGCCGGTCTGGTCAACGAAAAGAAAATCGAAGGCATCTCCGAAATCCGAGACGAGTCCGATCGCGATGGCATGCGCATCGTCTACGAACTCAAACGCGGCGAACAAGCTGACATCGTGCTGAACAATCTGTACAAGCACACGCAGATGCAGACCAACTTCGGCGTCATCATGCTGTCGATCGTCAACGGCCAACCGCGGGAACTCGGCCTGATCGAAATGATCAAGCGGTTCCTCGACCATCGGGTCGAAGTGGTCCGTCGGCGTACAAACTTCTTACTCCGCAAAGCTCGCGAACGCGAACACATCTTGCTCGGCTTCCGCCGCGCACTAGCCAATCTCGATCAAGTCATCGCCATCATCCGCGCCTCCCGCAATCCCCGCGAAGCGCGCGACGGCCTGATGGCCTTCATCACCCCCGAGGAAGCAGTCGGCTTCGCCGCCCTCGTTGACGCCACCGGCCCCCAGTTCTCCGAGCGCCAAGCCCAATCCATCATCGAGCTCCAGCTCCAGCGCCTCACCGGCATGGAGCAGGACAAGATCATGGCTGAACTCGAAGAAATTCAGAAGATGATCGGCGAATACCTCGAAATTCTCGGCTCCGAGAAGCGCCTCAAAGAAGTCATCACCGATGAACTCCGCGAGATGCGGAAAGACTTCGGCGACGAACGTCGAACGCAAATCATTGAAGACACCGGCGAGATCATGCTCGAAGATCTCATTCAGGAAGAAGACGTCGCCATCACTGTCACTCGTGGCGGGTACCTGAAGCGGACCGCTGCCGATACCTACCGCCGTCAGGTCCGAGGCGGCAAGGGCCGCATCGGCATGACCACCCGTCAGGAAGACGTCGTCGAGCACCTCATCATCGCCTCGACCCATAACTACCTCTTGATCTTCACGACCAAGGGCCGCCTCTACTGGCTCAAGAATTACGTCATTCCGGATTCCGGAACCGCCTCAAAAGGCAAGCACATTTCGGGTCTCATCAACCTGCAACCGGACGAGGGCGTCAAGGCGTTCCTACCGGTCAAAGCCTTCACCGAAGGCAAGTTCGTCATCATGGTCACCCGCAACGGCGTGATCAAAAAATGCGAACTCACCGAGTTCGATAACCCCATGGCCCGTGGCATCATTGCCATCGGCATCGACGACGGCGATGAGCTCATCCAGGCCATGATCTCCGAGGGCAATAACTATGTCTTCTGCGGCACCCGCCAGGGTATGGCGATCCGCTTCCAGGAAAGCGAAGTTCGGGCCATGGGCCGCCCGGCGCGCGGCGTAAAAGCCATGGAACTCGAAGCCGGCGACTACATCGTTGGTGCGGAAGTCACCGAGGCCGAGGGGCTCATGCTGGCCATCTCGGAGAACGGTTACGGCAAGCGGACTCCCATCCAGGATTACCGACTCACCCATCGCGGTGGCCGTGGCGTCATCAACATGAAGACCACCAACAAAGTGGGCCATGTGATGTCCGTCATGAAGGTCACCGACAACACCGACCTCATGATTATCACCGCCGACGGGAAAATCATCCGGATCGAGTCGGGCGAAATCCGCCAGGCTGGCCGGTCGACGCAAGGCGTTCGTCTCGTCCGCATGGACGAAGGCGACCGCGTCGCGGCAGCTTGTAAAGTCCCTGACTCCGGCCCCGAAGAAGAGGTCGAGCCCGAGGTCCAGTAGAATAGCCTTATGGCAACTCTGGTCCAACTCGGTTCTAAACCGATCAGCGCTGTGGAGCTATCGCAGAAAGAGCAAGCGCTCTTTGATAGCCTCCGCAGCCTCGGCAAGGTCTTCATCGCTTACTCGGGCGGTACCGATTCGGCCTACCTCGCCTGGGCCGCCGTCCACGTCCTCGGCGACAACGCCGTTGCCATCACCGCTGATTCGGCCTCCATCCCCGCCTCGCACAAACGCGACGCCGAAGCCTTCGCACGCCAGTTCGGCATCCAACACGAATACATCGAAACGTTCGAGTTCGACAATCCGGACTACGTCAAAAACGATCAAAATCGTTGCTTCCATTGCAAAGACGAACTGTTCACGCGCCTCGATGAAATCTGCATAGCGCGCGGCATTTCAAATGTGGTTTACGGCGTCAACGTCGATGACCTCGGCGACTGGCGCCCCGGTCAAGGTGCCGCCAAAGCTCACAACGTCAAAGCCCCCTTGGTCGAAGCCGGCCTCACTAAAGCCGAGATCCGAGAACTCTCCCGTCTGAACGGCCTGCCCACCTGGGACCGGCCCGCCAGCGCCTGTCTCAGCTCCCGGATCCCCTATGGAACGGCCGTCACCAAGGAAGTCATCAAGACCGTCGAAGACGGCGAAGAGTCCATCAAGCAACTCGGCTTCCGCCAATATCGCGTCCGCTTCCACGGCGATCTCGTCCGGCTCGAATTCGCCACCGACGAACTCGCCAAAGCGATGACCCCGGAGATGGGCCGCCTGTTCAAGGACATCTTTAAGCCCCTCGGTTTCCACTACGTCACCATCGATTGCGAAGGCTACCGCCAAGGATCGATGAATGAAGCGGTAGGATTGTCGAATGCTTCGTCGCACTCTACTTCTTAGTCCCCTCGCCCTCGCGGCCCAACAAGCGAAAGAACTTCGCATCACCGGGCTCGAAACCGAGCTTAAGTTGAACCCGCCCAAGGAACCGAACTACGACGCCATCCACAAGCTCGGCGTCGATAGCGGATCCGTCACCCTACGGCTCAAAACCAACGCCGGCATTACCGGCTATGCCACCACCATCTTCGGCATGGTCAAGGGCGGCCCCAAAGTCCTCCAGACCATCCTCGAAGAAGAAATTCGCCCGCTGCTGATCGGCGAAGACCCCGCCTTCCCCAAACGGATCCGCGCCAAACTCTGGCGCGAACTCGAATACCACGGCGTCGGCGGCATCATCCATTTCGCCATCGCCGCCGCCGACATCGCCACTTGGGACATCCTCGGCAAACACGCCGGCATGCCCGTTTGGAAAATGCTCGGTGCCTACCGCGACCGCATGCCCTGCTATTCCATGTGCGGCTGGTACTACGATAACGACGACAACCTAGCCAAATACAAACGATCCATCGAAGAAGCGCTCCGCCATGGCTACAAAGCCATCAAAATCAAAACCGGCCGCTACTCCATGGCCGACGACGAGCGCCGCGTCAAACTGGCCCTCGAACTCTGCCCTCGCGTCATGCTCGATGCCAACCAGGTCTTCAATCGCAACGAAGCACTCCGTCGCGGTCGCCTCTACCAGCAGATGGGCGTCTTCTGGTACGAAGAACCGTTGCCGCCGCACGACATGGAAGGCTACGCCGAACTCGCCCGCGAACTCGACGTCCGCATCGCGACCGGCGAAAATCTCTACACAAAATACGCCTTCGCTGACCTCATCGCCCGCAAAGGTGCCGACATCGTTCAACCCGATAATCGCCGCGCTGGCGGGGTCACCGAGTGGCTTGAAATCGCCGCCCTCGCCGACGCCGCCGGCCTCGATCTTGCAAGCCACGGCGGCGGCTCCGCCAACATGAACATGCTTCTGACGATGCCGAACGCAATCTATATGGAGACCGGCGGCCCGCAGAAAAATATGGTCAACGGAGAGATCCTGGCCCCCCAAGCCCCCGGCATGAGCACCGGGCCCGCATGACCCGTCGCCAGCTCGGTCTCCTCGCCCTCCCCCCGAAGGCGACCAATCTCTGTCTCAACGAAGACAACAGCCACTACTTCTCCTCCCGCGCCGGCCAGTCGCTCGACCGCGACAAAATCGCGAGCTGGGTCGATCAATACGCCGGCACCCAAGTCCGCGAATTAATTCTCTCCGCCAACTCGCAACGCACAAGCTTCCCCAGCAAAGTCTGGGACCCCATCTGGAAAGGCTACGACCCCCAAGGCCCCGACGATCAACCCCTCCTCCGCTCTACGCCCGAAGCCTCCCGCCCCGGCGCACGCAAGTGGATCCACACCGCCTGGGACCTCGCCCAACGCAACCTCGACCCCTACGCTATCTGGATCCAGAGAGCCCGCCAAAAGGGGCTACAGCCCTGGATCTCGATGCGCATGAACGACCTCCACAACGTCGATGATCCCGACAGCTACATGCACTCCAGCTTTTGGCGAGACCACCCCGAGTATCGCCGCGTGCCGTGGCGCGCGGTCGACTGGCGCGACCGTGCCTTCGACTTCGCCCACCAAGCCGTCCGCGACTATCACTTCCAACTCATCGAAGAGTATTGCGCCCGCTACGATTTCGCCGGCCTCGAACTCGATTGGATGCGCTTTGGCTTCCACTTCCGCCCCGGCCACGAAGCCGCCGGCGTCGAAATCCTAACCGATTTTATGCGCCGCACGAGAGCCCTGCTGAACTCGTGGGAACAGAAGCGAGGCCACAAAATCGCCCTCGGTGCCCGCGTCCCCTCGCGCCCGGAAACCGCCATCAAGCTCGGCATGGACGGTGCCCGTTGGGCCCGCGAAGGCTTAGTGCAGATGCTCGTCGTCACCCCCTTCTGGGCCAGTATCGAAACCGATATGCCCATCGAACTCTGGCGGCGTTTGGCCGGCGATCAGGTCGTGCTCGCCGCCGGCCTGGAATTGCTTCTCCGCCCGTACCATGCCTACCGGCCCCTACGGTTGAACACGCTCGAAATGGTCCGCGGTGCCGCCGCGTCATTACTCTCTCGCGGTGCCAATCGCGTTTATCTGTTCAATTACATGGACGCCGATACCGCCATGCCCGATCTGGCTAACTACCCAAAGTTACTCCGCGAATGCGGCAGTCTAACTACGCTCGCCGGTCAGCCCCGCCGTCACATAGTCACTTACTCTGATACTTATGCCCCCGGCGAAGCCCAAGCTGCCCAGTTACCAAAATCCCTCCGTCCCGGCGACTGGGCCAGCTTCCGGGTCCACGTCGGCCCTGCCCTGGCCTCGGCCAAGCCAGTGTTTGAAATCGAAGGCGAATTCGCCCAAGTCCGCTACAACGGCGAACCCGAACTGCGCCCCGGTGTCAGCGGCTACGTCGTCATCGACGTCCAGGCCCGTGTCGAAACCACCGTCCATTGGGTCGAAATCCAGGGAACCTGATCGTATGGAAGTCTATCGATAGGACGATTGCAATCTCGCCTCGAACAGGCCGCGCGGGACGAAACCTGTTCGCTGCAAGATGCCGAAGTCGATTGGGATCAGCATCGGGCTGCCTGGTTGGCCGCGAACGGCACCCAGTGAAACCAGTCCGGCTCACTCTTTCTGCACGAGCCGACGGGCAGTCGTTATGGGCCCATCTCGCCGAACAGTCGGGTAACTCCGTCGCCGATCTAATTCGCCGATCAGCCGGCCCCCGCATCCGCTAACCCGCTATATCATGGGTGTACCATGCGGCTGACCTGTCTCCTGCTTCTCCCTATTCTCACCCTATCTGCCGAAGTCAGCTTCAACCGCGACATCCGCCCCATCCTCTCCGATACCTGCTTTCGCTGCCACGGGCCCGACCATAGCTCCCGCATGGCCAGCCTCCGCCTCGACATCCGCGACGAAGCCATCAAGCCCCGCCGCTCCGGCTCACCCATCTCGCCCGGCAGCCCCCAAACTTCCCTCATCATCCAGCGCATCCAAGCCAACGGCCCCCAACAGATGCCCCCCGCCTCTGCCCACAAAATCCTCACCGCCAAACAAAAAGAACTGCTGACCCAGTGGGTCGCCGAAGGCGCCAAATACGAAGGCCACTGGGCCTATCAACCGCTCCGCCCCGCGCCCGGTTCCATCGACTCTTTCCTCGACCGCGAACTCGCTAAAATCAACCTGACCAAAGCACCGGAAGCCGACCGCGCCACCCTCCTCCGCCGTCTCTCACTCGACCTCACCGGCCTCCCCGCTGGGCCCGCCGACCTCGCTTCGTCCGAACCCTACGAAGCCATCGTCGACCGCCTCCTCGCCTCCCCCCGCTACGCCGAAAAACAAACCATGCTCTGGCTCGATGCCGTCCGCTACGCCGATACCTGCGGCTTCCACGGCGACAACGCCTTCCCCGCATGGCCCTATCGCGACT
>JANXMS010000498.1 GCA_025354525.1 Acidobacteriota bacterium
GTTGCCCTATCCTCCACTCAGGTGGAAAACAGTTTACCTAATCGTGACCAACTGTGTCATCCTGGTCTCGGTAATCAGCCCCTCGATACACTTAAGACTCACTTACTTTCGTGTCTAGCCAATGGGGTCCACCTCAACCATCCCCAGCACCAACTGCATCGCCCCCGCCAACACCACCGCCAGCAAAAAGCCCTTGAACGATCCAATTGTCTGAATCGCCGTAAGCACTATGATCGTCAGCCCCGCCGCCGGGCCGCTCACGCTGATCGCCGAACCCGACAGCGCCCCCACCACGATGCCACCCACAATCCCCGCGATAATCCCCGCGAATAATGGAGCGCCAGATGCCAGCGCGATGCCGAGACACAAGGGCATCGCCACCAAAAACACCACCAACCCCGCGGGGCCGTCAAACTTCTTAAAGTTTTCCCACGACGGCGCTAACGCCGCTGAGTTAGAGGTAGAAGCTGATTTCGTCGTCTTCGCCGGCATTTAATCGAAACTCCATTCCCTGAATCACCCCGTCCAACTGAGCCGGGGACCGCAGCCCCACAATAGCACCAGTCACCTCCGGCCGACGTAAAACCCACGCCAGTGCCACTTCCCCCGGAGCCACGCCATACCTCTCCCCTATCTCCCGTAACTTCTCCACTAACTCCAAATTCTTCGTCAATGCCGGCTCTTGAAATTGCACCCACCGCTTCCGATGATCGTCTTCCGGCATCGCCGCAATCCTCTCTCGCGTCATCGCCCCCGTCAACATCCCCCGCCCCATCGGCGAGTAACAAATCACGCCCACTCCCGTCGCCGCCGCATGCGGCAACATCTCCACTTCCACCTCTCGCGTCAGCATCGAGTAAGGCGGTTGCAGCGTCGAAATCGGCGCAATCGCCGCCGCCCGCTCCATCTGCGCCTTGGAAAAATTCGAAACCCCAATCCAACGAACTTTCCCCTCTGCCTGTAACTCCGCCATCGCCGTCCAGCCCTCTTCCACGTCCTCGTCCGGCTCCGGCCAATGCATCTGGTACAAGTCGATCGCGTCCACCCCCAACCGCCGCAAACTCGCCTCGCACTCCGCCCGCACCGAATCGCGCTTCAACCGCTTCCCAATCACCCGATTCTCGTCCCAAACCCGACCGCATTTGGTAAACACATACGGCTTAACCGTCATCTCAGCCAGCGCCTTAGCCACCACGTCTTCCGAGTGACCCAGCCCATAAACGGCCGCCGTATCCACCCAATTCATCCCCGCGTCCACCGCCGCCCGGATGGCATTCACAGAGTCGGCGTCATCCTGCGGACCCCAGCCAAACGCCCAACCCCCTCCCCCAATCGCCCAAGCTCCCACCCCAAGCGGGGTAATCATCAAATCCGTATTGCCAAGTTGCCGTTTCTGCATCGCTAACCAGCATACCCGAATCCGGTCGTTTCGATAGCGTTATAGCCTTCCGCCACCTCGACCCCCAATTCACCCTCGCCGACCGCGCCCCCCCCCACTGCGTAATACTTCAGCCGCTGTGGCGTCTTGATCGCCTACGCCCTCGCTCCCTTCCCCGTCATTTACATTCACGACATCCACCTCCGCCGCAATGGCATCAACAGCTGGGCCGCCGATCCCCGCGAAAAACACCACGCCCGAACGGTGACAGCTTCAACCTCGCCCGGCCTCCGACGTCCGCTTCAAGTTGGCGACAATGGTTTTTAAAGACCCCTTTGTAAAGCATCGCCTTGCCCGTGAAGATTTAGCTATGAAACCGATCCGACTCCTCGCCTACGACACTCGGCAAACACGGAATCCTTGCGAGCCCTGCGCCCGCTCGCCCAGCCCCATCCCCCCACCAGCAGGCCGCGCTCCGTTTGAAAGCTGCCTTCCGGGCGTGGTCCAAGCTCCTCGCCGATCACTCCGCATCGAACTCGTCACCCACGGTGCTCGTCACAGAAGGCAGATTGCCCAATTGCTCCGCTAACCCGGCCTCAAACCACCCCAATCAATCGGCTTCATCCCCGCCCTTCGTACCTCGAAGTCCTATAGCAAGTCTTGACTTAACAGAGGGCAAATCCGCGACGTCTGAAGAGATCCGGAGCAATGTCGGGAGAGAGGAAGGGGGATAGAGCCCCGGCGAGATCGACGACAAGCGCATGCATTGACGGGGCCCTGAGCTGGGACAAACGTAGTTTGCAGTCCGCCCAATACGGGGCCGGTAGTTCGGGTTTCCAGAACGCCTCCATTAAGGCGGGTATCGCTCTAATAACTCCGACCAGCTCCTTTCCGCCGGGGCGACAACAGCCGTCCGGCAATCATTTCACCGCAGCCCACAAAACCCAATGACCGCCCTACGTCGAGCGACAGCATGCCGTCGCCGAGAACTCATCCCAAATCAAGTCGATACACGCAAACTCGATATTGGCCATCCACGTGCTCACCCGATCCCCGCAGCTAGCTGTAAGCAACACATCGGAGAACAAAAATGATGAAGAGAGCGCTCAGTATTCTTTCACTATCGGTCGCGTTATTTCTAAGCAGTTGTGCCCAACAACCTGCCGCGCCCGGACCGGCCGGTCCGTCGGGCCAAACCGGTCAAACCGGTCAAGCAGGTCAAGCAGGTCAAGCAGGTCAAGCGGGCCAAGCGGGCCAAGCAGGTCAAGCCGGCGAGCCTGGCCAAGCCGGACAGCCCGGTCAGACGGGCCCGACCGGAGACCCAGGAAAGGCGGCTCCATGCCCGGCCGGACAGCATCGCTCCACCTCGGAAGCCGGAAAGCCGATTTGCGTACCGGACTAAGTTGGTAAACAGGGTGCCGGGTCTGTTGGGTACAACCAACCACCCGGCAACTTCGGCACCGGAAGAAACCCCTCTCCCCCATGGCCCCCGCATACCCCCAAATTGACATAAGCTAAGGCAATGCGGCTTCTCTTCCTCCTCGCCACCACCCTCAGCGCCCAACAACTCATGTTCCCCCCCGTCCGCGGCACCCGCGAGATGGTCGGCGCCGCCAATAACTTCGAAGTCGAAGCCGGCTTCCGCCTCCTCTCGGCCGGTGGCAACGCCGTCGACGCCGGCGTCGCCTCCACCCTCACCGCCGCCGTCACCGAACAAGCCCGCTTCGGCCTCGGAGGCGAAATGCCCCTCATCATCACCATGAAAGGCAAGCCCCCCATCGTCATCTCCGGCGTCGGCACCGCCCCCAAACTCGCCACCGTCGACTACTACTCCAAACGCACCCCCGAACCCTGGGAAGACCCCACCCGCCTCGCCCCCATCCCCGGCGAAGGGATACGCGCGGCGATTCTCCCTGGTGCCTTCGACGGCCTCATCCTCGCCCTCCAAAAATACGGCACCAAGTCCTTCGCCGACGTCGCCCAACCCGCCATCGAATACGCCGAAGGCTTCCCCCTCGGCGAAGAGTTCGCCAACTTCATTAAAAACGGCGAACGCCTGCTCAGTACCTGGCCCACCTCCAAAACCTTCTTCATGCCCAACGGCAGCCCTCCCCCCCGAGGCACCATCATGCGTATGCCAGCGCTAGCCAAAACCCTCCGCGAACTCGTCGCCGCCGAGAAGAAAAAACGCGGCAACCGAACCAAAAAGCTCCAAGCCGTCCGCGACTACTTCTACCGAGGCCCCATCGCCCAGAAAATCGCCGCCTTCTCCGAGGCCAACGGAGGCCTCATCCGCCTCGAAGACCTAAAGGGTTTCCAAGCCTCCGAAGACACCCCCCGAACCACCACCTATCGCGGCTACACCATCGTCAAACCCGGCTTCTGGACCCAAGGCCCCGTCATGCTCCAAGCCCTTAACATCCTCGAAGGCTACGATCTCAAAGCCATGGGCCACAACTCCCCCGCCTTCCTCCACACCCAAGTCGAAGCCGTCAAACTAGCCTTCGCCGACCGCGACGCCCACTACGGAGACCCCAAATTCTCCAAAATCAACGAAGCCACTCTCCTCTCGAAGGGATACGCCGCCACCCGCCGCAACCTCATCAACCCGGATAGAGCCGACATGGAATCCCGCCCCGGCCCCATCGCCGCCGAGCACAACAGCGTCCAGGACACAACCTGCGTCAACGTCGTCGACCGCCAAGGCAACGCCTTCAACGCCACCCCCTCCGGCGCGTGGCTCCCCAGCGTCATTGCCGGTGACACCGGCATCCCCCTCTCCACCCGCCTTCAAAGCTTCGTCACCACCAAAGGTCACGCCAACGAACTAGCCCCCGGCAAGCGTCCCCGCGTCACCCTCAGCCCCACTACCGTCCTCAAACCCGACGGGAGCGTCCACCTCATCATGTCGACCCCCGGAGGAGACAACCAGGATCAAGCCATGCTCCAAGTCTTAATCAACATCATCGACTTCGGCATGTCCCCCCAGGAAGCCGTAGAAGCCCCCCGCTTCCAAACCGAGCACTTCTATTCCAGCTTTGCTCAGCACGAATTCGTCCCCGGCCGTCTCCGCGTCGAAGGCCGCGTCGCCAAACCCGTTCTCGACGCCCTCCGCGCCAAAGGCCACCTCGTCACAGCGTCCGGAGATTGGTCCAACGGCAGCGCCCCCACCGTCATCCTCCTCCACGACGGAATCCTCGACGGAGGTGCCGACCCCCGTCGTCTCCGTTTCATCTTCGGTCGCTAGCATCGCCCAGAAGCACCAAACAAATCCCCACCTGCAGTGGCCACTGGGCCGTCAAAGCCAAAGAAAAGGTAGACCCGAAAAGCCTGACGCTCGCAGAACTGGTGATCATTGAGAACAGTCGTAGGGTTCCCCTCCGGCTGGGCGGGGATCTGACAACAGGCTGCCGGCTACCTTTGACACGCACGGCGGAGCCAAGCAGTGTGCCGCCGTGCCAACTATCCTTGCTGCAACATCACCACGCGCAAAACATTGTTAATGCGGGTTGAATATCCGGGCCCGAACCGTTGTATCCATGCAAACACATCGGCATCCAAACTCACGGCCACCAGCTTCTTCGGCGCACGCTTGAACTGCCCGAGTTGTTTCTCGGAAAGCGCCGGAATATCAGACTAGTCGATTTCGCCGTCGCCGCCAAGCGCCTGACGCTGAGCAACGCCTTCAAGCACGGCCTTCTGGAGTTTTGTTAGCGGTTTGCTCCAAATAGCTTCGGCGCTCACGCGAATTGGCTGCTCGGGCTGAGACGATACGGATTGTTTCTTCACCATCTGGCTTCTCCTCAAGGTACACAGGCACTACCAGCAAGACGGCCTTGCTAACTCCGCCGATCGCATGCCAGCGTTGCTCCCCATCAACCACGCGGTCTTAGCAAAGTAGGAGAACCGGGTCAGCGAAAACTAGCGATGCCGTCTCAAAATCTATTCCGCGGTGCTTCTTCTGATTTGACCGGTTCTTTCCCCCATCCCATTCGAAGAACATCGTGTTATACATAACGTATAATACATCCCACGCCTCCCCAATAGTCTACTTCTGCCCCGTAGCCAACACCGTCTCAAAATGCGGCAACTCCTCCTCCCGATGCACCACCCCCAACTCCGCATGCCGAAACCGAGCCTTCTTCAAAAACCCCAACAACTCAACCTCCGAAAACCCCAACCAAACATCCGCATACAACTCCCGCGCCTCCTCAAACCCATGCTTTTGTAAATCGAGAATCATCACCCGCCCCCCTGGCTTCAAAATCCGCCAAGCCTCCTTCACCGCATCCTGCGGATGCAACGCATGGTGCAAACTCTGACTAAACAACGCCAAATCCACCGACCCGCTCGCCACCGGCAACTCCTCCAAATCCCCCACCCGATACTCAATATTCCCCACCCCGCTCTTCCGCGCCGCCTCCGTCCCGTACTCCACCATCTTCTCCGAATTATCCACCGCAATCACCCGCTCCGCCCGTTGCGCCAACAACAGCGACAACGTCCCCTCCCCCGCCCCAATATCGGCGATCACCATCGGCGGCAACAGCTTCAACAACATCTCCGCCACCCCCTTCCAACTCCGCCCGGGCACATAATCCCGCCCAAACCGCCCCGCCAACTCATCGAAATAAGCGCGCATCTTGTCCTTCCGCTTCTTCAAAATCAGCCGCAACGCCTCATCATCGGAATCCGCCTCCGGCAACTCCTTCGCACTCTGCCGCAAAATCTCCACCACCGTCCCGTCCCCCGAAAAACGATAAAGACTCTTCTGCCCCACCTTCCGTACCTCCACCAACTCCGCCGTCTTCAACTGCGATAGAGCCATCGAAATCCGGCTCTGCCCCATCCCCAAAATCTCCTGCAACTCCGCCACACTCAACTCCTCCCCGCTCAGCAGCCGCAACATCCGCAACCGACTCTCATCCCCCAACAGCCGCAACGACCTAAGCAAATTTCCCATAAGGCTTACAGTCTATCAAGGAATCATGATTCGTTGATATGTGCTATGCTTCTCTCATGACCACTACGGTAGCCACTGAATACAAAGTAGCCGATATCGGCTTGGCCGATTGGGGCCGCAAAGAAATCAACATCGCCGAGCATGAAATGCCCGGCCTCATGTCGATCCGTCGGAAGCATGCCGCCGCCCGCCCTCTCGAAGGCGTCCGCATCACCGGATCGCTCCACATGACAATCCAGACCGCCGTCCTTATTGAGACGATGGTCGACCTCGGCGCCAGCGTCCGTTGGGCCAGTTGCAACATCTTCTCGACGCAAGACCACGCCGCCGCCGCCATCGCCGTCGCCGGCGTCCCCGTCTTTGCCTGGAAAGGCGAAAACCTCGTCGAATACTGGGATTGCACCCTCAAAGCCGTCATCCACGGCGACGGCCTCGGCCCGGAACTCGTCATCGACGACGGCGGCGACGTCACCCTCCTCCTCCACAAAGGCTTCGAACTCGAAAACGGCTCCGATTGGGTCAATTCCGCTTCCGGCTCCTACGAAGAGCAGGTCATCAAGGACCTCCTGAAGAAGGTTGCCATCGACAACCCGGGCATCTGGACCAAGATCGTCGCCAAGTGGCGCGGCGTCTCTGAGGAAACCACCACCGGCGTCCACCGTCTGTATAAGATGCAGCAGGAAGGCAAACTCCTCGTCCCCGCCATCAACGTCAACGACTCGGTCACCAAGTCCAAGTTCGATAACCTCTACGGCTGCCGCGAGTCCCTCGCTGACGGCATCAAGCGCGCCACCGACGTCATGCTCGCCGGCAAAGTGGCGGTCGTGTGCGGCTACGGCGACGTAGGCAAGGGCTCCGCCGCCTCTCTCCGTGGCCTCGGCGCCCGCGTCATCATCACTGAAATCGATCCCATCAACGCTCTCCAGGCCGCCATGGAAGGCTATCAGGTGACGACGATTGAAGAAACCCTCGGCACCGCCGACCTCTACGTCACCACCACCGGTAACGTCGACATCATCACTCTCGACATGATGGAGCAGATGAAGGACCAAGCCATCGTTTGTAACATCGGCCACTTCGACAACGAAATCCAGGTCGACAAGCTCAACGAGCGCAAGGACGTCGTCCGCCTCAACATTAAGCCCCAGGTCGATCAATACACCTTCCCCGGCGGCAACTGTATCTTCATGTTAGCCGAAGGCCGTTTGGTCAACCTCGGCTGCGCGACTGGCCATCCCAGCTTCGTCATGTCGAACTCCTTCGCCAACCAAACCCTGGCGCAGCTCGACCTGTGGCGGAACAAGGACGTTTACAAGGTTGGCGTCTACACCTTGCCCAAGAAGCTGGACGAAGAAGTCGCCCGGCTCCACCTCGAGAAAATCGGCGTGAAGCTCACGACTCTCACCCCGGCCCAAGCCGAGTACATCGGCGTCCCGGTCGAAGGCCCGTACAAGCCCGACCACTACCGCTACTAAACCAGCACCTCCCCCTAGGCCGGATCCGCAAGGATCCGGCCTTTTTTTGTCTGTGCCGAGCAGGTTCGACAGCTTGAAGGGGAAAGTCCTTTTGACAATCAGATGGAAGTGCGGTCAAAGCTGCCCACTGCAAATTCCTCAATACCGCCTCGGACAAGAGATCATCGCTACGGCGGCGGATCTCATAACGGCAGCCATTCCAACCGATCATTCCATTCCGCTGCGTCCGAAACCAGCCAGATCAGCAAGAGCTCTTCGATCACCACCCCGATGTCCAGGCTTTGCGGAATCAGGAACACACCACTGGACCGATCCCCCTCTTCCCCGAACCTTCGGAAGTGGCTCGGCATGGTCCCGACATCATGCGAAATTAGGATACGCTCCTGTTTTGTGGCCAGCGCCAAAACCTCAAAATCCTTCATAACGCGCAATCCAGCCGCTTGGGCGGTCAGGAAATCCAGGGCAGGCTCTCTGCGCAACACTCCCGTCACGATCGCTTTTAAAGATCCGCGTCTGCCAGGAACCGAACCTTCATGACGGACTAGAAGCGTGCCTCTCTTCTCTGGCCCGAGTGAGCCTTTCTCGCAGATTCGCCGAAAGGGACTCGGAGTTACGTTTGCCCTCCGTCCACTTTTCCCCTTGGCTGACGAGATAGGCATCCATAGCTGCTTGATTGGCCAGGTAGTAAGCAATCGCCCCATAAACCTCCTCAAGAAGGAGTATCTCGAAATTCTGGCAAATGGTTTCTGGGGCCTCGCCCCGGCGGAACGCATGAACGAGGGAATCAAGGGATACGCGGGTACCAGCAACGTAGTAGCCTTGCTCATGCACCTCTGATTCTACTCTTTCTTTGCAGGCGACAATCCGCTCGCCCGCGGTTCGAAACACAATAGGAAGTACGCCGACGACTCCGTTGGCACCTCCGACATTCTGATGAATCTCCGCCGCTCGCCCCTGCCCTGCCTCGACCCCGCGCGCCCCCCGAGCACCTCTTGAAGGCCGCCCTCCGGCGCTACGAGGTCGCCAGCCGGAGTGGCGGACGGGCACTGCCTGCGGACTCCCATGCCCTTCTTCCCACGGGATAATCGACAACCGTCCGTTCTTGCGTTGTCTCAGTGAATACGGTGTCAGCCTCTGGCGACTTGAAATGCCTAGCCGCGATTTCTCACCAAGGGCTAGCAAAAAGCCGCTGTTTCTGGCATAACTATGTTTGACGACAGAGAGTTAGAGACCAAGGAGCAACGGCTTTCGCTATGACACAGTCTATCCAAGCTGGATTCGATTTTGGAAACGGGTTCGGCAAGAAACTGACCGTGGACTTTGCCGGTCCCACCGTAACCTCCGACGGCGGTCTGCTGCTGCTCCAGAAAACAGAAATGAAGCTCAACCTTCTCTCTGGACTCGCCCTCTGTTTTCTCGATGCGCGCGAC
>JANXMS010000513.1 GCA_025354525.1 Acidobacteriota bacterium
CGTTCGCCTCCAGACTTGGGCCAATTTCCTAGCATTTGTGGAATGTGCGCTATGGAAGGCCCCCCGAAATCATGCTAAACGCTCGCAGGGCGCTACGGAAACCGCTCATTCTATTGAGATGGAGGCCGCTAATCAAGTACGGCTGCCCTTTGGTACGAATCGGCGCGATAGAGGGTGGAGCGATGCGGCGGCGCGGGTCAATTCCGCGAGCCGCCGATACGGCCACTCCTACAATTTTGTACTGCAATGTTGTTTTGACAACTCCACCATCCCGTGACAGGCCGGAATCCGGCGTCTCTGCGCCGTGCGGGGGAGTGGCGGCCCACAGCAGGGGCGTCAGGCTGAAATATCATCCGATCAAGGTGCGCCCACATAGTCGCTGTTCTCAGAGACTCAGCTGTTTCTGTGTAAGAGCCGCGTATGCGTTTTGTTGACCGGCGATTGCGTGTAGAATACTGACACCCCGCAAAGCGAAGTGGCAAGTCTGGCCCACATGTCTTTTTGTCCAATAGTCATTACCCAGACCTAAGGAGAAAACGTAATGTTTAGACAAAGGGCATCCATGAAACACAGCACTATCTCTCGCTGGCGACGCGCCGGCCTTCCGGCAAGCCTGCGCCTGACGCTGGGCCTCGTTATAGCCACGGCGAGCGTCTGCGCCCAAGCCGCGAGGGACTGCGCGAACCTCACGGCGGTGACGACTAACGACGCCACCGTCACAGCTGCTGCCATCGTCGATTCACCGGCCACCATCGGCGGCGCCGCGGTCACCGTGTCGTTCTGCCGCGTGCAGGGCGTGGCGCGGCCGTCGTCCGATTCCGAGATCAAGTTCGAGGTTTGGCTACCGCCGACAGCCGCCGACTGGAGCAAACGGCTCAAGGTCAACGGCACCGGCGGCTACAACGGCGCGATTCCGTACGCGCGACTTGCGCAGGACGTGGGTGACGGCTTCGTCAGCGCTGGCAGCAACATGGGCCACGATGGCGGGGAATCGGCGAGTTGGACGCTCAACCGACCCGAGGTCGTCAAGGACTGGGGCCTGCGAGCGCACTACTCGGTGACCATCGCAGCCAAGGCGGTGAGCCAAGCCCTGTACGGCGCGCCGGTGAAGTACTCGTATTTCGAGGGCTGTTCCAACGGCGGTCGGCAAGCGCTGTTGATGGCGCAGGCCTATCCACAGCTTTTCGACGGCATCGTGGCCGGCGCACCGTCGAACTTCTATCCCGACGTGCTGATGTGGCTCTTGTGGACGGGCAAGCACCTCACGCCGAGCGCGCCGTTCGGGCCGCCATCGGTGAGTGTGGCCAAACGGCAGGCGGTCACGCAGCGCGTGCTGCAAGCCTGCGACGCGACCGACGGTCTGGTGGACAGACAGATCACCAACCCGCGCGCCTGCGACTTCGACATCAACACGATGGGCCCCGCCGGCGACAGCACGCTCACGGCCGACGAACTCTTGGTGTTCAAAGCCATGTACGCCGGCACGACCAGCGAGAGCGGCGTACAGCGCTACACCGGCGCACGCCGTGGCTCAGAGTCGGACTGGAATCCACTGTTCGCCGACAACAACGCCTACGGACCTTTCGTCGGCCACTATGTGTACTCGCTTGATACGCCACCTTTCGACTCGCGGCGCGACATCAATTTCTCCGACGTGTACGACTACGTGAAGCAGGTGGTGACGCCCATCACCGCAGCGCCCAGCCCCGATCTGCGGGCCTTCACGGAGCGCGGCGGGAAGATCATCCAGTACCACGGCTGGAACGATTCGGTGGTGCCGCCGGACGGCTCGATCGGCTACTACTACGCGCTCACGCAATTCGAGTGGTTGAAGTATCTGCCGCCGCCCGTGGCCGATAAGCTCATCGAGAGCCTCTCGCCCGACCTCGTAGAGGCCACGTCCGACGTCTTCGGCCAGGCGGTGCGCGAGTACCACCGCCTGTTCATGCTGCCGGCCGTGGGCCATTGCGGTCTCAGCACCGGCCCGAGCGCGATCGGTGGCGGCGCGCCCGAACCGCCCAAGTCGTTCCGCAACGCCGATACGCATGTGGTGAGCGCGGTGATCGGATGGGTCGAGCAGGGCGTGGCACCCGAGAAGATCGTCGCCTCAAGCTTTGACGCCAACGGTGCCCTCGTGCGCCAGCGGCCGGTTTGCCCGTATCCGGCGCTAGCTGTGTACGACGGCAGCGGCGATATTAACAGCGCAGCGAGCTTCGCCTGCAAGGTGCCAAGTCCAAAAGACGTCAAAGTCGAGCCGGGCGACATGCTGCACATCCGCAACGCCCTTACCCAGCGCGAACTGATCGGGCCCAAACGCTAGGCGTCGGGCCTAGAGCGATACCCGCCTTAATGGAGGCGTTTTGGAAACCCGAACTACCGGCCCCGTATTGGGCGGACTGCAAACTACGTTTGTCCCAGCTCAGTGCCCCGTCAATGCATGCGCTTGTCGTCGATCTCGCCGAGGCTCTCTCCCCCTTCCTCTCTCCCGACATTGCTCCTGATCTCTTCAGACGTCGCGGATGTGCTCTCTGTTAAGTCAAGACTTTCTATAGTCGCGCGTGACGCCATCTGTTTCGGCTCGACTGAAACCGGAGGGGTATCGAGTTGAGGTAAGGACGGTCTGGGGGCTTCCCGGGGCTGTGTATTTTGCGGGTCAACCGTCTTGCAGCCAAGTCGAGCGGCGCTCCGAAGGACTCGCCAGACGGCCATGGGCCCGCTTTGCGGTCGAATCGTGCGGTCTCGGCTCTCGTCTCCGAAGCCAAGCAGGCCGACGGAGATCGGGTCGATAGGCCCCACTGCCTCCAAAATCCCCGCCCGCGGGGCGGAACCAATCCGTTAAGGCCAGCGGCAATCCTCATGATCACGCTGAACCTAGACACATCGAGATGTCGGCGGGCCCCTTCTGAGCGTGGCCCGCCGGTACTTTCCGGCGCTCACTTGTCTCGAAAAAGAACTTGTCAGTGCTCCCCGCCGCGCCTGTCAAGCGTTTTGCAAGGAGCATTGCACGTCCTTCACAGAGTGAAAAAATAAATGTGCCTTGGCGATATCGTTCAAAAGAGGCGAGTTATAGTTCTCGATGAAGATTCGTCCATCGGAATGCGTACATTCGCCACGATAGCCTTTAACCGAAGTGGCTCTTGTCCCTTCAGAAAGAAAAAGGAGTCGTCATGACCGAAGAACAGAACGCCGGCCGCGCCGAGGTGCCGTTTCACCTGGACAAGGAAGAACTGCCCGAGTGCATCGCCTTGCTCTCCACCGATTGCCGTTCGGAGTACCTCCGGCTCTATCAAAAGCACCTGCGCCAATTTCAACCGCACTCGGGCTGCGAACAAACGATGCTCCGCCATATGTGCGTCGAACTCTTTCAGTTACAGCGAACGATCAATCTCGAAACGCATGCACGGCAGCATGGCATCGACGAGACTCTACGCGCTTACCCTGATCTCTCGGACGCCGATTTGCAGTTATTCAGCTATGAACGCGGTCTACAAAAAGATAAACTTTGGCGCTCTCTGCAGCGAGACAAAAAAACGTATCAGACCGCGTATGCCAACTATCTCAAGCTGTTCAAGCAACTCCGTCGGGATTTTCCCGTTGCGCCGCCAGAGCAAATCAACAACGACGCCGACGCCAATCTTGCTGCTGATCCGTTGCCGCCTCCGGAAGTTGTGGCTGAAATCCTCGCTCACGCCGACCGCGCAAAAAGCGAACCCCAATACGAATTGCCCAGTTGGGTCGCGCAAGTGCTTCTAAACGAGGAACTGATGGCTGAAATCGCCCCGGGCTACGACGTCGAAAAACTCCTCGAAATTCTGACTTCCGCGCCAATTCCTTTGGCTGCCTAGAGAAAGCGAACCCAGAAACAAAAACCTGAAAGAATCAATAAGTCGAGTGTATGCAAAACTATACCGCCGAATATCCGAAAACATCCCTGTCGAAATTCGGTCGAGGACCGTCTGGAATCGCCCGTCGAATGGCAAAGCGAACCCAGACGCAAGAATCCGAAATAGTAAGTAAATCGCTTGTAAGGAACGATATAGCCCCGACGAGCCAGGAATCGCACCCGCCGAAATCGCGTGTCGGGCCTCCTGCTCCCGACTTGTGCACCGACGCACGAAAGCGGCCGGAAGCCCCAGTCGATTGGAAAAGCGAACCCAAACGCAAAAATCCGAAACAGTGAGGAAATCGCTTGTAATGAATCATATAGCGTTGACAAGGCAGGAATCGTACCCGCCGAAATCACACTTCGGGGCACCCGCCCTGCGACCCGGGCAACGCAGTCGATTGGAAAAACGAACCTAGACGCAAGAATCCGAAATAGTAAGTAAATCGCTTGTAAGGAACGATATAGCCTCGACGAGGCAGGAATCGCACCCGCCGAAATCGCGTGTCGGGCCTCCCGCTCCGGACTTGTGAACCGTCGCACGAAAGCGGCCGGAAGCCCCAGTCGATTGGAAAAGCGAACCCAGACGCAAAAATCCGAAACAGTGAGGAAGTCGCTTGTAATGAATAATATAGCGTCGACAAGGCAGGAATCGTACCCGCCGAAATCACATTTCGGGGCACCCGCCCTGCGACCCGGGCAACGCAGTCGATTGGAAAAACGAACCCAGACGCAAGAATTCGAAACAGTAAGCAACTCGCTTGTAATGAACCATATAGCGTCGACAAGGCAGGGATTGTACCAGCCGAAATCACACGTCGGGGCACCCGCCCTGCGACCCGGGCAACGCAGTCGATTGGAAAAACGAACCCAGACGCAAGAATTCGAAACAGTAAGCAACTCGCTTGTAATGAACCATATAGCCCCGACGAGGCAGGAATCGCACCCGCCGAAATCACACGTCGGGGCACCCGCCCCTGCGACCCGGGCAACGGCGCCCGAAAGCGGCTGGAAGCCCC
>JANXMS010000522.1 GCA_025354525.1 Acidobacteriota bacterium
GATCGAGCCTCGGCGAGATCGACGACAAGCGCATGCATTGACGGGGCCCTGAGCTGGGACAAACGTAGTTTGCAGTCCGCCCAATACGGGACCGGTAGTTCGGGTTTCCAGAACGCCTCCATTAAGGCGGGTATCGCTCTAGAAACGGCCGAAACGACAACTACCAAAGTCGACTTGCCATCGGCGGAGGGTGCTCCCGTGGCGTCATGCCCACGGTCGGCGGCGTCGTAGCCCACCTGGGATGGCATACTGCGCTAAATCCTGGGGCTTGGGGCAACCAACGCCCAGCGGCATCTGTCGAATTCACATCAAAACAACTGCTGATGGTGCTGCAAAAGTAATTGTCGTGAGAAGCGGTTCCTCATTGTCGCCCATCACATGACCCATACCGGCGGTCTACGCTACGTCCTTAACCCAACCTCCCCCGTAGACAGGCTAATCAGCGACCAAAAACGCGTCAACGCGAACGCCCCCCTCCAAACCATGATCGACGGCTTGGCCAAAGTTTCCCTCCTCGCCCCGCTCGGCACCCGCTGGTCCTACATCATCGCCGTCGACGTCCAGTGCTACCTCGTCGAAGCACTCTCCGGCCAACCCTTTGCCGACTTCACCCGCCAACGCATCTTCGCCCCTCTCGGCATCAACGACACCGCCTTCTACGTCCCCTCCGAAAAACTCCCCCGCACCGGCCCAACTCTCGCAGCCCACCCCAACCGCCCCGCCCTCGGCCCCTCCGGCGGCGGCCTCTATTCCACGGCGATGGACTACACCCGCTTTTGCGAAATGCTCCTCGCCGGCGGGCATCGCCGAAAACTGGTTCTGGATCGACCCCACCAACCACCCTCTTCTTCGTCGGCATGGTCCAGCACCAGAATCTCGAGGCCCTCGTCAACTAACCCGCCAAGTCAGCTCTTCAATTGAAAGTAGGAGTGAATATGCGGCACCCCGCGAAAGTACCAAACCATATCCGGACCCTCAATTTGCCACGTGTCCCAAACTTTGTCGGAACCGATGTCGTATTTCCCCCCATACCAAGAGATAGAAAGGCGATCGACAACTCCATTCTTCTGAATCGTTTGGATAGTCGCGTTGACATCATCCTCGCGGAACATCGCCAACATCCCGCGCATCGTTTCAAGAAACAACTTCTTCTGGTCCGCACTCAGTTCGGAACCATACAACCCGCGCTTCTCCGCAGTAATCTTGACAACCACATCGGACGCTTCGCTCCGAGGCTCGACCGATACCAACCCCATTGCCCGTTGACGCCCATCCAGCGCTTCCACTGTGGTGGACCCCAAAAACTAGACACAAAAATGGTTATTGCTTAAGTGTAGGAGGGCATTGAAAATGAAGGAGAATCAATGCCTCGAACACGCAAGACTCACTCGCCGGCTTTGAAAGCTAAGGTGGCGGTGGAAGCCA
>JANXMS010000533.1 GCA_025354525.1 Acidobacteriota bacterium
GATCACGACGCGCCCGGCGTTGATTGAGGGCGTGGCCGAGAGGACTGAACATGCGCGGGAAGTGAAGCTGGAGATCACCAGTTTGCATGGCAAGGCAACGAAGATAGCGAAGTTATTGAGCGGCTTTAGCGCGTATCTGCATAAGTTTCTGGCCGGTGCGACGCAGTTGGCCGAGAAAAAGGTCTGGCCTACGCTGTTGCGGCGAACCTTCTGGCATTTCTGCGGGGGGAAAACCCAGACCGAGGGCGCCGCCAGCCCCATTCTGGCTGGTTAACCGCCGATTCTAGGGTGATCCATCGTCACTGATTTGCGAAACGACGCCATCGGCTGCCCGAAGGTCTCCAGACTCGCCCACCGTTCGATTCGTCAATTGCGTCGCGTCCTCCGTCACGGGGAAGTCAGTCGACGGCGTGTGGCCGACCGTCCACACCGAACCGTCGGGGGCCAGTGTGATTGACATAGGTCGGTCCTCCGCGCTCCCGCCGAGCAGCGTCGAGTCGATAGCTTGAATCTTGACGACAAACCCGTTGCCCGCCCCCGCCTCGGGATTGACTTGCCCGTCCCCACCCCGCCAAGTGCGCCGCGCGGCACCGGCGGTCACGGCGAAGTCCTGCGACTGCGAATTACCCGCCACATAGGCGTTGCCCTGAGAGTCCACTGCAATTGCAATAGCGGCATCATCGCGATTGCATCGAGGAACGTGTTGTAGATCAGCCCCGAGCCGTTCAGACGCATCTTAAAAGCGAACCCATGTCCAATTGGATAAAGCTTTGGATTGCCGCCGTGGCCTCCGTAATTAGTCCGATAGGCTCCGTGCGTCACGGGCAGTTAGTCGCCGAGTTCGTACTCCCACAAACATAGATGCCCGTCGCATCAATGGCGACCCCAGTCGGTGCATCGGTGCCCGTGCCGCCGACGTAAGTCGAGAAAACAAGCGCCGACCCGGTCGGGTTGAGCTTACTTACAAAGACATCAAATCCAGGAGGGGCCTGTGGGAGTCGGAAACGACTTTGGAAAACGTCCTCCGTGGTTGGGGATTGTGGCACCAGTCGAATATGCGTTGCCTAGCGCATCAATGGCAAGCGCGGTGCTGGATTCCAATTTCGTCCCAGCCAGGAGAGTAGCGTAAAGCAGCGCCCCACCGCTCGCATTTAGCTTTGTCACAAACCAGTTACCCAAATCGCCGATTGGGCTATCGTAGAAGTGAGAAAGGGTCCCTCATGAGCCCGACCACTATGTTAACCTTCGAAGACTGCGCCAAACTGGTCGCCAGCGAAACCCGTTGCACGCGCGTCTTCGCGGCAGGCTCGAATGTTCCTTCGAATCCCATCTCCGCCAACACCTAATTGGCCTCGTCCTCAGTGAGGTGGACTGCCGCCTCTCCGACAACACCGTCCGCCGCCCCGACGTGTCTCGATTTTTCTCGGGGAACGAGATCGCTCGTTTGATCCCCGCAAAATCCTCCTCGCGTCCGCCCCGGATATCGCCGTCGAGGTTCTCTTCCCCTTCCGAAAGCCCCATTGACGTCAACTGTAAAACCCTCCAGTACTTCGCCGCCGGCAGTCAGGAAGTCTGGCAAATCGAATACGAAAACCCCCAACTCTACATCCAAATCAACGACGAAATCCGACTCCTACGGGGCGAGGCGGCGGTCCAAAACCCGCTTCTGCCGGGTTTCTCCGCCGCTCTTAGCCCGCTACTCGCCGGCTTCTAGGCCGCCACCGCCACCCGGGCTTCCAGCCCCGGAATCATCGCCGCAAGCACTTCTTCCACCCGCTCGACAAACAAGAAAGTCAATTCGTTCCGTACCGCCTCCGGCACCTCCCGCAGATCTTTCTCATTCGCCGCCGGCAAAATCACGCGCTTCATGCCAGCCCGCCGCGCCGCCAATACCTTCTCTTTTACGCCACCAATCGGCAACACCAACCCGGTCAAGGTTATCTCGCCCGTCATCGCCGTATCCGACCGCACCGGCAGCTTCGTGTACGCCGAAGTCATCGCCGTCGCCGCCGCTATCCCCGCGGAAGGCCCGTCTTTCGGAATTCCCCCAGCCGGCACATGCACGTGCAACCCATGTTTCTTAAACGCATCCGGCGGAATACCCAGCTCCTCGGCATGCGACCAGATGTAACTCTGCGCCGTCCGCATCGATTCCTGCATCACCTCGCCCAACTGACCCGTAATCGTCATCCCTTTGCCTTCCGGCAAAGTCGTTGCCTCCAGATACAACACATCGCCACCGGCTTCCGTCCACGCCAAACCAGTTACAACGCCCGCCGGCAACTCCTTCCGAAATTTCTCTGGCGAAACACTCTCGGCACCTAACAAGTCATAGAGGTGCTCCGGCTCAACCGTAGCCGTCGTATGCGTCCCTTCCACAATCTTTAACGCCAACTTCCGAATTACCTTGCCGATCGTTCGCTCTAGACGCCGCAAACCAGCCTCCCGGGTGTATCCGCTGATAATCCCCCGCAGCGCCGCTTCACTGATTACGCACTGCTCCTCGCTCACGCCCGCTTCCTTCAACTGCCGCGGAATCAGATATCGGCGGGAGATATGCACCTTCTCCTCTTCCGAATAACCACTCAAGCGTAGGATCTCCATCCGGTCGAGCAGCGGCCGCGGAATCGTATCCAGTGAGTTAGCCGTCGTAATAAACATGACTTTCGATAAGTCAAAATCTAAGTCCAGGTAGTTATCCCGAAACGTCTTATTCTGCTCCGGATCCAGCACCTCCAACAGCGCCGATGTCGGATCGCCCCGGAAGTCCCGCCCCACCTTATCCACCTCATCCAGCAAAATCACCGGATTCTTCGAACCCGCCCGTCGCATCGCCTGCACCAACCGTCCCGCCATCGCGCCAATATAAGTCCGCCGATGCCCGCGCAATTCCGCCTCATCATGCATCCCGCCCAAGCTCATCCGCTCAAACTTCCGGCCCAGCGCCCGCGCAATTGATTGCCCCAGCGATGTCTTGCCCACTCCCGGAGGCCCCACCAAACACAGAATCGGTGCCTTCGCCTCCGGATTCAACTTCAGCACGCTCAAATGCTCCAGAATCCGCTCTTTGACATCTTTCAACTCAAAGTGGTCTTCATCCAAAATCCCCCGAGCATTCGAAATGTCCAGGTTGTCCTCGGTCGTCGCGTTCCAAGGCAGATCCAGAACGTACTCAATCCATCCCCGCGTAACCTGATGATCCGGCGAATTCGCGTTTGTCCGCTCCAGCTTCTTCAGTTCCCGATCCACTTCCTTCTTCGCCTGCTCTGGCAGCGTAATCTTCGCCAACTGGTCCCGCAGTTGCTGAATCTCCGACCCCTCCTCCCCCTCGCCCAACTCCTGATGGATCGCCTTCATCTGCTGGCGCAGCATGTACTCCCGCTGCTCCTTCGACATCTCACTCCGCGCTTCGCTCGTGATCTTCGAGCGCAGCTCCAGCACCTGCACCTCGTGCCAAAGATACTTATGCAACAACCGCAGCGCATCCACCTTCGTTTCGGCCTCCAGCAAGGATTGCTCCCGCTCCACCGATAGCGACATCATCGAACCCAGCAAAAACACCATCCGCAACGGATCTTCCTGACCCGAAAGCAGCTTAGCCAAGTCCGGCGTTGCATCCCCGTGCGCCAGCGAAATCGCCTTCGACGCCAGTTCCAAAATTGTCCGCTCCAGCGCCTCCACTTCCGTACCAACGTCCTCCGGCAACGGCAAAGGACGCACACGCGCTTGCAGGTAACCCTGCTCCCCGTCCACCTTCACCACCGCCACCCGGTCCACGCCCAGCACCATCAACTCCATCGAACCATCGTTCGACCGCGAATTCCGACGGATCACCGCCGTTGTCCCAACTCCGTACAAATCGTCCTGCCCCGGAGTCTCCACACTCGCATCCCGCTGGGAAACGATCAAAATCTCCTTCCCCTCCGCCGCCAAAGCCGCGTCCACCGCAGCCTGCGTCGACTTCCGCCCCACCGACAGCGGCAGCATTAAGCCAGGAAAGAGCACCGTGTTCTTGAGCGGCAATACCGGTAGTGTCTTCAATTCATCGGATGTCGTCATTTAGTCTCCCTATAGCAGATAAGATGCGCGTCATGCCATCGCGGATACAGGAGGATTGAAGTCTAATGCCCCCCGCAGCGGATTTAATTCAACTTTTACAAGCTGACCGTCCCGAACTTCCCCACTAATCAGCTTGCGAGCCAGCGGATTCTCAATCTCCTTCTGAATCGCCCGCTTCAACGGCCGCGCCCCGTAGCTCGGCTCGTACCCGGTCCGAACCAGCCAATCCAGCGCCGCGTCACTAAACTCAAGCTGAATCTTCCGGTCCGCTAGGCGCTTCACCAAACTTTCCAACTGCACCAGCACAATCTCTTTCAAATGCTTCTCATCTAGAGCGTGGAAAACGATAATCTCATCCACCCGGTTCAAAAACTCCGGTCGAAACCCCGCCCGCAGCTCTTCCAAAACCGTTCGCTTCATCCGTTCATAGCCCTCGCCATCGAACCCGCCGCGATACTCCAGAATCCGCGCCGACCCCACGTTCGAAGTCATGATCACGATCGTGTTTTTGAAATCCACCGTCCGGCCCTGCCCATCGGTCAACCGGCCATCATCCAAAACCTGCAACAAAATATTGAACACATCATGATGAGCTTTCTCAATCTCATCGAACAAAATCACCGAATACGGACGCCTCCGCACCGCCTCCGTCAACTGCCCGCCCTCTTCAAATCCTACGTATCCCGGAGGCGCACCCACCAACCGCGACACCGAATGCTTCTCCTGATACTCCGACATGTCAATCCGAATCATCGCCCGTTCATCGTCGAACAGATAGTCCGCCAACGCCCGGGCCAACTCCGTCTTCCCCACGCCCGTCGGCCCCAAAAAGATAAACGAGCCAATCGGCTTATGCGGATCCTTCAACCCGCTTCGCGCCCGCATCACTGCATCCGCCACCGCGTCCACCGCCTCGTTTTGGCCAATCACCCGCCGATGCAGCTCTTTCGACAACCCCAACAGCTTCTGCGTCTCCCCCTCCAGCATCCGCGTCACCGGTACGCCACTCCACCGCGCCACCACCTGCGCAATGTCCTCCTCGTCCACCTCTTCTTTTAAAAGCCGATGCTTCTGCCCCGTCTCAATCGCCAACTCCTCCGCCGCCAACTGCTTCTGCAATGCCACCAAATCGCCGTTCTTCAGCCGCGCCAACTTTTCAATGTCGTACTCCCGCTCCGCCCTTTCAATCTGCGCCTTCACTTGCTCAATCTGCTCGCGAATTTTGCGCAATCCATCCACCGCCGCCTTCTCGTTCTGCCATTGCGCCTGCAACGACGCCGAACCGCTCTTCAAATCCGCCAGCTCTTTCTCTAACTTCCCCAGCCGATCCACTGAACCCAAATCCGTCTCTTTTTTGAGCGACTCCCGTTCAATCTCCAACTGCATCACCCTGCGCTGCACTTCGTCCAGCTCCGTGGGCACCGAATCGATCTCCGTCCGCAGCTTCGCCGCCGCCTCGTCCATCAAGTCAATCGCCTTATCTGGCAAAAACCGATCTGTAATATACCGATTCGACAAAATCGCCGCCGAAACCAGCGCCGAGTCCTTAATCCGCACCCCGTGGTGAATCTCGTACCGTTCCCGCAACCCTCGCAGAATGGAAATCGTGTCCTCCACGCTCGGCTGCTCCACCAGCACCGGCTGAAAACGCCGTTCCAGCGCCGGGTCTTTTTCAATGTGCTTCCGATACTCGTCCAGCGTCGTCGCCCCAATGCAATGCAGTTCGCCGCGCGCCAACATCGGCTTCAGCAGGTTCCCAGCGTCCATCGCCCCTTCGGCCTTCCCTGCCCCCACCACCGTATGCAGCTCATCAATGAATAGAACGATCTGCCCTTCAGCCGACTGTACCTCCTTCAAAACCGCCTTCAGCCGCTCCTCAAACTCGCCCCGGAACTTCGCCCCCGCGATCAGCGCCCCCATATCCAGCGAGACAACTTTCTTGTCCTTCAACCCCTCAGGCACGTCCCCGCGTACAATCCGCGCCGCCAAACCTTCCGCAATCGCCGTCTTGCCCACGCCCGGCTCCCCAATCAGCACCGGATTGTTCTTCGTCCGACGACTCAATACCTGAATCACCCGTCGAATCTCTTCATCCCGCCCAATCACCGGGTCCAGCTTCCCCTGCGCCGCCATCTGCGTCAGATCGCGGCCATACTTCTCCAGCGATTCGTACGTCGTCTCCGGATTCTGCGTCGTCACCCGCTGCGACCCGCGGACGTCCTTTAACGCCGTCTGCAAACGCTCCCGCGTCACCCCAAACTCTTTGAACAGCTTGCCCGTCGCCCCGCTGTCGCCCGTCATCGCCAACACAAAGTGCTCGGTGGAGACGAAATCGTCCTTCATCTTCTTGGCTTCGGCCTCGGCCTCGGTCGCCAGTTTCGTCAGCCGCGAAGTCACATAGACCTGCTCCACCTTCGACACCACGGGCAGCTTACCGACCTCTTGCTCGGCACGAGCCCGGAAGGCATCAACCGCCACACCGGCTTTCTTCAACAGATTCGCGGTCAGCCCACCCTCCTGCTCGATCAGCGCGACCAGCAAATGTTCCACTTCAAGCTGAGTGTTGGAGCGCTGCGTGGCCAGCGACTGGGCGGCCCGGAGTGCGTCTTGCGATTTTTCAGTAAGTTTATTGAGATCCATATTTGAGCCTCGTTTAAGCAGATAATGATAGCCTATCACACTAACACCGAAACGCAACCCTCTCGTATACACTGCCAAACAAGCTATGTCTGGCCTCGCGCTCCTTCTCTTCACCCCGGTTCCCTACGCCCAAACCCAGGGCAGCATCTCCGGATTAGTACTCGACTCCCCCGCTGCCTCCGTCCCCGCCACCTCCGTGATCGCCACCGAAAACTTCACCGGTGTCGCCACCAAAACCACCTCCAACGAATCCGGCGTCTGCAGCTTCCCCACTCTCCAAGCCACCCGCAGCGGCTTCCAATCCGTCGCCCTCAATGACATCCGCCTCGACGTCCCCGCCCGCCTCACCCTCATCGCCGAACGCTCCACCTCAGTCAGAGGCGTCGTCGGTGGCCAACAAGTTCTCGCCCTCCCCGTCGTCAGCCGCAACGTCCTCAACTTTGCCATCCTCCAGGCCGGCACCTTCGGCGAAAGCTTCTCCGGCACCCGACGAGGGGCCCTCAACATCAACGTCGACGGCATCAATGTCCAAGACAGCCGCATCAACCTCGGCGTCTCTTCCACCACCACCTTCACCGTTGATCGCATCGAAGAGTTCCGCGTCGTAACCTCCCCCGCCGACGCGGAATACAGTCAAGGTCGAAGCGTGCACAACCACACGTCACGGTTCCGCGTCGTCACCTCCCCCGCCGACGCGGAATACGACCGCGGCTCCGGCCAAATCCAGCTCATCTCCCGCTCTGGCGGCAACCGCTTCTCCGGTTCGCTCTTTGAATCCCACCGCAACACCGCCTTCAACGCCAACACTTGGTTCAACAACCAGCGCGGCTCCGACGCGGTCGGCAACCCCATTTCCCCTCGCAATATCCTCCTCCGCCATCAGTTCGGCGGCCGAATCGGCGGACCAATTAAAAAGAACAAAACCTTCTTCCACTTCAATTACGAACAGCAAACCGAACGCACCCGCGACGCCGTCATCCAAACCGTCCTCACCGGCCCCGCCCGCCAAGGCCAGTTCCGCTTCTTCCCCGGTGTCCGCAACTTCAACGCCGACTCCGGTACCCCCATCGTCGATCTGAACGGCAACCCCATCGCCCCCGCCGGAGCCACCCTTTCATCCCTCAACCTCTTCACTCTCGACCCCTCCGGCGGCATCGCCCGCTTACTCACGAACCTCTCCCTCCCGAACAACTTCTGCTTCGGCGATGGCCTCAACACCGCCGGCTATACCTGGTCGCGCTCCCTCACCGATGACACCCGCCAGTGGGCCATGAAAGTCGACCAAAACTGGACCGACCGCCAACGCACAAGCGTCTCCTACGATCGCGAAACTGGCGACGCGCTCAACGGCTTCATGGCCCAGCGCTACCCGGACGCTCCCGGCGGAACCCAAACGTCCATCGCCAGCGTCCTCTCCCTTCGCCACACCACCACCATAATCAACGAGTTCACCGGCGGCTTCCAGCGCCCCCGCCTGCGTGGGAACGTAACGGCATTGATAAAATCCTCCCCTCCACCGGTAGCCAACCCTACTTCGTCGATTTCGCCTCCATCACTCACCCGATTGAGGATCAAGACCCCCAGGGCCGCATCTTGCACGTCTACAGCTATGCCGATACCTTCTCCTATGTCCGCCAGAAGCACACCTTCAAAGCCAGTGCCGAGGTCCGCGCTGGGTCTCTTCTATAGCAAGTCTTGACTTAACAGTGGGCAAATCCGCGACGTCTGAAGAGATCCGGAGCAATGTCGGGAGAGAGGAAGGGGGAGAGAGCCTCGGCGAGATCGACGACAAGCGCGTGCATGGACGGGGCCCTGACCTGGGACAAACGTAGTTTGCCGTCCGCCCAATACGGGGCCGGTAGTTCGGGTTTCCAGAACGCTTCCATTAAGGCGGGTATCGCTCTAGCGATCGGGTCGTAATCGATGCGGTAATTGCCAAGTACTGTGACCACCTCCCACTGTATCGGCAGAGTGCGATGTGGCTGCGCGACGCGGGCATGGAAATCAGTCGGGTGTAATTGATTAGCGGTCCGTCGACCCCTACCGAGCCGACGCGACG
>JANXMS010000590.1 GCA_025354525.1 Acidobacteriota bacterium
CGGAGAATGGGGATTCCGGTGCGGCAGTATCTGCTGAGCGGGCTGCCGGGGATGGGCGACCGAGAGGTGAGCGAGGCCGCGGAACTGACCCCGGCAGCTTGGTGGCGGCGGCAGCAGGCCTAGCGTAAATTCAGAACTTTCGCAAGACTGGGGATGGTCGACCGCTTACCGTTGATCTGCTAAAGCCCCGCAACCAATCCCGGCGCCGCCCCCGAGTAAAAGACTTCGTCGCGAGCAGTCCATGTACCCCAGCGGGGTAACCGTTGACTTGACACTACCATCCTGATTCAAGATCGCCCCTTGGCCCAGACCCGTCTAGTTCGCCGTGAACATTGCCTGCAACGCTGCGAGCACACTCGTCGTTGTCCGGGGGTACGGTGCGCTGACCGATATCTGTCCTATCGAGCTGTAGATCACCGGAGCGGCCACGCCGTCGAACAACACCCGCGTTCTGCCCGCGGTCGTATTGAATCGCGTATCGTCTGCCGACAGCCCGTCCAGCGCTAATTCCGTCAGTCCCAAATGCACCCCACTAATCGCCGTGATCATCCTCGGAGAACCCCGTTGCCTCGCCCGCTCGCCGCATTGACAACTCCTGCATTGGAAAAAAACGGCCCCGCGCCTTGCACCCGCAGCCGAACCTCGATCTCACTCGCACGCGTAACGCTGCCATCACCAATGTTGGCCACCACCCGGCCATAGCGGGAATCCAAAACCAAGCTCGCCGTCAACGCCCTCGTCTCTCCCACTCCTACCCCGGTATGGTTCCCCTGAAAGATCAAATCACCGCCCCGATACGTATGCGGCGTGTTAAGGGCGATGACCAATCCATAGGCGTCCACCTCAGGCGGCTCAATCATAGGGCAACGCTGAGCCTAGCCCAACGGCTCACAAACGAGGTGCCTAAGACCGGACGGAGTGATGTCGAGCTAAGGGGCAATATTCAGGAGGATTTGGCTCGTACCCATTTCCAGGGCGAGGGCCACCGCAAGGTATGGGCGCGGCTGCGGGTCTTTGCTGAGATTCGCGTCTCGCCAAAGCGGGTACTTCGGATCATACGGGAGAACAACCTGTTGAGCATGTATCGATGTCGGAAGGCGACGGGCGACCAGCACACGGGCACCATCATCACCCAGGCACTCAACGTGATGTGGGGCACCGATGGAACCAGAATCCTCACCGTCGATGACGGTTACGTCTGGCTGTTTGCGTCGGCTGGCATGTCGTCAAATACGGTAGCCGTTATGCGGCGCTGGAGCCGATCTCGATGGGGGTTCGTCACGTCTATGGCAATACCTTGGCCGGTGTGGCGCGAGGGCTCTCGCTTCGCATGGACCATGGCACGCAATATCTGTCCGACCACTTCTTGAACCAGACCAAGGATTGGGGCATCAATCCCAGCTTTGCGTCGCAGTGAGGGACTTCATCAAGAAATACAACGAGCAGTGGCGGTTCGAAAACCTGGGGTACCGCTCGCCGGCTCAAGCCGGGCGAGAGTACTTTCAGGCAGTCGCCGCCTGAACAAAGATGTGTCCGAAAACCGGGTGCGCTACACGAACTCGAAGCGAGTAACGCACTCAACATCGCGATGACCGACGAGCGTGAGAGGATTCGGCTCGTGGCGGCGCGGCGGCGAATCAGACCGGTTTCATTGCGCACTATCTTGACCAAGTCGTAAGAGATCGCCCGGCAAGGAATCAAGATGGACCGCCGGGCAAGACCATAACCTAGCGGGGACTTCTAAGGCTCTACGGCGTCCATCTGGGATATCTCGAGGCCTGTAGAAGACCTCATTATTTTCAAAACACGAAGCGTAAACCAAGTTGAATATTGCGGGGAAAGTTAGATTGCCCGTTGTCGCGGAAAATCTTTCCAAAGTTCGGCGACGTCGGATCAAGGTTCGGGTCGGAGGCAAAAACCGCGGTGTTGAATGCGTTGAACGCATCAATGCGAAATTGCATATTCCAATCTTCCCGGATCCGCGTATTCTTGATCAACGAGGCGTCCAGAGTACTGCCCCACTGGTTGCGGATATTGCCGTAGCGGATGGGCGTCGTGCGAAGCGAGTTCGGCGGGCGGATTTGGAAGACCGGCTTCTCGCCGGGAAGCACATTCCGCACAGCTCCATTTACGTCAATGACTCCGGTATTGAAGAGACGGTCCCAAGTGGGATTCGCGAGGCGAGGATCGCCCAACAAATAAACGTTGCCGGGAATGGTCGCGGGATCCCCGGATTGGATTACGGTGCTGTAGACACTTTGCCAACCACCCACTATTCCCTTAATTACCGGATGGCTGTTGGCAAGAAACTTACGGCCCTTTCCAAACGGCAACTCGTAACTCGGGGCGATTACTAATCGATGAGTACGATCCCAATCGACCAGCGACCGCGTGGGCAGAGCGTCCTGGGCGTTCAAATAATCAATCGCCTCAATGTTCTTTGACAGCGTATAGGTTGTAGTGAAGCTTAGTCCATGAGAGTACCGCTTGGTCGCGGTGACTTGGAGCGAGTTGTACCAAATTTTGCCTGTGTTCAATTGTTCCACGTTGAATCCCGCAAATTGCGGGTAGGGACGCAGCAGTTGCGATCGGGCGACCGTTGCATTATCGAGTCCCGTTCCCGGAATTAGTCCGGCGAAGGGATTCGGCACTTGCTGGTTAAGGAAATTCGCATTTCCGCCGATGGCGGGATTGCCCAAGTTCAAGGTATCGACGCTGACTTCATTGAATCCCTTGGAGGTCGACTGCGCCATCGAGCGGGAGCCGACATAGGATACATCGAGCAATATATTGCCGGGCAACTGGCGCTGAATGCCGAATGAAAACTGATGGACGTACGGCACGCGAAAATCGGGGTTGATGAAACTAGGTCCCTGGCCGAGAAATGTGCCCATACCGGCCGAGGCGCCGGCCGGTTGAAGGATGCCCGTTGGGAAGGGATTGTCGAAGGTACTAGCGGGAGTGCGTGCGGCATCAAGTGAGGAAATGAATGGAGTGGACTGAGAGAAGCCGTTCAGATTGCCCCGAAAGGTAGGATTTAGAAAGAACATACCCCATCCGCCGCGAATTACGGTCTTGTCATTCACCGCATAAGCCGCGCCGGCACGCGGCTGGAAGTTATTCCAGTCCATGGCCATGGGCGACCGGGGATTTCCGTTGACGCCGGCAAAGCCGATGCCGCCTTTCACGGCGAAGCCTGGAAATTTGGTTTGGTCAATTCGAGAGGCGATCGGATTGTCGCGACTGGAAAAGAATCCATAGTTCATACGATCAAATCGTTCTGTTAAGGGAAAATTAATATCCCACCGGAAACCAAGATTGAGGGTCAGTTTGCGAGAGATCTTGATGTCGTCCTGCACCCAAGGCGCATAGTAGAGCCACTGAAAGTAAGGCGCCGCCACATTGGCGACGGACCCGGAACCGGCATAGCCGAGCAGGAACGATGCCGCGCCGACTCCGGACGTGGCGTCTTGAACCAGGTAATCGCGGCGGGTGAAACCACGATTAAAATCGTATGTTCCGGCGGCGGCTCCGGGACGGAGTTGCGTGTAACGCGTGACGCGGGAATCGAGGCCGGTTTTGAGAGTATGTTTGCCTCGCACGTGAACCAGATTCGGATGCAGCGACAAGACGGTTGTTGGCTCAAATGTGACGTTACCGGAGCCGTGACCAAGGGAGCGAACGTTGGCGATTGAGATTTGCGGAAAGAGATCGCGCTTCGGCAGTTGATCGGCCAGCGATTTCGGAAACCCAAGCTGGGTGATGTCGAAGCCTTCGTTCCCGAACGGGGTAAGATCCTCGACCCAATAGCTAATCGAGGCGCGGAAATTTAATATAGTCGTTGGTGTCAGATTCGCGATGTAGTCGACCACTGCGCCATTGTTGCGTTTTCCGCCGTTGCGGTAATCACCGGCGACGCCGGGTATGCCGTTGGTATTGCGGAGTTGCTTGAAATCGTTCCAGGACCAGCGGCCAAAAATGCGTTGCCGCGAACTAATTGAATGATCCACGCGGGACATGACATTTTTAAACTTGAAGGCACCGACGTTGGGATTCAGAAAGAAATTGTTTTGCCAAGCGACGGAGCCCGGAGTGGAGGTATTTGGCTCGGGGTAGAGTTTAATAATGTTCGCGGCGATCGGCGAAATTCGATTGGCGGGAATGACATTGCCGGGGAAAGCGGAGCGGATCCAATTACTACCTTCGAAACGGCCACTGAGTGGATCGAAGATCGAGAAGATGGCACCATTGTTGTCAAAAGTTTTTGAAAAATCGCCGCGGTGTGGTGGACCCCAAAAACTAGACACAAAAATGGTTATTGCTTAAGTGTAGGAGGGCATTGAAAATGAAGGAGAATCAATGCCTCGAACACGCAAGACTCACTCGCCGGCTTTGAAAGCTAAGGTGGCGGTGGAAG
>JANXMS010000599.1 GCA_025354525.1 Acidobacteriota bacterium
TGGAGAATCTGACTGAAAATGCTGGATACTCGTGACAGGGGGTGTAGCCTCGTTGAGGTAGGATCGTTCTTGCTGGAACTCCTTTCTACCCTAACAGGGCTTTACCCCCCAAGCACTTGACCTAATTTGGACACGAGTGAGCTGGCATAGTTCCGGCTCGGTAATTCGACGAGCCTTGAATCCTGATGTTGGGCTTATGGCGCAGCACAAGCGAAGGATGAAAACGGGTCGGTCGCTTGGCGGAGATGGTATCGGTTGCGGAGATTGCGAGCAATTTTCGGGCACCCACTGGCGAGTAGGCGGGGGTCGATGCCCCGCCTACTCGCCCCCGGGGTGGGAACGCATCTTTCAGCACAAAGGTTTCGAGGATCTTGGGGAAGATTGATTGGCGCGAAGCGCAAACCGATATCGTCGGGGGTTTCCAAGTTCACGGTCATCGCACGATCTAACGGTCCCCTTACACATTACTTGATACGGCGTGAACTGTCACGAATCTCGAGCTTATTTTGGGTTAATTGCTTCGATTTCATTTCTTCAGGGAACGAGATCATCGCATCAAGCGAACATTGCATTACTTCCATCCCCCCTCGCCTAGCATCGGCCGGAGGTGGGCTATCCGGTCTGGCAGGGTCGTTACACACGAAAGCCCCAAATAGGTAGCCGCTCTTGTCACGCCAACATAAAGAAATTTGTCAAAAAGCTCAGGAATTCGTTCCGCCATGCCGTCAATACCCACGAAGAAAACCGCTTCAAATTCCAAGCCCTTGATGTGGCGAATGTCGAAAACGCGGACTTCCTGAACCGAACCTACATCTCGCCCATTACGGCACGCTACCACGGGGATGTTTTCGGTCTCCAACACCGGCTTTAACTTAGATACCAGAAGGTCAAGCTGATCCTCGCCGTCAACGAAGACCGCGATGGATGGAAGGCGCCCCAGGGCGCGTTCGATTTCCTTAATTCGGTCTCCGAGCCATTCTGCGACGCGAAAGTCCCCACAGTTTTCGGTGAGGAGCGGTGATGGTTCTTCGCTCGAGTAGCCTATTTCGGGCACATAGCCTTCGGCCAAGAGTGCGGCGGCGAATCGTTTTAGGCGGTCGGTCTGTCGATATTCGAAAGATATCTCACGGACTTCGATCGAGTCGCGAAGTCCCGTGACAGATTGGATCCACTCCAGTTCCGCGCTCGACTGGATTCCATGTCCCGTTATGCGCTGGCGGAAGTCGCCGCACGCGAAAAACGAGCGGAGCTTGGGATGGGAAAGTTCGACCATGCACGCCAACTGGACCGAAGAAAAATCAGTCGCCTCGTCCACATATACTTGCATCCTGTAGTTCGCTTCTATGTTTTCGACCCAAGCCGGACTGCTCACAGCGGCGGCCTGGCGGGCGTTGCGAAGCATGAGCAAAATCAGAATATCCGTTTCCGAGGGGCACAGAACGTTTCCTCGAATGAACTCTGCTGCCGTAGGCAAGTAAGTTTTACCCTTCGCATGGCGGTCTCTACGAAATCCGGAATATACAGATGGAACCCCGAAAACGAGTAGGCGCGCCGCACCCTGGAGGACACCGAGCTGCTTTCGAAATTTGATTTTTTGGCCGAAACTTTGTAATTTGCCGGTATCCGGCATCCGGTCGCCGACCCATCTAATAAAGGCGGCCAAGCGATTTGTAGATCGTGCGTCCGCCGTGATTTCCGCCAATTGGCCGACGAGCCGGAGCAAAACCTTAACCCCGTCGGGCGCAGTCCGCGTCGACTCCGTGGAGCTCGACCCACTCTCTTCTCCAGTCTCGTCTTCATCAGCCGGGTTGGAATTTACTTCTGACTTGTCAGCTGAGATCGCCGCAAGAGCTTCCAAACGGGACGCCGGTTTGGGAGCCAACAAGAAATTAGCAATCGCCCGTTGTTCATTATTGATCTCTTCATCGAGTGCAACAATAATTTGACGCCATTCGGGGCTGCGATCGGAGAGCCGATGTAATTCCCTTACCGTCAGTTCGGCGAGGCGCAGTCCTGACATCCCGGCTAGTACGACGGCTGCCAGCGGTTGCTGAATCTCCCGGATGGATTGGATCGCAGCTCGAAACCTTGCCAGCACGAATCGGTCCACCTCTTCAGCAAGTTCATCATGAATTCGTGCCAGTTCTTCACTCTCGTCTCTCGGAAGTATTGCTGCGTTCGGATTGATCGTGTACCGGCCAGTCTTCGCCATTTTTAGAATCCTAAGTGTATCTCGGCCCAGCCAAAGCCTCTGATCGGACCAAGTCCGCATATTTTGACTACTCGCCGGTACCCCTTCCCTACTAAAAGCTTCTTTTACATAGAGTTTTAGAAGATCAGTTGGCGAGAACATAACCCAACTGTCCCCCGCCAGGAACGCGTCCCTTAGCCCGTTGTCGTCTAACGCCTCATTTTCTTCCGGGGACAACGCTTCAAGCGTCCGCTTTTGGGCCACCCGCTTTATCAGCGTGGTGGTTTTACCCGCGCCCGGCGGACCCAAAAGCAGAAGTTGCCGATCTAGAGGCATCCGAAAAACGTCGTCCTGGTTTGAGTCGAGTGTCGGCTGATCTCGAAGTTCCATTCTTACGATTGTTCGGTTGTGCTGCTGATCAAGGATCGCTTGCAACGTATTCGCTTGCGCAAATAACTCGCCGAGATAGTCTGGTATGGAATCTTGGTCAGTTTCGACGAGCGCCCTATAGTCGTTTATAGTCCGCACTAACGAATCGACCGGAACCGTGCAATCTTCCGAGGAGATCCGGTTGTTTACCGCATCCCAGCCAGATTCTGTGCGCCTGGGACGAATGTCCGCCCGGTCGATCACGTAGCCCTCTCGCTTTCCTTTCGGCAGCTTTAGAGTTACGCTGTCGCCCGGCGCTGCTGGAACCATCCTGCCGAGTTCCGCTCGATAGGATACAAGCTTCCCATCCAATCCGTCGGGGGATATGCCCGCAGCGCCACCCCGGCAGAAGAAGAATCGTTCTCTGGCCTGCGTATCTTCCCACTCGAATTCCACCATAGCGACGGCAGGCTCAGCCTTCAACATGGTGGCCGCCTCGCGACTCTCTTCGAGTACTCGTCGTTGAAAAGCCTGTGCTTCCTGGCTATTCAGTTGTTCCGGTTGGAGACGGGCACGACTCAGAAGCTGGGTTGCGACTCTGGAAATGGCGTCGATCGCTTTCAAGGCGAGGGAACATTGCTCAACCAACCAACCCTTCTGTCCAATTGAGAGATTCATATGGTTTTCCTGGATCTAGTGGAGGAATCGAACACTACTTATAGTCTTGTTTCTAGCTGATCACCCTATCGACAACGCCTTATTCACCGCCACCTGCGCATCGGAGTAGAAGATCGGGTCCATCCGCTCTGCTACGTCGCCGGTCACATCCAAAAACTGGCGTCGGTTCTCTAATGGAATTAGCGCTCTTTTCGCGCCGTTCTCCATCGCCAATTGGCATGGCTCCAGGAGCGTTCGGACGCCTTTGATGTTGCCTTGAATACTTAAGTCGCCGAAGATCACCATTGACGCTTGCACCGGGATTTTCTTCAACGCCGACAAAATCGCCACCACGAAGGCAGTGCCACAAGCGCAGGACACTCGGTTCTGCAGCAGGTCGATTGCCTCTACATGAAAATCGGTTGAATTGAATTCGTGCGCGATACCAAGCCGAACCTTGTTCGCCTGAAGGAAACCGAAGGCGCGCTGCATCGAATCCTTCATCACTCCATCCACCCCACCAGCCATTTTCAGTTTGCCCGTCCCGGCGGAACAGCCAGTCTCAACACGATACAAACCCGCCTTTCCTTGTTCGTCTACGCTCGCCGCATAAACTGTCCCCGGCTCCAACGGGTCGCTCGAAATCGTGTTGCGCCCACCTTCCTCGGGAACGCCAACATAGTGTTCCTCCCCGGTGTCCTTATCGATGTAGCTGAACGACGTTTGGAAGAATTCGAATGACCCCATCTTCTTCAGCTGCTCTTTAACCCGCCGCCGACCCTCCAGCGCAATTTCCAGCATCTCCCGCAGGTCGTCGCGGGAAATCGGCACACCGGGGTGGATCAACTTCGCCAACCCCGCCACAGTCTTCCGCACCGCCTTCACATCGCGACTCTTCAACTGCGAACCGAGCGAAAAGTGGTGATCAATTAGTTCTGAGTAATTATGGCGGCGCAGCTCCCGCAACGCTTCGGCAAGATAGTCCACAATGAAGCCGTAGCGATTCGTGAACATTGTGGTGGACCCCAAAAACTAGACACAAAAATGGTTATTGCTTAAGTGTAGGAGGGCATTGAAAATGAAGGAGAATCAATGCCTCGAACACGCAAGACTCACTCGCCGGCTTTGAAAGCTAAGGTGGCGGTGGAAGCCA
>JANXMS010000605.1 GCA_025354525.1 Acidobacteriota bacterium
TGGAGAATCTGACTGAAAATGCTGGATACTCGTGACAGGGGGTGTAGCCTCGTTGAGGTAGGATCGTTCTTGCTGGAACTCCTTTCTACCCTAACAGGGCTTTACCCCCCAAGCACTTGACCTAATTTGGACACGAGTGACGGCGGATAGGACAACGAAAATTCTTCGAAAACCCCGTTTGATATTTGTGCTCATCTGCTTCGTGATTCGAACCAGTGTATGACGAACCGGACCAAATAGGTAGATGATTGATCTGACTAGAGTGTGTTTTGCGAGACTTCTGCTAGAACGCGCTGAAAATAGCCTGTTTTTAGGCACCATCGGACGTACTAGCTGAACGTAGAATCAACGAAATAGCACTAGCGGGTATAGCTTGCTATGCCGTGCGGGCATGTGGTGTTCTATCACAATGCGGCTTCTTCTTTGGTTTCTCCTTCCGGTTCTTCATGGGCAAGTGACTTCCAAGGTGGACGCGCACGCCGAACACTTCGGTCAGCTCTCGCGGCAGATCTGGGAGTTTGCCGAGGTCGGCTATAAAGAGCACAAGAGTTCAGCGCTGTTGCAGGCTGAGTTAAAGGCGGCTGGTTTTGCGGTTGAGGCTGGCGTCGCCAACATTCCCACGGCGTTTGTCGCCACCTATGGCTCCGGCAAGCCGGTGATCGGGTTGATGGCCGAATACGACGCGCTCCCGGGTCTATCGCAGAACGACGTGCCGAAGCGCGACCCTCGCGTGGCAAACGCCCCGGGCCATGGTTGCGGCCACAACCTACTCGGTGCTGGAGTCGTGCTGGCGGCCGTCGCGCTGAAGGACCAGGGCTTCAAGGGGACGCTGAAAGTGTTCGGCACCCCGGCCGAGGAGGGCGGCGGCGGCAAGGTCTACATGATTCGGGCCGGGGCGTTTAAGGACGTCGACGCCATGCTGGCGTGGCACCCTGCTGATCGCAACGGGGCGAGCTTGAGCACAACGCTGGCGAACATCACGGCGAAGGTTCGCTTCCGGGGCGTTGCGGCCCATGCTGCCGCCAGTCCGGAGCAGGGCCGTTCCGCGCTCGACGCGGTGATGTTGTTCAACCACGCGGTCGACCTGATGCGCGAGCATATTCCGCAGGATACGCGGGTGCACTACATCATCACCGCCGGAGGGGTCGCGCCGAACATCGTCCCTGACTTCGCGGAGGTCTATGTCTACGCGCGCCACTCGTCGATGAAGGTGCTTGATAACGTGTGGCAGCGGATCGAGAAAGCGGCCGCCGGAGCCGCCTTGGGAACTGAGACCAAAAGCGAAGTGGAGATTCTCTCGGCGGTCTACAACATGCTGCCGAATGATGCGCTGGCGGCGATGTATGATCGCCATCTTCGGGTTCTGGGAGGGATTCAATACGGGGCCGAGGAGGCCGAGTTCGCGAGCACTTTGCGGAAAACGCTCTTCACGGATTCCGAGCTCCCCATGGGCAGCGAAGCCCAGATTCAGCCCATCGCCGGGGGCAGCGGGTCCGCCTCCACCGATGCCGCCGATGTCTCGTGGACGGTTCCCACGTCGGAGCTTAGCGTGGCCAGCGTAGCCCCCGGCATTCCGCTGCACTCATGGCAATCCACCGCCTGCACCGGGATGAGCATTGGCCGCAAAGGCATGGTGCTGGCGGCGAAAGTGCTGGCGCTGACGGCGATGGATTTATACTCTGATCCCGCGCAGCTAACGGCGGTCCGCGCGGCCTTCGACAAGCGCCGCGCGGGCTTCACGTACGAATCGCGGCTGCCGAAACATGCGAAGCCGCCGCTGACCTACCGCGACACCAAGTAAGCCGCCCGCTCGGCGAAAGCGCGCAGCCCACGCATCGTGGCCGCATCGTCGAACTGGGTGCCGAGGCGGGTGGCCGTGCCTTCGAAGTTTGCGAGGCGCTCGCGGACGGCGGGCAGATGCTGCATGTAGAACTCGATCAACGTCGCGTAGCGGGAGACGAGCTGCGCCGGGTGGATATCCCAACTTTGATAGAAGCCTTCGCTGAGCGAACGCCAGATGTCCTCGCGATGCCGCTGCCAGCCGAGCTGCGGATTGTCACCGACGGGTAGCGTCTTCGTCGGGCCGTCGACGACCGTTTTGCCGGTGGCGAGCATCTGCATGCGAACCATGGTGCAGGTGGAGTGGTTAAGGTTCTGGAAGGCGGTCGGAATGCCGAGCGAAGCCATCAGATCGTACGGCCCCAGGTGCAGGCTATCGGCCGGGATTTCGTGAAGCCGACGGAGCACCGGGGCGGTCTCGATCAACGCTTCGATGTGGGCACCGGGACATTCGGCGGCCACCATTGCCACCTCTTCGGGATTCTCTACTTTGGGCACCGTCACCCGGAAGTTCGGCGGCATGGTTCCCAGGCTGTCGAGAAACGTGCGGAGGGTTCGAAGGCCGCCCCGCTTGATCCGAATACCCACGCAGGGCAACCTCACGCCAGCCGCGAGAACCTTCCCACAGCGATAAGCGTCCGCCTCTTCTTCGTCGGGGCGACGGTCGCCGTAGCCATCCTCGAAATCGATTCGGAAGTCTTCTATTGGCTCCACCCGCAGCTTAGCTTCCACTTGTTTGCGATAGGGCGTTTCAAAACTCGCTAGTGCGCGCAGCGCGACGCTGCTGACTTTCTCCACAATGTCGGGCCGAAACAGATGCGCTCCGGCGTAGAAGACATGGACCGGTTGCCTCATTTGCTGGGCACCGCCAGGGGATACGTCAATGTTTCCCGCAGCCATTCGGCGTTGTCGCGGACGGCTTCGCGGAGCTTTTCGACGAGCGGTTCCCGGTGCTCAAAGAGCCGATAACCTTCGCGGGGGCGGAGGTAGCCTTTGGCCTCCGGATGGCGTTCGAACAGCGTCTCTTCGCCGAGTTCTTCCTTCAGCCTTTCGAACTTCTTTCGCCGGTCGAGCAGCGCTTTGATCAGGAACGGAACCACGGCGGAATAGTCGCCCTGCATGCTTTCGGTCGACTGCAAATAGGTATCGCGATCAACTTTGCCCCAGGTCACCGCTTCCGCCGGCAGGCAACTGGAAAGCGATCCGTCAGTGACCGGGGCGGTCGTAATCTGCACGTCGAACGCGTAGCCGCGGACATCGGGCAGACCCAGGATCTGGCCGAGGGCCGGCTCCGGCTGTAGATTGTAGTTCTTCGGCACGCCGCCGCCGAGCATGAAGGTCGCGAGCGATTTCGCTTCGTTGTCGAACAGGCCCCAGCGATGGTAGGCGCAGGCTTCGAAGACCTCCGCGTGGAGATCGAGATCGAAGCCGTACTCGGGGATCAGGCCGCTCTCGCGCATCGCCCAGAGCTTCATCGAATTCAAAAACACGCTGCCGTCGCCCGGTGCGCCGACGAACACGGGAATAGCCATTTCATGGCACTTCGCGAGCAAACCCTGTTCCACGCCATTGCGCTCTTCAATGGCCTGGTACCACTTGCCGAGCATGTTCCGCATCTCGGTGCCGGTCATGCGTTTTTGGAAATCGGGGTTGCGGAGCAGCGCCGTCAAGAAACGGTCCTGGTCCATCAGCACTTCTTCGTCGAAGGCCATGTCGGTAACGCGGATGGTTTTCTCATCGCGCAGGGCACCGTCGTCGCCGAAGATCGGCACTTCGAAAACGGGGTCCTTGCGGCCGTCCAGCGAGCGATGGCCATCGTGGTAGCAGACGGCGTCGGTGGTGGAGAGGTAAGCGACCCAGCCGGTTTCGAGCAGCGGAATCAGCCATGTCTGGTGCTGGCCGGAGACGGTGATGGGCCCGGCGATGGCAAGGGTCAGCGGACAACCCAGGCCAATCGCGCGGTCCAGAATCTCGTAAATACGGCGCAAATACGCGCCTCCGAAGGCCGGCAGACAATGCCGAAACATTTCGTCGAGCGAATTGACTTCGTCGACGCGCTTCACGCGGACGGTACGGCGAGTGTGATCGTGATGGTTCATGCCAGCTTCTATTGTAGAGAGCCCGCCTGGTTCTTCGGGTCGTCCCGCTCGACGTATTCGATGCCTTTTTCCATCCAATCCGGTTTCGGATCACCTTTCAGATAATGGCCGAAGAACTGGAACATCCGCGCGGAATAATCCTTCTGATTGGCGCGCTTGCGAAGGCCGTGGGGCTCGCCGTTGTAGTTGAAGAAGTAGGCTTCCTTGTTCATCCGGCGCAGGGCCAGAAAGAACTCGATGCCTTGGGTCCAAGGCACGGCATCGTCGCCATCGTTGTGCAGCATCAGGATTGGCGTCTCGACGCGGTCGGCCTCGAAAACCGGCGAGTTCTCCAGGAAACGCAGGGGATATTGCCAGATGCTGCCGCCGATCCGGCTCTGGGTCCGCTCGTATTGGAACTGCCGTGGGACGCCAGTGCCATAGCGGATGCCGGAGTAGGCCGAGAACATATTGGCGACCAGCGCCCCCGGCGCGGCAGCGCGGAACCGGTTCGTTTTCGTCACCATGTAGGCGATCTGATAGCCGCCCCAGGAGTGGCCTTGAATGCCGATCCGCTTCTCGTCGATGTAGCCCTGGTCGACAATTTTCTGCACGGCGGGCAACACGGCGTTCATGCCGCTCTGGCCGGGGTAGCCGACCGTGTAGGCGATGTCCGGCATCAGGACGACGTAGCCGTTTGAGGTATACAAAGTCGGGTTCATCCGATGGCTCGGGGCGGGGTCGTGGAAGGTGTGGAGCGTCTGCGAAAGGCGCTCGTAGATGTAGACCATCAACGGATATTTTTTCGTCGGATCAAAGTCGGGTGGCTTGATCAACACCCCTTGCAGCGGCACGCCATTCAGGTTTGTAAACTGCATCATCTCGGCCTTGCCCCAGGCTAATGTTTCCTGCTGCGGATTGGCGTTCGAGATCTTTTCGGTCTTGGCGAAGGCCGAATTGGTGATCAGCAAATCGGGCGATTCGGCGAACGTGGTCGCGGCGGTTAAAAGCACGTCGGCGTTCCTGGCTTTGGTCGGCGCGCGAAAGTTCTTCGGCCCCATCATCAGCTTCCGCGGCGGGTCGTCGCCGGTGAGCGAATCGCGATAGAAACCGGTTTCGCGGGTCATTTCATTCTCGGCTCGGAGTAACAGCGACTCGGCGGGATCGATGCCGCGGTCGCGCGGATCGGTCCGGAGCCGGACGATGCGGAACTGCAACTTGTCTTTGCGGCCCATGCCTTCGGTGACGTTCTTGGCCGCGGCCGCATCCGGCTTGAGCGCCCACACATCGAACCGATCATTGGCCAGGAAATACTGGCTGTCCTTAGTCCAACCGCTGTTCCCGTAGTTCCCCGCTCCGCCGGGCGAATCGTGTAGTTCGCTAGAGAATTTCACTTTCAAATTGGCTGTGAGGTTGGTCGAGGTCATGTTCGTCAACATCACGCCCCACCAATCGCCCCTCGAAAAATACACGGCGGATTTGCCATCGGGCGACAGGATCGGCGCGCCAGTGGTCCGCCTCGCTAACATGCGCCGTTCGCCGGTTACGGTATCCACCACCCAGAAGTCGCTAAACCGGTCGTCCCAGTCGTTGTTCTTTCGATACTGCGAATCGTCCACCGCCGTCGCCACCAAACCGTCTTCGCTCGGCGTCACCTCCGGCACTTCGGCCGAACCCAACTGCACCAGCTTCTTTTCGGCGATATGGAAGACTGCCCGGTAGCTTCGATTCCGGTCCTGCGTGGCGCGGACTTTCTGGATCGTTTGCACGCGGTCGTCCTTATAATGCCACAGGTCGAAGACCGCCTTGTCGTCGGTCGGTTTGGCGTCCTTCGGCGAGGGCCGCTCTGTCGTCGTGCCGAAAAACACCCGCGCGCCATCGCGCGAAAATTGCACCGTCGCGCGATCACTCGTTCCGCCCATTGCCCATTCCGCCGCCGCCGCCTCGCCGCGCTTCCAACCGAACAGCCCCTTCTTCGAGACGAACGCTAACTGACCCTGGGTCAGATCCCACGTCAGCTTGGCATAAGGTGCTTTGGCCGTCGTCAGTGTCTTCAACTCGCCGTCGATCACGATCACGGCTTCCTTGGTCGCGATCGCCACCACCTTGCCGTCGCGGGTGAAGGAGAACTCGTTCACGTCGGCGAACTTGCGCTCGGTACCGTCTACCAGTGATCGCACGACGAGTTCGCTGGGACCTTTGCCGGTTCGACGGTAGCCGACCGCGTTGGCGACGTCTTCGGGGAAGGCAAAGCTTTGCACATCGTCGATCCGCGTGATTTTTCCCGTCGCGACTTCGACGACTGCCAGCCCGGCCTTATCTTTCGGAGCGGCCTTCGGCGGGAAGGTCCCGATGAACAGGTAGCGGCCATCGCCGCTGAAATCAACGCGGGGGCCACGCGGCGGGGGGGTCCGTTCTTCGCCGCCTTCGCCGTCGTCGTTGCGGGGGGGCATGGTGCCGATAGGGACGCGGACTTCGCGACCGTTGGCTAGTTCGCGGAACACCACCTCGCCGTCGCCGGCCTGGGGCATCAGGGCATAGGCCACGTATCTGCCGTCGCGCGACAGCTCCTGACTCTGGATCGACTTCCAGCCATCGAAGTCGGAGAAGGTGATCGGCCGTTTACTTTGGCCAAAGGCAGGCAACAGCAAGAGCGCGGAGAGCGCGGCAAGACGACGAAGACCCATGACGGTTACGATACACCCTGTTGTTCAAAGAAACTTCATGATATCCTTTCTCAAATCCCAGGAGGTCCATATGAACCACCGAGTCTTATTGAGCGCTCTCTTGATTTCCGCCGTGAGCTTCGGCCAAGCGGAACGCGGAACCTTTAATGGTTCGATTCTCGACCCGTCCGGCGCCGCAGTGGCTGGTGCCGCGGTCAAGATCTACAACATGGCTACCGGCGTTGAGTCGCCCGCCGCCGCTACTGCCGCGGGAGTCTACCGCATGCCGTCGCTTTCGCCGGGCACGTATCGGATCTCCGTCTCGGCTCCCGGCTTCAAAACCTCTGTTCGACAGAACGTTGTTCTGTCGGTCGCGCAAACGCTGACGATCGATTTTACTCTCGAAGTCGGCAATCTGAGCGACTCGGTCACAGTCTCTGCCGAAACGCCGCTGCTGGAGACCGGCACAGCGGAAATCGGCTCGTACGTTTCGAAGAAGGAGTTTGACACTTGGCCCATCACTGTCAGCGACGGGCGCCGTCAACTTCAACAGTTCATCTTCACCTCACTTCCTGGCACCACCGGAGGCACTTGGCAAGGGTCGATCAACGGCGGCCAGCAGTATTCGCACGAAATCCTGATCGACGGCATCTCGCTCGGCCGCATGGACCTCGCGGGTGGTGCCAACGGCGAGTTCAGCCCCTCCGCCGAATCCATCTCGGAATTTAAACTGCAGACGGGTACAGTGTCGGCGCAATACTCGGGCGGCCAGACTGCGGTGGCTAACTTCGCGACCAAATCGGGCACGAACGAGTTCCATGGCTCCGCTTATTACTACGGGCAGAACGATGCGCTTCGCGCGAATGGCTTCAGTCAGAACGCGGCCGGGGTAAGGCGGCAGCCCTTTAAACAGCATAACTACGGCTACTCTATTGGCGGCCCGGTGCTAATTCCGAAAATCTATAACGGCAAGAACAAAACGTTTTTCTTCCATAACCTGGAGCGGACCAAACAGAAGAACTACAGCCAGACCACGTTCTCCCGGCTCCCGATGGCAGAATTTCAGCAGGGTGACTTCCGCCGCATCTTGAATCCGGCGTTCACCGGCAACAGCGTCTCAGGGTCGGCCGTAGGCACCGACGCGCTCGGCCGACCGATTGTCGGTGGCACGATCTACGACCCCTCCTCGTCCCGGCAAGTCGGCGGCGTTTGGGTTCGCGATATCTTCCCAGGCAACATCATTCCGCGCACGCGGATCAGTCCGGTGTCGCAGAAGATCCTCGATGTTGCGACGATTGACAAACCGCTGTTCGACACAATGCTGAACAATATTCCGGCATTTGCCTCCGGCAGCCCAGAGTTCAAGGAAATGATGCTCACCTTCAAAGGGGATCACAATATCAATGAAAAGCATCGCCTGAGCGGCATGATCAATCGCAACTTCCGGGAACGGTACAACTCCGGGGCAGGCCGGTGGGGAACGCCTCCGGGAACACCTACCGGTGTCTATCAGAACCAGAATACGCCCGGCACCATGGTCAGGCTCGCCTACGATTTTACCGTTACGCCGACGCTGCTCGGTCGCGTCAACCTCGGTTACAACAGGTTTGGGAACATCAACGAAAGCGCGTTCGTGGATCAGGACTGGCCCGCGAAGATTGGTTTGCAGAATGTCCCCGGCACGCACTTCCCTGTCCTCAACTTTGCTGGACTGCCCTTCCAGGGCGGTGGCATCGGCTCGAACGGACGCCTGGGTTCGGGTAACCGTGGCTCCGGCTATAACGGATCCACCATTATTCAGACTGACTTCACGAAGGTCGCGGGGAAGCACAATTACAAGTTCGGCTTTGAAAATCGCCGCTACTACTACAACACGCGGACCAAGTCCGGATCGGGTGATTTCAATTTTTCACCGAACCAGACGGCGCTGCCGGGCTTCATCAATCAGACAGGCCACAGCTTCGCAAGCTTTCTCCTCGGCGAATACGCCTCCACGAACCGCGGCATCGCGGCTTCCAACTTTGGGCACCGTTGGCGCACCGCTGGCTTTTACTTCCAGGATGACTGGAAAGTGTCCCGCAAGTTGACTTTGAACATAGGGATTCGCTGGGAAATCGTCGGCGGTCTTGTGGAGGTCGCGGGCCGCATGTCTGGAATCGATTACACCGTGCCGAACCCGGGTGCGGGTAACCTTCCTGGTGCGCTTGTCTTCGCCGGCGACCGTAACGCTAAGGGATTCCAGGGAACGTATTGGAAGCAGATTTCGCCCAAGTTTGGCTTCGCCTACGCGATGACCAATAAGTTGGTTCTGCGCGGTGGTTACGGTATTAACAACACACCAGCCATCTCGAACGGGTTCGGTTTCGGCGGAACCCTCGGCTTCAACGGCAACTTGGTCGTCAATTCCGGCAACACCTCGATTCCATTCGCCGAAGCGTCCCTCGGCAATATCTCCAACCCGTATCCGAGCTTCGCGGGGACCTTGCCGAACAAGATTCCGACGCTCGCCAACGGCCAAGGTATCGACTTCTACCCGACGAGCGGCAACCAACTCCCGTACGTGCAGAACTGGAATTTCGGCTTCCAGTACCAGCTCCCCGCCAGCTCCGTAATCGAAGTAAATTATATTGGCAATAAGGGCACCCGCCTCATGGCAAGGGGATTTGATCAGCCGAACAACGTGCCGTTTACGGCGACCCAGCAATATGGCGATCTGCTACCCCGCCCGTGGAACGCTTCGAGCCCCATTCCGCAGCCGTTCCCCGGCTTCGTCGGGACGAACCTACAGGCGTTGCGCCCCTATCCGCAGTTCACGGGGATCAACAACATCTTCCCGAACATGGGAACTTCCTCCTACAACTCCCTGCAGGTTCAGGCAACCCGCCACTTCAGCAAGGGGCTTGCCCTGCTCGGTGCCTATACGTGGTCGAAAACCATCGGACTGGCAGATAACGCCCTGGACGCCGAAGGCGTGGCGGACGTCTTCAATCGTCGATTAGAACGATCGATCACCAACCAACACTATCCGCATGTGGCGAAGTTGAGCTGGATCTACGAACTGCCGGTTGGACAAGGACGAGCCCTCAAAACGAGCGGAATTGTCGACAAGGTGATCGGTGGCTGGCAGGTGAGCGGTATCCACGGGTGGCGCAGCGGCAGCCCTGTCGCCATCGGCACTGGCGGTATCAGCCTGCCCACCGGCAGTACCGTCCGTCCAGACCTTGTCCCTGGTGTTCCGATTGTGCTGAACTCTGACGCTCCCATCAACTTCCGCGGCATCAATGGCGGAACCGCCTATCTAAACCGCGCTGCCTTCAGCAATCCTCCGGTCTTCGCCGGCGGCCAAAACGTCGTGGAGCGGCTTGGCACTGTTGGGCCGTACCTGCCCAACATCCGGGATCGCCACCTCACCACTTTCGACGCCAGCATCCAGAAGTTCTTTAAGTTCGACGAAGTGCGGAACATCCAACTCCGCGGCACTTTCTTGAACGCGTTCAACTGGGCCGGGATCGGTGGCCTGGATACCAACCTCACCAGTCCGTTCTTCGGCCAGTTCACCGGCCCTCAGATCGGACCGCGCAACATCGAAATCGCCCTCCGCTTTACGTTCTAAGTGCGACGGCTGTTTCTTTACCTCTTCGCTGCCCGGGTCTTCGCGGACCCGGGCAGTGCTGCTTGTGGCCCCTGTCACGCCGACATCGTCAAACGCTACGCCCTTACCGGCATGGCCCGCGCCAGCACGGCAGACTCCCTCGGCTCCGGCTCCATCGGCAAAAGCTATATAGCATTCATCGATAACTTCCTCGTCCAAACGCCCCGCTCCTTCTTCGCCAAAACCAACTCGTTCGCCCTCTCCCCCGGCTTCCCCAGCGCCCAGACCTACCGCCCCGTCGAAGAGCCTTGTCTGCAATGCCACGCGACCGGCGTCCGCCTCGTGAAAGGCACCCAAAACCAATACCCGAATCCTCCCTTCGCCGAACCCGGCATCGGCTGCGAACGCTGCCATGGCCCAGCCGAAGCCCACGCGGTCAACCCCGCCAAACTCCGCGCCGAACGCCGCGACAACGTCTGCGAACAGTGCCACCTCACGGGTGCCGCCAAGGTCACCCGCGCCGGTAAGAACCCCTACGACTACCGCCCCGGCGACCGCCTCTCCGACTTCGTCTCCATCTTCGTCGAATCGTCAAAAAACAACGCCACCGACCACGTCGAACAGCTCTCGGAAAGCGCGTGCAAGCAAGCCGCAGGCGACAAACTTTGGTGCGTCACCTGCCACGACCCCCACGGCGGCCTAAAGCCCAACGCCTGCCAAACCTGCCATACCCCCGACAAATGCGGTCGTGGCCCTCAATGCGCCACATGCCACATGCCTAAAGCGGAAAGCGCCGATGCCCACGTCGCCTTCACGAATCACCGCATCGGGGCCAAGCCGCAGCCCAAGCCGTTCCGCCTCTACTGGCCCGGCCCCGCCCCCGCCCGCGAACTCGCCCTCGCCCGTCCCACCATCGCCGGCCTCGAAAAAATCGAACCCAAGGACGCCGCGGTCCTGACCCAACTCGGCCAACTCTACGACCGCGTCAAGCGCGGCCCCGAAGCCGCCGCTCTCTATCGCCGCGCCCTTAAGCTGAACCCAAGCGAACCCACCGCCGCCGCCAACCTCGCCATCTACGAGTTCCAAAACGGCCAGGTCGCCGCCGCCCTCGCCCGCTGGCAAGGCGTCTTCGCCCGCTACCCCGGCCTGTCCGGCCCCGGCCTCAATCTCGCCCTCGCGCAGTCGCAGCGCGGCGACCCATCCGCCGCCCGCGCAACCCTCCTCCGCTTGCTCCGTTTCCACCCCGGAAACGCGCAAGCCCGCGAACTTCTCAGCCGTCTACCCCCCTAACTCTGCTAGCTTGGAAGTTCGGATGATCGCGTTTTCCAACCTCAACAAACAGTACGGCAAACAGTTAATCTTTGTCGACGCCAATTTCCAGCTCAATCCGGGCGATAAGGTCGGCCTCGTCGGCCCCAACGGTGCCGGCAAGACCACCCTGTTCCGCATGATCGTCAACGAAGAGTTGCCCGACGAAGGCGACGTCACAGTACCCAGAAAGCTCACGATCGGCTACTTCCGCCAGGAAGTCGATGACATGAAGGGGCGCTCCGTGCTTGACGAAGCCATCGCCGGTTCGGGTCGCGTCGGCGACCTTCACCATGAGCTCGAAGCCTTGCAGCAGGCGCTCGAAGACCCCGCCCGCTTCGACGAAATGGACAAGATCCTCGAGCGCTTCGGCGAGGTGCAGGAAGAGTACGAGCACCTGAACGGCTACACTCTGGAAGCCCAGGCCCGCGAAGTTCTGCACGGCCTCAGCTTCAAGGACGATCAGATCGATGGCGACGTGGGCGCGCTCTCTGGCGGCTGGAAAATGCGCGTCGCCCTGGCCCGCGTTCTCCTCGGCCGCCCTGACGTTCTGCTGATGGACGAACCGACGAACCATCTCGATCTCGAATCCATCATTTGGCTCGAATCGTTCCTCCGCGCTTATCAAGGCTCGCTCCTGATGACCTCGCACGACCGCGAGTTCATGAACCGCCTGGTGACGAAGATCGCCGAAATCGACTCCGGCGAAATCATCACCTACTCCGGCAACTACGATTTTTACGAGCGCGAACGGGCCATTCGAGAGACCAACCAGCAAGCCGCTTTCGGTCGCCAGCAGGCCATGCTCGCCAAAGAGCAACGCTTCATCGAGCGGTTCAAAACCCACGCCGCCAAGGCCGCCCAGGTCCAAAGCCGTATCAAAGCGCTCGACAAAATCGACAAGATCGAACTGCCGAAGAAGCGCCAAGTCGTCCGGTTCGAATTCCGAGCGCCCGCCCGCTCCGGGGACCAGGTCGCCGTCATCGAAGACCTCCACAAAGCCTACGGCCCGCGCGTGATCTATGACGGGCTCAGCCTCACCATCCGCCGCGGCGAACGTTGGGCCGTCATGGGCCGCAACGGTGCGGGCAAAACGACGTTGCTCAAGATGATCGCCGGTGCCAGCGAGCCCGACGCTGGAACCGTCCGCCTCGGTGCCAGCCTCAACATGGGCTACTTTGCTCAGCAATCGCTCGACATCCTCAACCCCGAACTCACCATCTTCGAACAGTTGCAAAGCGATTTTCCGATGGACAGCATCGGCTCGCTCCGCTCCCTGGCCGGCGCGTTTCAGTTCTCCGGCGATGATGTTGATAAGCGCATCCGTGCTCTATCCGGCGGCGAAAAGTCGCGCCTCGCCATGGCTCGTATGCTCTTTAATCCGCCGAATTTCCTGGTCCTGGACGAACCCACGAACCATCTCGATCTAGCGACGAAAGAGATGCTGGTCGAAGCGCTGAAAGACTTCGAAGGCACCATGATTTTCGTCTCGCACGACCGCACATTCCTGCGCGGTCTCGGCACGCGCGTGCTCGAACTGGGCGGGGAATCCGGCACCGAACGCGTGCCCCGCGTCTACCCCGGCACCTACATCGAATACGTCACCGCACTCGGCCACGAGGCCCCCGGCATCTACTCCTAGTTCAAGCTTCTGATAGGATTGGGGCAAATGAAACTTGCTTCAGTTGCCCTCGTCCTGGCCGTGGCGCGTCTAGCCACCGCCCAATCTTCGCAAGCCAACATTTCCGGCCTCGTCGCTGACGGGCAAGGCGCCATCATCGTCGGTGCGCAGGTCACCGCCCGTGGTCTCGCCAACGGCTCCACCACCACCGTTACCACCAACGATTCCGGCCTCTACGCCCTCCGCGCCTTACCCATCGGGGCCTACACCCTCACCATCGAAAAGCCCGGCTTCAAAAAGCTCGTCCGCTCCAATCTCACCCTCACCACAGGCCAGAGCCTCGAACTCAATCTCGCCCTCGAAATCGGAGCCGTCACCGAGTCCATCAACGTCTCCACTTCGGCGTCTTCCATCGACACCCGCTCGTCCGACGTCAGCCAACTCGTCGAATCCAAAACCATCGAAGACATGCCCATCGGCGATCGCCGCAGCATGAACATCGTCGGCCTCACAGGCGCGGCCGTCTTCGTCAGTTACGACTCCGGCGGCAAACCCAACTTCTCCCTCGCTGGCGGTCGCACCCAGTCGCAGAACTTCTTCATCGACGGCGGCACCGCCCAGAATATGCGCCTCGGCATCGGCCAGGTCGATCTCGATCCCCCAGTCGAAACCGTCGCCGAAGTCAAAATCCTTGCGAATTCTTACTCCGCCGAATACGGTGGCAGTGCCGGGGGCGTTGTCATCGCCACCACCAAGTCCGGCACCAACAAACTCCAGGGCACGCTCTTCGAATACTTCCGCAACGAAAAGCTCGACGCCGCCAACTACTTCGCGCCCGTCAACGCCACAGGGGCGAAGGTTCGAGCCCCGCTCCGCTATAACGTCTTCGGCGGCACGGTCGGCGGCCCCATCGCCATTCCGAAGCTCTACAACGGCAAGGACAAAACGTTCTTCTTCTTCGCCTATGAAGGCAGCCGCCGCAACGAAGGCTTCGCCCGCACCCTCACCGTTCCCACTGCCGCCCAGCGCCTCGGCGACTTCAGCACCAACGCCAATCCCATCTTCGACCCCGCCACCACCTCCCTCGTCAACGGTGCCAATCGCCGCACCCAGTTCCCCGGCAACGTCATCCCCCGCAACCGCATCGACCCCGCTGCTCTCGCCCTCGCCAGCTACTATCCCGCCCCCAATCGGCCCCCCGACAACGCCACCGGCGTGAACAATTTCCGCGCCAACTACGTCACCCAATTTCCCCGCAACAACTACACCGCCAAGGTCGACCACAACATCACGACCAATGACAAACTCACCATTCGCTATCTCTTCAACTCCGACGATAGCTTCAACTCGACCGTCTTCCCCATCGCTGCGGCCGAGACTATGTCCGACGCGTCCCGCCACCAAAACTACACCTACCTTTCCTACAACAAAATCATCACCCCGACCATTCTGAACGAAGCCCGTTACACCTACGGCAATCGCACCAATTGGGCCCTATCGAAGGGCCTTGGCGAAGACTGGGGGAAGGTGATCGGCATCGCCAATCTCCCCGCCGGTGCCTTCCCCACGCTTTCCGCCATCGGCTACACCGCTCTCGGCAACGCCGCCCAGGAACGTCGCCAGTTCCCCATTCAGCAACACCAAATCATCGACAACTTCTCCGTCGTCCGCAACCGGCACAATCTCAAATTTGGCTTCGAGTACCGACTCAGCATGAACTACGAAACCAACCGCCCCAGCGCCTCCGGAGCCTTCACGTTTGGCCCTCTCTCCACGGGCCAACCTGGCACCGCGGCCTCCGGCAACGGCTATGCGTCCATGCTGCTCGGCCTGATGACGAACTACAACGCCCGCGAGACCGAAGTCCTCGACCGCCGCAGCACTTACCTGTCCTGGTTTGTCCAGGACGACTGGAAAATCAGTCGTAATCTTACGTTCAACTTCGGCGTCCGCTGGGAAACCGACACCCCCATCATCGACGTCAACAACCGCATGAACGGCTTTGATGCCGCCCAAATCAATCCCGTCAGCGGCACTCCCGGGGTCGTGAAATTCATGGGCGTCAATAGCTTTCCGACCTCGCCCTATGCAACCGACAAGAACAACTTCGGCCCTCGCGCCGGATTCGCCTACAAGGTACTTGGCCGCGACGCCACGGTGATCCGCGCCGGCTACGGGGCTTACTTCGCCCACCCGTTTGACGCCGGCGCACCGGCCAGCGCCAGCCTCGGCTTTGAAAAGCAGCTTTCCCTCGTCTCGCCCGACCAAGGCATTACGCATCCCTTCGTCCTCAGCCAAGGCCCCGGTGCCGCCACCGCCATCGCGCCGGTGTTGAACGACAGCTTCGGCGCCGTTCGCGTCGGGCAAGCGCCGAACACAGCGGTCACTTACTTTGAGCCGACCCGGCGAACCGGCTATTCGCACCAGTTCAACTTCGGCATCCAGCACGTGCTCTCGGGCGGCATTCTGCTCGAAGCGACGTATCTCAGCAACATTTCCCACAAGCTGCCAAGCTCGAATCTGTCGCTGAATCAGATTCCGCTGGCGCAAGCCGCTGCCGGCCGCACGACCCAGGCCTCCCGACCGTTCCCCCAGTTCAGCGGCGTCACGCTGCTGCTCCCCAGCCTGGGCGATTCGAGTTATCACGCGCTCGCCACCCGTTTTGAGAAGCGCTTCGCCAGCGGCTTCAACTTCCTCGGGACTTACACGTGGTCGAAGTTTCTCAACAACACGAACGAAGGCGGCGGCCAGGTCGGCAACGATGCTGGGCCTTACTCAGACTTCTATAACCGTCGTCTCGACTACGGCTACAGCGGCAACGACGTTCCCCACCGGCTGACGTTTGCCAGTGTCTACGAGATCCCGTTCGGCCAAGGCCGAAGGTTTCTTAAGGGCAACTCCCCGCTTCGTTGGGTAGTTGGGGATTGGAACCTAGGCGTGAACGCCCTGCTCCAGGCGGGAGCGCCTTTCACGGTGACGACCCAGGTAGACACCCGCAATAACTTCTCCGCCGGAGCGCTTCGTGCGGACATCGTCGGCGCCCCCGCACTCGAAAACGACCAGCGTACGCCCGGCCGTTGGTTTAACACGGCGGCGTTTGCCCAGCCCGCGGCGTTTCGGAACGGAACCGGCGGCGTCGGCATCGTGCGTTCGGATGGCAAAGTCAACCTGGACATCTCGCTGCTGAAGAACTTCCCGATGGGCGACCGCCGCAAATTCCAACTCCGCGGCGAATTCTTCAACCTGATGAACCACCCGAACCTGGGCAACCCCGGCTCCGTCCTCGGCGGCCCGGGCTTTGGAGTCATCGCCTCCGCCGACCCCGGGCGGCGTGTGCAACTCGGGGCGCGGCTAGTCTGGTAGCCGAACCGCTTCTAACTTGGGCCAGCTCTCCGCTGGCCCAGTTGCCACCTCCACCTTCACATCAATATTCTTACAAATCGACGCCGTACAAGCCTGCGCCTTCACCCCCACCTTCCCCACTTCCCCCACCCTCTTCACCGGCACCACAAACACCGCCTCCCCTTCGTACCCCCACGTAAAAATCCGCAGCTCCGGCTTCGAGAAATCCACCGGCACCGTCTGCCTCCATCCCCCATTCACAGTCAACCCTTCCCCCACCGTCACCCGCGTCGGCTGGTCCATCCCCAACGCCTTCCTCCCCTTTAACGCCTCCGCCGCCCGCACCGCGTTATCCATCGCAAACGTGTGCCACCCCTTCCCTAACTTCACCCGCACCACTAACTCTTCCCCCGCTAACTTCGCCTCGTAAGTCGCACAAACCTCATCATCCACCCGCACCTCCATCGGCCCGCCCCACCCCGCCGCCATCAGTAACAATCCTAGTATCTTCATTTCCGAAAACTCATCTGCATCGTCTTCAACGCCATCTCAATCTTCTTCCCACCCCGCATCACCTCGAGCGTCGCTCCATCCCCCGGAGCCTTGCGCAACACCAGATACAACGTCGCCGTATGCGCATGACTATCCACCCGCTTCCCGTCCACCGCCGTAATCACATCCCCCACCTCCAACCCGTGCAGCTCCATCGTCTTCGCCGTGCTCGATACGTATTTCACCATGCTCGCAAACCCCTCCGCCGGCAACCCCATCGCCTTCTTCTCCTCCCCGCTCAGCGGTCGATCATCAAAGAAAAACCGCGGCTCCACGCTCGACTGCCGAAACTTCGTATCCGTCAACCACCACCGCACCGGCAGCGCAATTGCCAGCTCCACCATCGCCCCAACCCGCTCCACCGTCACCTTGGCCACGCTAGCCGTCCGCGGCGTTTCATTGTACCGGTGCTGCACGTCCCCAAACGTCCAAACCGTCTTCCCCTCCCACTGCGCAATCCGATCCCCCGCCTTCATCCCTGCCTCCCCCGCCGCCCCCGTCGCCTCCTTCACCACCAACCCCTTCGGCACGTCAAGACTAACCCCGATCGCTTTCAAATCCGGCGACCGAAACAAATGCTGCAACTTGTCCAACGTCCCGTCCTGTTGCCGATGCAGGTTCTGATAATCCCCAATCAAATGGCACTCCACACACTGGTTCTTCGCAAACGTCCGCTCGACAAGAAGCGCATAGTTTTTCGGAAAATCCGGCTTCGGCCGAACCGTCGCCGCCGGTCGATTCGCATGAAGCTCCAACCCCTTCGCCGCCGCCAACGTCAAGCTCTCCAAATTCAAATACGCGTCCGGCGACGTCGAATCCCGCCCCCCGTACCGCATATAAATCTGCTCATCCGCGTTCAACAAATAGAAGTACAGTGTATTGTTCCGATCATGCTCGAACAACCCAATATCAATCGTGTCCATCCGCGTGATCCGCACGCACACGTACTGCCGCAACAGCTTGCCCAACACAGAATCTTTCGGTGACAGCACAACCTGTGCGTCAAAAATCCTACCGTTCGTTCAAGGCTCGCACCGAAACTCCAGGAAGATCGGCTTCCCCGTCGCCTTCGCCGTCTTCACCGCCTCGGCATAACTGTCCAGCCACACGATATCATCGTCCTGACCCATCGCCATCGCGGCCAAACCAAAAACCAGCAGCAAAAGTCGCATAATCTTCCCCAATTGTAGCAATATGCCTATCCGCCTCTCCGCCTTCCCCAAGTGCTATCTCGACGCCATTGCCGGCGAACGCTCCATGTCCGTCTTCGACTGGATCACCATGGCCCGCCCCCTCGACGCCGACGGCCTCGAAATGTACGAGGGCTTCTTTACCTCCCTAGAACCCGCCTACCTCGATTCGGTCGGCGACGCCATCTCCACCGCCGGCTTTTCCATGCCCATGCTCTGCTGTTCCCCGGATTTCACCAACCCCGATCCCTCCGCCCGCCGACGAGCCGTTGACCACCACGCCGCCCTCATTGCCGTCACCCGACGCCTCGGCGGACGCGGTGCCGTTTGCCGCGTTCTCAGCGGCCAGCGCTACCCCGAAGTCACCCGCGAACACGGCCTCCATTGCGTCGTCGAATGCATCGAAGCCCTCCTCCCCGTCGCCCGCGAATACGACATCGTCCTCGGCCTCGAAAACCATTACAAAGACGGCTTCTGGCGCTACCCTGAATTCGCCCAGAAAAAGGACGTCTTCCTCGAACTCCTCGACCTCATCCCCGACACCGAAAATTTCGGCGTCCAATACGATCCCTCCAACGCCCTCGTCGCCGGCGACGACCCCATTGAACTCCTCGAACTCGTCGCCCCCCGCGTCGTCTCCATGCACGCTTCCGATCGTTACCTGGTCCCCGGCGCCTCCCTCGAAGACCTCCGCCAATCCGACGGCACCCTCGGCTACTCGCCCTCGCTCCGCCACGGCGTCACCGGCGAAGGCCTCAACGACTATCACGAAATCTTTCGCATCCTCGCCGCCCATCGCTACTCCGGCTGGATTAGCCTCGAAGACGGCATGAACGGCATGGATGAAATGGTCGCCTCCCTCGCCTTTCTCCGCCGCATGAGCGCCCAATACTTCCCGGAGCGGAGCTTATGAAAACCGCCCTCATCGGCTGCGGCAAAGTCGGCCACCTCCACGCCGCGGCGCTTTCGGAACTCAGCCAGTTCACCGCCGTCTGCGACCACGACCCCGCCCGCGCCGCCGCCTTCGCCGCCCAATACGGTGCCACCGCCTTCGCCGACGTCCCCACCATGCTCGCCGCCGGTGTCGAAGCCGTCGTCGTCTGCACGCCCCACCCGCTGCACGCCGCCCCCGCCGTCGCCGCCCTCGAACGCGGCATCCATGTCCTCGTCGAAAAGCCCCTCGCCGCCACCGTCGAAGATTGCGACCTCATGCTCGCCGCCGCCGCCCGCTCCGGGGCCCGCCTCGGCGTCGTCAGCCAACGCCGCTTCTTTGAACCGGTCCTCGCCATGAAAGCCGCTGTCCAAGAAGGCAAAATCGGCACCCCCATCCTTGGCACCGTCGCCATGTTCTCCTGGCGCGACGAAGCCTACTACCGCTCCGATCCCTGGCGCGGCAAATGGTCCACCGAAGGCGGCGGCGTACTCATTAACCAAGCTCCCCACCACCTCGATATTCTCCAATGGCTCATGGGCCCCATCCAGAGCGTCTCCGGCATCGCCAGCAATCTCAACCACCCCTACATCGAAGTCGAAGATACCGCCATCGCGAATATCCGTTTCACAAACGGCGGCCTCGGCAACATCGTCTGCAGCCTATCGCAGAACCCCGGCATCCACACCAAAATCCACATCCACGGATCCAACGGTTACTCCGTCGGCACTCAAACCGACGGCGGTGCCACCTTCATCGCCGGCATGTCCGGCACCATCCTGGAACCTGCCTACAACGACCTCTGGACCATCCCCGGCGAATCCGCGCCCACTTACACCGCCCCCGCGGATCCCATCTCCCACTACCATCGCCTCCAAGTTCAGGACTTTCTCCAAGCCATCGCCGAAAGCCGCCCCTTCGTCTCCCCCGCCGAAGACGGCAGAAAAGTCGTCGACTTGATCCGCCGAATTTACGCTTCTACTATCGAAAGTTAAGAAAGTAACGATATGATGAAGACTATGTCATTAGTCAAATTCTCACTCTCCCTAGCCCTCTTCTCCGCCGCGGCCTTCGCTCAGGAATGCTCCACCGCTTCCCTCACCGGTTCTTACGGCTATACCATCAACGGCACCATCACCAACGCAGCCGACAAGCTCGTCACCTCTTCTCAGGTCGGTCGCATCACTTTTGACGGAAAGGGGGCCTACTCTGGCGTGGGTGTCTCCACCTCCGGAGCCAAAGCGGAAATCGGCGAATTCACCGGCGTCATCCAGATTGGTTCCGACTGCACCGCCGTCGCCAAAACCGGCATCGGTGCCGACGCCACCAATTTCGATCTCGTCGTCGTCAACAACGGCAGCGACTTCGCTATCGTCGTACGCGCTGGCGACGCCACCCTCGCTGGCAGCGGCAGCAAAATCGAAGGCCAAGGCACTTGCAGCCCCGCCAGCTTGACCGGAACCTTCGGCTACCAAGGTGAAGGCGTCGTCGCCGTTGACGGCAAAGGAAAGTCCACCGCCGAAATCGGCATTCTCACCTTCGACGGTAAAGGCGAAGTCAAGGGCACCTTCAGCGCCATTTCGGGTGGCCAATCCGTCCGCCAGTCGTTCACGGGCGTCTATGCCCTCGGCGATATTTGCTACGGCTCGGCGGCCTACAATGTCGGCGGCTCTGACTACGAAATGAACTTCATGGTCGTCAACAGCGGCAACCAGATCCTCTACTCCGAACTCTCTTCGGGCTACGTCGTCACCGGCGCTGGCGTCCGCACCGTCGTCAAGTAACTCTCCTCTCGGGAGGTGAGATAAGATAGCGCAGTGCGCTCTCTACTCACCTCCCTCCTCCTCGTCTCCCCTCTTCTCAGCCAAGACTTCCACCTCAAAAATGGAGACCGCGTCGTCTTCTTCGGTGACTCCATCACCGACCAGCGCCTCTACACCACCTTCACCGAAACCTTCGTCCTCACCCGCTTTCCCGATCGCAAAATCGCGTTCACTCATTCCGGCTGGGGCGGCGACCGCGTCACCGGCGGCGCCGGCGGCGGCATCGCCCAACGCCTCGATCGCGACGTCTTCTCCTACCAACCCACCGTCGTCACCATCATGCTCGGCATGAACGACGGCCGCTCCCGCGCCTTCGATCAACAGATCTTCGACATCTATTCAAACGGCTACCGCAACATCATCAAGCAGCTTAAGGCCAACCTCCCCAACGCCCGCATCACCGCCATTCAGCCTTCCCCCTACGACGACGTCACGCAGGAACCCCGCTTCCCCGGCGGCTATAACGCCGTCCTCCTCCGCTACTCCGAATTCCTCTCCACCCTCGCCCAATCCGAAAAACTTACCCTCGCCGACCTCAACCGCCCCGTCACCGCCATGCTCGCCAAAGCCAAGGCCACCGACGCCGCCCTCGCCCCCAAAATCATCCCGGACCGCGTCCACCCCGGTGCCGCCGGTCACCTCATCATGGCCGGCGGACTCCTCACCGGTTGGAACGCTCCGAGCGTCGTCAGCACCGTCTCCATCGACGTTCCCACCCGTCGCTTCGTCAAAACCGAAAACACTGCCGCCGATATCCTCGCCTTCGCGGGCGGCGTCACCTGGACCCAAAAAGACCGCGCCCTCCCTATGCCCATCGACACCGCCGACCCCGTCATGGCCCTCGCCGTCAAATCCTCTGACTTCATCGAACGCTTCAACCAGCAGATCCTCAAAGTCTCCGGCCTCGCCCCCGGCCCCCACACCCTCCGCATTGATGGCAGCGAAGTCGTCACCCGCTCCGCCGCCGAATGGGCCGCCGGGGTCAACCTCGCCACCCTCCAAACCCCCATGTCCGCCCAGGCCACCCAGGTCCACTCCCTTACCCTCCGCCACACCGGGCTCCATCAAGCCCGTTGGCGCACCTACCAAGTCCCCTTGGCGAATGATGGCCTCACCAACCTCTCGAAAAGCCTCGAAGTCATGGACGCCGTCGAAGCCGAAATCATCGCCCAGCAGCGCCAACTCGCCCAGCCTGTCCCCCACCGTTTCGAGCTCCTCGCCGGCCCCTCCGCCTTCAAAGCCATTTTTAACAACCAGGATCTAACCGGCTGGCACATCAGCCAAGTCAACCATCACGGCCAAACCGCCGCCTGGCGCGTCGAAGACAACGCCATCACCGGCACCCAAGATCGCCCCGGCCACGGCGGTATCATCCTCACCGACAAGCCCTATAAGAATTTCGAAATCACCCTCGAAATCAACCCCACCTACGGCTGCGACGGCGGTCTCTTCCTCCGCGCCAACGAGAAGGGGGAAGCTTACCAAGTCCTGCTCGACTACCTCGACGGCGGAGCCATCGGCGGCATCTACGGCGAGCGCCTCAAGGATGTCAAAACCTTCGTCCCCAACTGGTCCGAATGGTATCGCCGCAACGATTGGAACCATCTCCGCGCCCGCATCGAAGGCGATATCCCCCACATCCAGGTCTGGCTCAACGGCATCCAAATCACCAACTTCATCGACACCGCCAACCACGGCCAGCCCGCCGGCATGATCGCCGTCCAAGTCCACGGCGGCAACCGCTGGATCCCCGGCGGAAAGCAGCGCTTCCGCAACATTATGATCCGCGAACTGCTCTAGGCCTTCAATCGATCGGCTTCAAGTGCCGCCGCGTCACCACATCCAACTCTTGTAGCCTCTTCCAAAAACCGCCCAATTCGTCCAGCGGCAACGCATTCGCCCCGTCCGAAAGCGCCCGCTCCGGCTCTTCGTGCACCTCCACGAAAACCCCGTCCACCCCAATCGCCACCGCCGCCCGCGCCAACGGCTCTATAAACTCCGGCTGCCCGCCGCTCCCGTTCCCCGCCGCCCCCGGCAACTGCACGCTATGCGTCGCGTCAAAAATCACCGGCCACCCAAAGCTCCGCAGAATCACCAAACTCCGCATGTCGACGACTAAATTGTTATACCCAAACGAAGTCCCCCGCTCCGTCAGCAGGATGTTGTTATTCCCCGTCGAAGCCACTTTGTCCGCCGCCAAACGAATATCCCACGGCGAAACGAACTGGCCCTTCTTGATGTTTACGACGCGCCCCGACCGCCCCGCCTCCAACAGCAAATCCGTCTGCCGACACAAAAACGCCGGAATCTGAATGATGTCGCAAACCTCGGCTGCCAAAGCCACCTGCCCCGGCTCATGCACATCCGTCATGATCCGAAAGCCCCGGTCCTTCACCTGCTGCAGCATCCGTATCCCGTCCACCAACCCCGGCCCCCGATACGAGTGCACGCTCGACCGATTCGCCTTGTCGAACGAAGCCTTGAAAACAAAATCCCCCGCCATCGCCTTGATGCTTTCGGCCAGAAAAAACAGGTGCTCTTCGCTCTCAATCACACACGGCCCAGCAATCAGCTCCAAGTTATTGGGCATGCATCAACTCCGCACTCCGCCCAATCCGCCGTAAATGCTCCTCGTAAGACGCACTTACAAACGAAGTAAACAACGGATGCGGCTCCAAGGGCTTCGATTTCAACTCTGGATGGAACTGGCAACCCAGATACCAGGGATGATCTTTCACCTCGCAGATTTCCACATACACCCCGTCCGGCGTCTGCCCCGTCAACTGCAACCCGCCCTCGGTCAAAACCTTCTCAAAGTCTCGATTAAACTCAAATCGGTGCCGATGCCGCTCACTGACTAACTCCTTCCCATAAGCCTCCCGCGCAAAGCTCCCCTCCGCCAACTGGCAAGGGTAAGCCCCCAGCCGCATCGTCCCGCCCAACTCATCCACCCCCGTCAACTCCCGCAGCTTATAAATCACCCGATGCGGCGTCGACGGATCAAACTCGGTCGAATCCGCCTGCGGCATCCCACACACGTTGCGCGCAAATTCAATCACCATCGTCTGCATCCCCAGGCAAATTCCGAAATACGGCACCTTATGCTCCCGCGCATACCGAATCGCGTTCAACATCCCATTCACGCCGCGCTTGCCGAACCCACCCGGCACCAAAATGCCATCAAACTGCCGCAAGGTCTCCGCGCACTCCGGCCAATGCAAGTTCTCGGCCTCAATCCAATGGATGATCACCTTCAAACGCTTCGCCAACCCACCGTGCAGCAGCGCCTCTTTCAGGCTCTTATAGCTGTCCTCGTACTCCACATACTTGCCCACCAACCCGATATGAACCTCGTCGTTGGTGTTCTGCATCCGATCCAACATCTCGGTCCACTTCGATAGATCCCGCGCCGGGGAATCCATCCGAAACTGGTGCAGAATAATCTCGTCCACGCCCTGCTCGGCAAACGTCAGCGGCACTTCGTAAATTGTCTTCGCGTCCGCGGCGCTAATCACCGCCCGCGGCTCCACGTCGCAGAACAGCGCAATCTTCTCTTTCAAATCCGCGCTCAACGGCCGCTCACTCCGGCATATCAGAATGTCCGGCTGTACGCCAATCGCCCGCAGCTCTTTCACGCTATGCTGCGTCGGCTTCGTCTTCAGCTCATGCGCCGCCGCAATCCACGGCACCAAACTCACATGTACAAAAATCGTGTTATCCCGGCCCTTTTCGTGCCGAACTTGCCGAATCGCCTCCAAAAACGGCAGCGACTCAATATCGCCCACCGTCCCGCCAATCTCGACGATCACAACATCGACATCATGCGAAACCCGCTCAATTCCGGCCTTGATCTCGTTCGTCACATGCGGAATCACCTGCACCGTCTGGCCCAGATAATCGCCCCGCCGCTCTCGGCTGATAATCGTCTCGTAAATTCGTCCCGACGTTAGGTTGTTCGCCTGCGTCAGCGGAGCATGCGTAAACCGTTCATAGTGGCCCAAGTCCAGGTCCGTCTCCGCCCCGTCGTCGGTCACAAACACTTCCCCGTGCTGAAACGGGCTCATCGTCCCCGGATCCACGTTCAAATAAGGGTCGAACTTCTGTAGCGTGACACGAAGCCCACGACTCTCCAGCAAGCAGCCGATCGACGAAGCGGCGATCCCCTTGCCTAACGAACTCACCACACCACCGGTCACGAAAATATATTTGGCCATAGCGAAAGGAAACGGATTTAAGGGAGCGAGCCCAAATAGGCCTGCACGCGAGAAAGGTCTTCCGGGGTGTCCACCCCGAGGGATTCGTACTGCGTTTCGGAAACGTGAATGGCAAAACCATTCTCGAGGGCTCGCAACTGCTCCAGCCGTTCGGCCTGCTCCAGCGGCCCTATCGGAAGGGTCGAGTAGTCGAGCAAAAATTCACGCTGATAAACGTACAGCCCAATATGCTTGTAATAGGTCACCGCCCCACCCCGGTTGTACGGAATCGGACTCCTGGAGAAGTAGATCGCCATCCCTTCCCTATCCGTTAGAACCTTAACGACATTCGGATTCGTGATTTCGTCCAGCCGGTCGATCGGCCGCTTCAACGTCGCCATCAGCGCCTTTGGATGCTCCTTCAGCCCCCGCACCGCCAAATCAATCGCCGCCGGATCAATCATCGGCTCATCACCCTGAATATTCACGACAATCTCGTGTTCATGGCTCCCCGAAACCTCGGCCACCCGATCCGTCCCCGACAAGTGCAACGCCGACGTCATTTGCACCATCGCCCCAAATCCACGCGCAACCGCCGCAATCCGGTCGTCATCCGTCGCCACAATCACTTGATCCAAACTACTGCAAAGGCAAGCCCGCTCAAAAACATGCTGCAACATCGGCTTTCCGTTTATAGGGACGAGTGGTTTCCCTGGAAACCGAGTAGAAGCCAGGCGCGCCGGAATAACACCTAAAACTCTGGCGAGCACGCTCGATGGTAACACGAGCAGAGGTGATATTATTGCGTTTAGGTTATAGAATTTCGTGATGACGAAGCGCCTTCCCGCCGCCCTCTTCGCGCTCCTGCCCGCTGCCGCCTTGGCTGGCGGAACGCCCGAGCAACTGGAATTCTTCGAACAGCGCATCCGCCCGCTCTTCATTAAAAATTGTCAAGGGTGCCATCCCATCGCCAAACTGGCCAGCGCCGCCGTCGTCCCCGGCCACCCCGAAGCCAGCCTGCTCTACCAAGCCGTCGCCCGCACCCACGAGCGCGTCAAAATGCCGCCCAACGGCAAACTCCCCCCCGACCAAGTCGCCGACATCGCCCGTTGGATCACCGACGGCGCCGCCATGCCCACCTTCTGGGCCTTCCTACCCCTCCCCAAACCTGCCCCCTTCAAGATCGACCAGCACCTGGAAGCCGCCCGCCAACAAGCCAACCTCCTCCCCAATCCCCCCGCCGACAAACGCACTCTCCTCCGCCGCGTCACGTTTGATCTAACCGGCCTCCCCCCCAACCCCGAACAACTCGCCGCCTTCGCCGCCGACAACTCCCCTCAAGCCTTCGTCACCGTCGTCGACCGGCTCCTCGCCAGTCCCCAATACGGCGAACGCTGGGCCCGCCACTGGCTCGACCTCGCCCGCTACTCTGACGGCCAACTCGGTGCCAGCTCCGACACCCCATACCCCAACGCCTTCCGATACCGCGATTGGGTCGTCAACGCCCTCAACACCGACCTCCCCTACCCCCAATTCGTCCGCGCCCAACTAGCCGCCGACCAACTCCCCAACAACGCCAGCCTCCTCCCCGCCCTCGGCTTCCAAGCCCTCGGCATCTCCGCTAACGACCAACTCGACGTCTCCACCAGAACCTTCCTCGGCCTCACCGTCGCCTGCGCTCAATGCCACGATCATAAATACGATCCCATCCCCACCAAAGACTACTACTCCCTCCTAGGCGTCTTCAAAAGCAGCAAATCCCACGAAGTCCCCCTGGCCGCGGAAGCCGCCGTCAAAGCTTATAAGGATCACCAAAAACGCATCGACGACGCCAAATTCGCACTTGAACGCTTCGTCCAAGTCCAATCCGCCGACCTCTCCGAGATCCTTTCCCGCCAGACCGAGAAATACCTCACCGCCAAGTCCGCGGAAGGCCTCGACCCCGAAATTTACGCCCGCTGGAAGGCCTACCTAGCCGGCCCCCTCAAAGACCACCCCTTCGACCCCCTAAAGGACCTCGCCGAGTTCCAAACCCTCGTTACCCGCATCTTCGCCGACCGCCGCGGCATGGAAGAACGCAACTACGTCAAACTCGGCGGCATCAAAGGCCTCCGCGACGAATCCACCCGCCAATGGACCAACCTCGAGTCCCTCCCCATTCTCGAATACTACCTCTGGCGCGACCTCGCCTCCGACCCCTATTCGAAGGACTTCCTCGACTTCAAAGGCGGCATCTACTACTTCGGCGAAAAGGACATCGACCGCTGGCTCGCCCCCGCCTGGAAGGCTGAACACGACCGCCTCCGACAAGATCTCAAGCACCTAAAAGCGACCCTGCCCCCGCAGTACAACTTCCTCCACACCATCACCGACACCGACAAGCCCGCCAACACGAAGGTAGCCATCCGCGGAGACGAGAAAAATCTAGGCGAAGAGGTCCCCCGCCATTTTTTGCACGCCCTCTCCGATTCCAAGCCCACGCCGTTCTCCCAAGGAAGCGGCCGCCTCGAACTGGCCGAAGCCATCGTCAACCACCCGCTCACCGCCCGCGTCATCGTTAACCGCCTGTGGCAGGGCCACTTCGGCTCCGGCATCGTCCGCAGCGCCTCCAACTTCGGCCAACTCGGCGAACGTCCCACCCATCCCGCTCTCCTCGACGCCCTCGCCGCCGAGTTCGTCGCCGACGGCTGGTCCCTCAAGCGTCTCCACCGCCGCCTGCTCCTATCCAACGCCTATCAACTCAGCTCCACCCCGTCGGAATCCAACACCCAGAAAGACCCCGAAAACAAGCTCCTCTGGCGCGCCAACTTCGTCCCCCGCCTCGACGCCGAATCCCTCCGCGACTCGATCCTCTCCGTCGCCGGCCATCTCGACCTCGCCCCCGGCGGCCCCGCCCTCCCCCTCACCGACGATTTCCGCCGCCGAACCCTCTACGGCTACGTCGGTCGCACCAAGCCAGACCCCAGCCTCACCCTCTTCGACTTCCCCAACCCCAATAACCCCACCGAAAAGCGAACCGTGACCCTAGGCCCTCTCCAACGCCTATATTTCCTAAATAACACCTTCGTAGCCAAAGAAGCCGAGGCATTTGCCCAGCGCCTCCAGGGCGACGACCGCGAAAAAATCCGTCAAGCCTACGAGCGTCTCTATCTCCGCGCCCCCCGCCCGGACGAGACAAACATGGGCTTGGCTTTCTTGAAACAGAGCAGCTCCTGGGCCCAGTACGCGCAAGTATTGCTGGCCTCCAGCGAATTTACGGCGGTAAATTAAAGCCATGTTGAGACGAGACCTATCACGCGGCATCGGCGGCGGCTGGGCGGACACAGCCGCCGGCCCCCACTTCGCCCCCAAGGCCAAGCGGGTTATCTTCCTTTTCCTCAACGGAGGAATGTCCCACGTCGATACCTTCGACCCCAAGCCCATCCTCGACAAACATGGGCTTGGCTTTCTTGAAACAGAGCAGCTCCTGGGCCCAGTACGCGCAAGTATTGCTGGCCTCCAGCGAATTCACGGCGGTGAAGTAAAGCCATGTTGAGACGAGACCTATTACGCGGCATCGGCGGCAGCCTCGGCCTTCTCGGCTGGGCGGACACAGCTGCCGCCGGCCCCCACTTCGCCCCCAAGGCCAAGCGGGTTATCTTTCTTTTCCTCAACGGAGGAATGTCCCACGTCGATACCTTCGACCCCAAGCCCGTCCTCGACAAACGCGACGGCGAGCCCATGCCCGGCCCCAAACTGCAAACCGATCGCGCCGCCGGCAACCTGATGAAGTCTCCCTTCAAGTTCTCCAAGCACGGCCAAAGCGGCCTCGAGATCAGCGAGATCTTCCCGAAACTAGCCCGCCGCGCCGACGACCTCTGCGTCATCCGTTCTATGCACTCCGACAACGGAAACCACGGTCCGTCCCTGCTAATGATGAACTGCGGCCACAACCTCCCCGGCCGGCCGTCCATGGGCTCGTGGCTGACCTACGGCCTCGGCACCGAAAACAAAAACCTCCCCGGATTCGTAGTTCTCTGTCCCGGTTATCCCGTACTCGGCCCCCAGCTATGGGACTCTGCGTTCCTCCCAGCGACTTATCAAGGAACCCACTTACTAATTAAGGAAAGCGGCCCCGAAAAAATCCTCCAAAACATCCGCAATGCGAAGCTGACGTCGAGCGAGCAAGAACGCCAACTCGCGCTACTCGACCGCCTCAATCAGGGCTATCTCCATCAAGTCGGTCACGAGCCTCAGATGGAGGCCAGCATCGCCGCCATGGAGGTTGCCTATCGAATGCAGACCGAGGCCCCTGAGATCTTCGACATCACCCGCGAACCGCAAAAAGTCCGAGCCCGTTACGGAGACCACGAGTTTGGCCGAGGCTGTCTGATGGCCCTCAGAATGGCCGAAAAGGGCGTGCGCATGGTCCAGGTCTACTTCGGAAACTTCCAGCCCTGGGACAGCCACGACGATATCCGCATTCACTCAAAGTTGGCCAACGCCGCCGACGGCCCCATCGCCGCTCTGCTCGAAGACCTTAAACTCCGCGGCATGTTTGAAGATACGCTCGTCGTCATTGGCAGCGAATTCGGCCGCACCCCGATGATCCAGAACAGCGGCCTCGAACGCGTCGGGAACGGGCGAGACCACAACGTCCACGGCTTCACGACGCTCCTCGCCGGCGGCGGAGTCAAAGGCGGCTTCGCCTACGGAGCCACGGACGAATTCGGCTACAAAGCGGTAGAAAACAAGGTGCACGTCCACGACTTACAAGCGACGATCCTCCACCTTATGGGCCTGGATCACACCAAACTAACTTACCGCTACAGCGGCCGCGACTACCGGCTCACCGACGTCGAAGGCCACGTCGTCAAGCCCCTACTCGCCTAGCGAAGGCTCAGAGAAAGGTAGGCCGTGACGCCACCCGGAGGCATCACCCGATACTGCCCCGCCATCGATCCGTCGCCTCAAAGCTCACAACCCAACGTTCTCCCCTCCGCGTTCGCTCAGCACCGCACGGCCCGATATCCGGGATAATCGAGAAACATGGATCCCATCGACAAGCAAAGGCTCAGCGCGCGCGTGGAAAAGCTCGGATTGGACCAAGTGGACCGCCACATCTTCCTGTGTGCCGACCAGACAAAGGCCGTCTGCTGTTCGAAGGAAGAGGGGCTCGAAGCCTGGGACTTTCTGAAGGCCCGTGTGGCCGAGCTGGGCCTGATGGCCGCGCGGCCTTGTGTTTTTCGGACCAAGGCGAATTGCCTGCGAGTCTGCGAGCAGGGCCCGATCGCCGTCGTCTATCCCGAAGGAGTCTGGTATCACCACGCCACGCCGGAAGTGCTGGAGCGAATCATTCAGGAGCATCTGATTGGCGGCACGCCGGTGAAGGAGTTCGTGATGCGGCGAGAAGAACCATAATGCGGTAGTGGGCGTTGATTTTGATCCTGATCGCGGCAGCGCTAGAGCGATACCCGTCTTACTGGAGGCGTTCTGGAAACCCGAACTACCGGCCCGTATTGGGCGGACTGCAAACTACGTTTGTCCCAGCTCAGGGCCCCGTCAATGCCTTCGCTTGTCGTCGATCTCGCCGAGGCTCGCTGCCCCTTCCTCTCTCCCGACATTGCTCCTGATCTCTTCAGACGTCGCAAATGTGCCCTCTGTTAAGTCAAGACTTGCTATAGGCACGTTCTTCTACTGGGGCGTTCATACGCTAGCGGGGCGGCGCCGCTTTGACGATAGCGGTCGTCCTGACCACCGTGGCGACTGCGCTCTTTCTGATCGCCTGGAAACGGGGCTAGCGAACACACCGGAATCCGACCGCGCTACCACCCAGGATCGGGTGAAGTGATGGCTGGTTGCGCCTGCATGGACGCCGTCTGCTCTATCGAACCAACTGCCGCCACAGAGCACTTTGAAGGGAATCTCGAAAATCCTTTTGCCGTCGATCCACCGGAACACCCACCCGAACTACGACTCGGTATCCCAGTCGGCCGACCATGTTGCGGCAACCGTACTCCGAAGCCCGGCTTCCCCAAACTGATCAACTGGCGTCGTGCCTTCCGTGTCCACATTGCCCGGCGAGCAAGCTCCGCGCCGACCCAAGTCACCTGCCCCGCTGGATGAGCGGCGTTAGAGCGATACCCGCCTTAATGGAGGCGTTCTGGAAACCCGAACTGCCGGCCCCGTATTGGGCGGACTGCAAACTACGTTTGTCCCAGCTCAGGGCCCCGTCAATGCATGCGCTTGTCGTCGATCTCGCCGAGGCTCTCTCCCGACATTGCTCCGGATCTCTTCAAACGTCGCGAATGTGCCCTCTGTTAAGTCAAGACCTGCTATAGTCACCGGATAGCGGTCGATCCAAAAACCACCCTCCGGGCATAACTACCGGCCTTCGAGAAACGCGCGATTGCAGCGTGTGAACGTGATGGTTTGATACGGTGCCGTAGACCCGCGCTCCCACAAAATTCCAATCGTCGAATCAGCCAGAATCGCCAAGTCCGAGTACGCCGCGAACCCGCCATAAACCACTCGCTCCTGCGCCCACGTCTGGCCTTCATCGTGGCTCATCCGAATCACCAGATTCTGGCGATTGGCCAGCGTCGGGCCGGTCCAAAGCAGCAGCTTGTCGAAACGTTCGATGGCCGTTGCGACGGCGGAAACGGCCAGTCCGACGCGAGGCCGCAGCCAAGTCTGTCCCCCGTCCGAGCTTGTCAAAAACCAGCGATGATCGCCGTTGTTCTGCCGGGCGTCCATCAGGATATTGCCATCGGCCAGCTCCACCAGTTGGTTCTCGTTCGTCAATGCCGGCACCAGCGCCCCGCGCTTCCACGTCTCACCATGATCATCGCTATAGATCACGTAAGCGCGCATCAGACCAATTGTGCCAGTGAAACTACCAACCGTGCCCTGGACAGAAAACACGTCGGTCTTCATCGAAGTCGGCAAAAGCAGGCGGCCGGACTTGGCTTGAATCGCGCCGCCCGGGCCGAGAAACATAGCGCCCCAATGGTCGAATTCGCGGCTGTCTCTCGTCAGGTCGCGAGCGGTCGACCAAGTCACGCCGTGGTCGTCGCTCGTCCGCGCCCACATCTGGTTTTGCGTCGTGCCCGGTTGCGATCTGTCCGTGCCGAAGCCGGGCTCCCAACGGTTATAGAAAATCCAGACGCGTCCGCTCGAACGGTCCAGCAGCGGCGTCGGATTGGAGGCCGACCACTTCTCGCCGGGGTCATCCACCAGTTGCAGCGAAGTCCACGTCCGGCCCTGGTCCGACGATCGCGACAGCACCAAGTCGATGTCGCCGTTGCCGGGGTCGCCACGGTTGTCGCGACGCGCCTCGGCGAAAGCGAGCAGAGAGCCATTGGCTGCCGTTAGCAAGGCCGGAATGCGATAGGAATGGTACCCCCCCACTCCCGCCCGGAACACGTCCGCGTGGGTCAGTAGCGGTTGTGCCAAAGCCGACAGACAACTGAAAACCAGACAAAACACGCGGATCGGCATAACGGTCTAATCGCCCTCGTACGGGAATCGCCGAATCGCTCCCATGCATTCCGATAGCGCCTTGAGCAGGGTGCTGCCCCAGCCGGTCGGCGTGTACGGCATGGTGTTCTGATTCGTCTGTTTGTCCGCTTCGGCGTAGAACTTCATCGCCGGATCGGGAGGGGTTACGAACTCTTTGACCGAGATCCGGAACTCGATCTCCCGGTCGCCCTGAACCTTGGTGAGCGCGAACTGGTGAACGAGTGCGAACTTCTCCGCCTTATCTGCGTGCGCGAATTGCCATTCCGACAAGCTAGTCTCCTTGAGTTTGGATCTAGTTGAGTCTAGCGCACGGCTAGAAGCGCACGCGAACGCCAAGTTGCATTTGACGGGGCCCGCCGAACCGGTCTGTACCCGGAGCGAATGTTGGGACCAACGCCGTATTGTTCGCGAAGGGCAGTCCCGTATTGGGGTTGATGGTCGCCGTCGGTCGGCCAAACGTGGTCTCGCCGTCGCCATTGAACGCCTTATTGCTTGATCGAGTAAGGTTGAATGCCTCGGCGGAAAAGGTGAGTTGAGCGCTCTCGCCAAGCCTGAAATCCTTCAGCAGGCGAACATCCCAACTGAAAAACCCAGGCTGCCGGAAAGCATCCCGCGCGGCCACTTGGCCGTTGATCACCGGTCGGTCGTTGACGGTATTGCCGTCGTTCTGGGTGTCAACGCCTACCACCGGTTTGACGATGACGCCGGTGCGGGCGAACAGCAGCGTGCTGACCGTGAAACCGCGACCGAGGTCGTAGAGCAGGTTCAGATTTCCGTTGTGGCGGATGTCGTTTTTGGCGAAAGAAGCGTCACGCGTCAGGTTAAACGTATCGAGCGTTCCCTGCCGATTAAAATCGCGTTCGTTCGAATCGTCGTCGTGATTGAACGCGTAGGTGTAGTTAACGCCAAACTGGACCTTTCGGCTCATGCGGCGTTGCAGGCTGAGTTGCAGACCGTCGTAACGGGAGTGGGCCACCGACTTGTTCTCATTGATCTGGCCGATCCTCGGATCGGGCCGCGCCACGCTCGCCGGCAACGTGCGTCCGGTCGAATCGGCGAACACGGGCAGGCCAGTGATGCCGTTAAAGCTTGACGGATAAACCAGGTTGCGGTTCGCGTCAAAGGTCGGATACACCGGCAGTCCGTTCGGTAACGTCCGCGTCGGAAAAAGGTTCGTATCGATGCGGCGCTGCAGGTGCCAAGTCGAGTTGCGGGTGTAACCGATCGTGATCTTCGTGTCGCGGGTAATTTGCTGTTCCAGCGCCATCGCAACCTGACCCGAACGAGGATTCCGGAACGAAGGGTCAAACGCATAGATGCTATTAATCGGCGTTTTGATGCCCGACGGCAAGGACGGGAACGGGTTCGGAACTTGCAAGAAGTTGAGAATCGAAGCATCCGTGCCACTATCGAGGATCAATGTGTTCAGCCCGTTGTCGGTGAAGATCCGCTGCATCAAGTAGCCCGGCGTGCGCGCCGCGAACAGGCCAGACGAAATCCGAATCACGGTTCGGCCTCGGCCCTCCACCTTCCACGCCAGCCCCAGCCGGGGCTGAAACATTTTGACGTCGTTCGGGATCTGGCCGGTGATCGGGTACCTCGGGTTGGGCGTGTTGGGCTGCGGGTTGATCTGAGCCTCATAACGCAGACCGGCCGTTAGCGTCAGGTTCGGGCGAAGCCGAAAAATATCCGTGACAAATCCCGCATAATCCTGCTGTTTCCCGTTGTAGCGGCCTTGCGTTCCGTTGGCGGCAATCGACTGCTGATACCGGGAAACCTTCGAGATATTGCCCCCGACCGCCGCAATGTAGTCAGCCAGCGTACTGAACGTATACGCCCCGCCGTAGTTAGTTTCGCGTTGCTGCTCCTGCGGGCTAATGTTGGCGTCCACGCCAACCTTCAACGTATGGCGGCCTTTGTTCCACGTCAGGTTGTCGATGAACTGAATCCGGGTCGCGTTATAAATGTAGGTCCCGTTCTTGCTGCCGCCGAGCGTTCCAAAATCGTTGATGACGACTTCAGCCAGCGTGCTATTCGGGCGCTGCGTCCGATTGTCGTATGCGTATTGGAACCGGAAGTCATGGAGCAAACTCGGCGACAGGACCGTCGTGAGGGCCCCTTTGACGCCTTGGCTCGCCCGGTCCAGGATCGTGTTATTCGTCGATGCGGCCGTGGTCTGGCCGCTCACGCCGCCGAAGTTCAAGCCGTGCTGGGCCGCATACGTGTACTGCAGGTTCAACATCGTCGCCGTGCTCCACTGATAGTCAAGACGGCCAAAAGCCACCAGCGGATTATTCTTCTGGTTGAAGGTTCCTTCTCGACTCTTTATGTCCGCCGGTACAGCGATGTTGCCGGAAGGAACATTGAACTTTACCGTGTAGGGAATCGTCAGAAGGTTCTTTTCAACGGCGGCGAAAAAGAAGAGCTTGTCCGTGCGGATCGGTCCCCCGGCCGAAATGCCGAACTGATGCTGGGAATTGTTGCTTGCGTCATTCCCAAACGCATCCTTCGACGTCATCGATCCATTCCGATTGGCGTAAAAACCTTCGCCATGATAATTGTTCGTGCCCGACTTGGTCACCACGTTGATGTACCCCGAGTTCGTACGCCCCACTTCGGCCGACGCACCGTCGCGGACCACTTGGAACTCGCGCACGGCCAGTTGGGGGAAAAAGTAGGCGGACTCCTGCGGACCCCCGCCGCGCTGGCCACCCTGCAGCGAATCGTTAAAGTCGACGCCATCCACCGAGATGTTCGAGTTGATCGACCGTTGGCCGTTCACCACAATCCCGTTGCGGTTGCCTTCCTGCATCACGCCGGGAGTCAGTTGGATAAACTCAGCGAAATTCCGGCCGCGAATCGGCAGCCGTTCAATTGCTCGCTCTCCAATCGTGGTGCTGTTGCTGGTGTCGGCCCGGTTCACGATTTCAGCCGCTGCGTCAACCGTGATCGCGCTGGAAACCGACTCGATCTGCAGCGAGATCCGCAGGGTGACGGTTTGGCCCACCGTTAACGCCAGGTTCTCCGCGCGAAACAAAGCAAATCCGGGATATTGCGCTTCGATCAAGTAGCGGCCCACCGGTAACGCGCTGAGGCGGAATTTGCCATCGACCTGCGAAGTCGCCCGCCGGGTGGCGCCGGTTTGGGTGCTCTTCAGGAGAAGCGTTGCTCCCTCCAACGGCTTCCCCGTCGGGTCGACCACTGTCCCTTCGCAGGAGGCTCGACCGGCCTCGGACTGCGCAAAAACGGTGGTTGCGAGAAGGCTCAACAGAACAAAGAGTTTCATAAAAATCGAATCCTGACCACGCCGAGTATCGCGGGCCAAGGTTACGAAGCTATTGCGAAGCAGAAACGAAACCATGAATACTTTGTCAAATCCGATTTGGATGTAAAATACAGCGTGAACCGAGAGAAAATGATGAAAAACGCAATGCTGGTTTGGATGGCGGCCATGGCCGCCTGGGGCGCTACGCCGGGTGAATTGGAGTTGAAGGACGAAGCCGGAAAAACGATCATTCGTTACGCCGTCTCGGCTCCGGCCGGCCTTGCCCCCGCGAACACGAAGGACCCTACCAAGCAAGTAGGCATATTTCTCTGCTTCCCGGAACACGATCGCCCAACCGGCGACGAAATGCTTCCCGTCCGCGCGGCCCTACAGCGGCTCGGTTTGAGCGATCAGTTCGTCGTCATCGGGGCTCATCCGCAGGGGCAAAAAGTTAACGTCATCGACCACGAGCCCATCCAAAAGCTCTTAGCCTGGGCCAAGAAAACCTATCCCATCAATCCACGGCGAGTCTACCTCTACGGCAAGGGCGAAGGCGGCAAAATCTCAGGGCAAATGGCGATGCTATTCCCCGATTTGTATACGGCCTCCATCTCCTACAGTTGGAGTTGGTGGCTCATGCCATCTCATCTCGATAAGCCCTTTGATGCCGTGAAAGAAGGCGCTGAGATCTACATGGTGCTCGGAATGCGCGATCTATCGCACCACTTAACCAACGTCCGCGATGGCTACAGTCGAGTCCAGGCGAAAGGTGCCCACGTGATCTACCGCGAAGTGGATGACCTCGGCGCCCGCACCTATCACCCTGTCTCGAACGACGACGCCGTCGCCTGGGCTGTGGCGCAGCGGAACAAGCGGCTGCCCTTGTCGGCAGGCGAAAAGGCGTTACTGGCCAAAGGGCACGGCCTAGAGGTGGTCGGCGGAGCGGCCGCCGGAGAGGTGGTGCGCAAAAACCTCACCCCGGCCAACGTCCGCGCTTGTGCCAAGACCAACTGCGGCGAAGCGGCCATCGAAGCCATCGGCCAGCTCGGCACACGTCCAGACGTCATTTCTACCCTGGCCGTAAATGCGAATTGGCGAAGCGCCGCCGCGCAGGCCGCCTTGATTCGGATGGCGCTGACCGACGAACCCGGCGTGGACCGCGTCACCGCCGTCGACGCCCTGGGACGGGCTGTTCGGCTCCAGATCAACGGCGTCAAGCAGGATCCGCCAATCTTCTCCGCGCTCGTGAAGTTGCTCTCCGACAAGGACGAAGAGTTGCGGACGATGGCCGCGAACCTGTTAGCTCCGATCCGCGACCGCGACTTCCGCGGCGACCTCGGCCGACCCGAGAAGAAGTTCCCCGAAGGCGGTTGGGAGAAGTGGCTGGCCGACATCACGGCGAAGAATGAGGGCTTCGGCACCTTAGGCAACTTCCCCGTCACGCTGGCGGCAGCGCAGAAAGGAGACACCGCCGCCGCGGCGAAAGTCGGCATGCTCTACGCAGTGGGCAATGGCGTGGAGCAAAACTTCGTCGAAGCCGAAAAATGGTGGACCAAAGCCGCTGAAGGGGGGCACCGGCTATCCGCCCGCAACCTTTCGATGATGTACCGCGGAGCGCCCGGAATGAACGGCAAAGCGGAACTCGCTGCGAAGTGGACGAAGGTAGCGGAGGCACCGTGATGCACTGGGCTTGGCCCAGCCGGTCGTCTCGGCGGTGCAGAATAACTACAGCTAAATCCCGTCCGGCGTTCCGCAATACGGAGCTGTCCAGGGTTCCATCTTCGTCGTCTTCGGCACCGGCCTGGCCAACGCCTCCACCGGCCTGCAAAGCATTCCATTGAATACGACGCTGGAAGGCGTCTCGGCCGCAATCACCGTCGGTGGCGTAACCAGGGCCGCAATTCTCTACTACGTCACCCCGGCCCAGCTTGCCGGCATTCTGCCGTCCAACACCCCGGTCGGCACCGGAACCATCATTGTCACGAACAACGGTCGCGCCAGCGCCGCCGCGCCCAAAGCGCTTTCGGTACTCTAACGCTCGACGGATCCGGCACCGGCCCGGCAGCGGTCTTTAACGCGGCGAATCCGTCCTTAGGGCCCGCAAACTCGACCCATCCCGGCGATGCCATCGTGCTCTACGGCACCGGCGTCGGGCCTACCGCAGGCGACGAGACTGGACCCCAACCGCAGACCAATCTGACGGTCGTGCCCCTCGTCGTCGAGATCGGCGGCAAGCCGACGCGAATTCTCTATCGCGGCCGAACGGTGTTCCCCGGACTCGATCAGATTAATGTTGTCGTACCAGACGACGTCGGCTTCGGATGCGGCGTCTCCGTAGCCACAACCTCCGGAACAATGGTCGGCAATTTCACGACGATTCCGGTGGCTGCCGCCGGCAGCAATTGCCCCACCGAAGGACGCGACGAAGGGCTACTCATCACGGACGCGGAATTCGAACGCCGGTCCGCGGCTGGACAATTCAGCACCGGCACTGTGTGGCTTACCCGGTCGACCAGTTACTTGTTCCCCGTCGGCCTAGGCGGCGGCCTTACAGGCCTGACGCGAAGCGACACCGCCTCCGCACGCTTCAGTCGCCTCAGCGGCAACGTCGGCGTCCTCCTCCGGCCGACGCGGCTAGTGCTCTGACCGCTGGAAACAGTTTTCATAAATCATTTCGACCATCGCCGTATTAACAAAGCAGCTACCAAGATCAATTGGCAGTTCGATAGAAACACCGCACGAACAACCGTTGGATGCTAATGGAACCCTTTCAAACGGTCTCAGCACTAACGCCCACTGCGGGGTCCTGCGTCGTCACTGTACGCCCCACCAATCCAATCTTCGAATACTTCTATCAGGGCCTCGACGAGGGAACGCCCCTGCGAGTAGTAGGCCCTGCCGCCGAGCGCCTTCTCTCGCCTCCTCGCTGTTTAGTGTGGGTAAGGAAGGCGAAGCGAAACGACGAGAATCGAGTCACAGGGGAACAGCGCCGAAGGTTTCGCGAATCGATCAGGGGAACTCGGGGCGGGCGGAGCTCATGTTTGGGTTTGAGCGGGGA
>JANXMS010000606.1 GCA_025354525.1 Acidobacteriota bacterium
TGGAGAATCTGACTGAAAATGCTGGATACTCGTGACAGGGGGTGTAGCCTCGTTGAGGTAGGATCGTTCTTGCTGGAACTCCTTTCTACCCTAACAGGGCTTTACCCCCCAAGCACTTGACCTAATTTGGACACGAGTGACCCGCCTTATTGGAGACGTTCTGGAAACCCGAACTACCGGCCCCGTATTGGGCGGACGGCAAACTACGTTTGTCCCAGACCAGGGCCCCGTCCATGCACGCGCTTGTCGTCGATCTCGCCGGGCCTCTCTCCCCCTTCCTCTCTCCCGACATTGCTCCGGATCTCTTCAGACGTCGCGGAGTTGCCCTCTGTTAAGTCACGACTTGCTATAGTTACTTCGGCTCGAGAATGTAAGTCGGAGTAAGTCCAGTCAAGGTGGAAAACGTATTTGCCGCCGGCGTCAACCAGCTCGACGCGCTCTGCACTTTACCCAGATACACATGCGGCTGCACACCCACCCGCATCTCTTTCAAGTCCACCGAACCGTAGCTGTACACCGGAAACATCGAAGTCGGTACCTTCACGTTCTCCTGCACAACGTACGGACTCCGCAACGCAGACCGAATCGCCCGCTCCCAAGCCGAAGCCAGCATCGCAGCCCCTACATAGGTCTGCCGCTCTTCGGTATCGTCGTTCGGGCGTAATACGAGCCTCTCCCGGTTGTCCATAATGAACTGGGGCAGATCAACTTCCTTCACCCCATCCCATGCTACTTTGCGTTCACTGACCACCCGGGTCGTCGGAACCAACGCCCGAATCGCCTTCCGATCCGCGACGGGGAAATGCGCTAAAACCGCCTCATCCGTAAGCAGGTCGAAAATGACTTTTTTCTGCGCCATGTCCGAACGGAAGCTATTGACGAGACACACCGCCCCTTCGCGGTACGCCCGTACCAAGGCATGATTGTTCGGGTCAAACTGCACCACAAACTCGCGGGTCTTCATCCGCCGATAGACGATGTCGATGACAAACTCGCCCCGGCGCAGAACCCCATCCTTATACTCAAGCTGCTCTGGCGAAGCGACGATCGTCGGAACCCCGTGCGCCGTAAAGCTCTCGGCGAGTAAGTGATACTCGTGGCTCTCCAGCGTGGCAAACGGGTGCTTCATTTCAAGAATAGCCACCTGCGGTGCCTTCTTGCCGCCGAACTCTTTGTAGGCCTTTAACAACGCGACCTGCAAAAACTTCACCCCGCCTAACTTCGATAGCTTGTGTCTCTTACGAAACTCTTTCGCCGGGCCCGTTTCGAAAAATACGTCGCCCAGCACTTCGCTATAGTGAACGCCCACCGGCGTTGCGGCGCTGTAGTCGGAAAACCGCATGTGCCCGTTCTCAATCGCCGTATCGAGCAAACCAGTTACCGCAAAGTGCTTGTAACCCGGGTTCACCGCCGCTAACATGCGTTCGGCCGGCAACAGATCCATCCGCGCCATCAAGGTCGGATTTGCCATCGCCAACTGCCGAATCTTATCCACGGCTGACGCAAGCAACTCGCCACCCGTGACTAAGTTGTCAAACTGCTTGCGTGTCACCAGATGAGGCCGCAAAAACGGCGAAACCGGGCGACCGGCCAGTTCCAACTTCCGCGCCCGCAAGGTAGCATGAAACTGCTCTACCCAGCTTAAATCGCGGAATGGTTCTGTTTCGAGGATTTTGTGATAACGGGCAATTGCCTCGTCCACTTGGTTCATTGGGGTAAGCCGAACTTGCAGTGTCTCACACGAACGGCCTTCTTGTACACTCAGCATTTCCCCAAAATCGGCCTAACATGCCTTTTTTCTATCACTTAGAGAACTGTAAATTTCCTTGTGGGACAATGGAAGAAATGCGTAGTATCCGGCTTCTCCCCTCCATTCTCTTCTTTTTTGCTCTGCCCATCGCCGCCGACGAAGGCATGTGGCTCTTCAACAAATTCCCTCGCGACGCGGTCAAGAAGGCCTACGGCTTCACCGTGACAGACCAATTCCTCAATCGGCTCCAAATGTCCTCGGTTCGCTTCAACAACGGCGGCTCCGGCTCTTTTGTATCGCCGAACGGCCTACTTTTCACCAATCATCACGTCGGCGCCGACTGCATCTACCAAGTCGCCACCAAGCAAAATGACTACATGAAGAACGGCTTCGCCGCCGCTACTCCGGCCGACGAAAAGCCCTGCCCCAACCTCGAAGTCAACGTCCTGCTCAAAATTGATACCGTCACCGACAAGATCAAAGCCGGCACCACCGACGAGACTCCGCCCGCTGACGCCGCCCGCACGCGCCGTTCGAACGCCTCCGCCCTCGAGAAGGAATGCGCAGCCACCGGCAACCGCTGCGAGGTCGTCACCCTCTACTCCGGCGGCCAATACGATCTTTATCAATACAAAAAATACATCGACGTCCGTCTCGTGTTCGCCCCGGAAGAAGCCATCGCGGCCTTCGGCGGCGACCCCGACAACTTCACCTTCCCCCGCTACTGCCTCGACTTCACCTTCTTTCGCGCGTACGAAAACGGCAAACCGGTCGCCGTCACAAATTTCCTGCCCTGGTCCAAGACCGGTGCTAAAAACGGCGAGCTGACGTTCACCTCTGGCCACCCCGGCTCCACCGACCGCCTCGCCACCTACGCCAATCTCGAATTCCAACGCGACGTCGTCATGCCTTTCTCGCTCGCCTCAAACGGCCGTCTCATTCAAAAGCTGCTCGCTTTTGGCGAACTCGACCCCGAAAATAAGCGGATCGCCCGGGACCTGCTCGCCAGCCTCCAGAACAGCGTCAAAGCGCGCACCGGCTTCCTCGGCGGTCTCAAGGACCCCGAACTCATGCGCCGCAAGCTCGAGCAGGAAACCAAGCTCCGCAAAGCCATCGCCGACGACCCCGCCAAGCAAGCCCGCTTCGGCAAAACCTGGGACGAAATCGCCGCCGCCTTCGACGAATACAAAGCCTTCTACGCCACCTATACCTATCTGGAACGCGCCCCCGGCTCGGGCTCCGAACTGTTCAGCCTCGCCAAAGGCTTGCTTCGCTACAAGACCGAAAAGGCCAAACCGAACGGAGAGCGTCTCCGCGAGTGGAACGACGCCAACCTCGACGCCATGGAGCAGGGCCTCTTCTCTACCGCCCCCATCTATCCCGCCCTCGAAAAGCTGACCCTCACCACCTTCTTTGAAAACCTCGTCACCACCTTCGGCCCCACCGAACCTTTCGTCATCCAGATCCTCGCCGGCCGCTCCCCCGCCGCCGCCGCCAACTTCTACGTCACCAACTCTAAACTCGCCGACGTCGCCGTTCGTAAATCCCCGGCGGCCTTCGACGATCCGATGATGACCGTCGTCCAGGCTCTTGAAGGACCGGCCCGCACCGCCCGCAAACGCTATGAAGACCGCGTCCAGGCCGTGACCGTCTCCAGCGCCTCCCGCATCGCCCAGGCCCGTTTCGCCATCTACGGCGACCGCGAATATCCGGATGCCACCTTCACCCTCCGCCTCACCTACGCCACCATCAAAGGCTATACGAACGCCGCCGGCGTCGCCGTCCCCTGGGCCAGCGACATCGCCGGGCTATTCGCCCGCTCGACCGGTGTCGAACCCTTCGCCCTCACCCCGAACTGGCTCGCCGCCAAGTCCATTCTGAAGCTCAAAACGCCCTATAACTTCGTCTCCACGGCCGACACCCATGGCGGCAACTCCGGCAGCCCCACTGTCAACACCAAGGGCGAAATCATAGGCATTCTCTTCGACGGCAACAGCGAGGGCCTGCCGAATCAGTACCTCTACCGCGACACGCGCGAACGATCCGTCCACCTCGCCAGCCAAGGCATTATCGAGAGCCTGCGCAAAGTCTATAAAGCAAATTCAGTTCTTAAGGAACTCGGCTTCTAGGAAAAGCATCTCACGTTCATGAAGAAACTACTTCTTGCTGCGCTCCTGCCCTTGGCCGCGTTCGGTCAAGCCGGCTATAACGGGCCTGGACGATACGAAATCATGAGCAACGTCTCACGGAAAGTGCTCGACCTCGACCGCAACGATCAACGCACCATCATCCAGTACGATAGCCGCGGCACAGACAACCAGACGTGGGACATTCAGGATGCCGGCGGTGGCTTCGTCATTCTCCGCAACGGGATGAACGGCAACGCGCTCACGCAGACCCGAAATAACAACTCCGAACCCGTTTCCGCACAGCCTCCCAACAATAGCGACGCCCAGCGCTGGCGTATCGAATCCGGCAACAACGGATCTGTCATTATCGTCAACGCCTCCGGCAAGGCGCTCGACATCCCCAACGGCTCCACCAATAATGGGGTGAAAATCAACACTTATGACCGTAATAACGAGGTCAACCAGCAATGGAGCCTTCGCATGGTCTCCGGTAATTTTAATCAGCAAAACAACAACAATCGGGGCAATCGCCAAGGCAACAATCGATACGACAATAACAACAACCGCAATAACGACAGCGACAACAACAATCGGCTCCCGCCAAAGAACAATGGCAATGGTGCCGGAGCTGGTAACCAACGGAAGTACTTCGATCAGAACGCCAATATGTGGAAGCTTGACGGGGATGGTGTTTGTTTCTACAACGAGCCTCAATTTCACGGCGATGCGTTTTGCGTCCTCTCCGGCGACCAACGCCGCCGTTTGAGCAACGATTGGAATAATCGTTTCACGTCCATCCGCTTCTTCGGCCGCGCTTCCCGCGTCGAAGTTTTTGACCAGGAAGACCTGCGCGGCCGTACGGAAGCAATTACCCGCGACGTCCCGAATATGCGTAACCTCAACCGTGGCGACTGGAACAACCGTATCAGTTCGTTCCGCGTTAATTAAGGAGCTAGGTGGCGAAGTATTTTGAACTGGCCATACTAGGCACGAACTGGCGCACCGAAACCCTCGTCGGTTGCACCACCTTCCCGGTGATGTCCGAGACCATTTTTGTCAACCCATCGATCCTGGCGGCCACGCTTCTTTCGGCTGGTTTGGCCAGCATTTCCATGGGCACCGTCGCCCGCTGAGCGCTGGCGATGGAAACGGGCAAGGGCCTCAGTATCAGTTCGTTCCGCGTTACTTAAGGAGGTGGGTGACGAAGTATTTTGAACTGGCCAAACTAGGCACGAACTGGCGGCCATTAGTTTGCCCGTGGCCGCCGCCACGGCGACGACTTTTCTTTCGGCTGGCTTGGCGAGCATTTCCATGGGCACCGTCGCCCGCTGTGCGCTAGCGATGGAAACGGGCAAGGGCCTAAGTATCAGTTTTCCGCGTTAATTAACTAGGCACGAACTGACGGACCGAAACCCTCGTCGGTTGCACCACGTTGCCGGTGATGTCCAAGACCATTTTCGTCAACCCATCGATCCTGGCGGCCACGCTTCTTTCGGCTGGCTTGGCGAGCATTTCCATGGGCACCGTCACCCGCTGTGCGCTGGAGATGGAAACGGGCAAGGGCCTCAGTATCAGTTCGTTCCGCGTTAATTAACTAGGCACGAACTGGCGGACCGAAATTCTCGTCGGTGGCACCACGTTCCCGGCGATGTCCTAGACCATTTTCGTAACCCATTGATCCTGGCGGCCACGCTTCTTTCGGCTGGCTTGGCGAGCATTTTCATGGCCACCGTCGCCCGCTGTGTGCTGGCGATGGAAACGGGCAAGGGCCTGAATGCGTATTTCACCTACGCCGTCGTCCAAGCCATGGGCGTGCCTTGGCAGACCGCTCTCGCCTCGGCACTCGGCCTAATCCCCCACACGATACTTGCCATCGCCGCGGACTATAGCAAGTCGTGACTTAACAGAGGGCAAATCCGCGACGTCTGAAGAGATCCGGAGCAATGTCGGGAGAGAGGAAGGGGGATAGAGCCTCGGCGAG
>JANXMS010000609.1 GCA_025354525.1 Acidobacteriota bacterium
TGGAGAATCTGACAGAAAATGCTGGATACTCGTGACAGGGGGTGTAGCCTCGTTGGGGTAGGATCGTTCTTGCTGGAACTCCTTTCTACCCTAACAGGGCTTCACCCCCCAAACACTTGACCTAATTTGGACACGAGTGAAGCTCTATATTCTTCCAAACCCGCCAAAATATCGCGCCCTACACTGCTCATCCGCTTTTCGACTTTTGTTACTGTCTTAGTTGCCATCGCTATCCGCCCCAAAAAATCGCTTCACCGCTGCCTTCAATATCTTCTTTTCAGCCGCATCCATATCCTCCTGCTGATTCTTCGCATACGCCGATAACAGCAGAATCAGGCTTTCCGGAGAATGGTAATAGTAGATGACTCGACTGCCGCCTCGCTTACCTCGGTTGCCCATCGACCACCGCAGTTTCCTCAACCTATTCGTACCCGGAATCACTTCGCCTTTGTGGGGAAACTGCGACACATAAGCCGCCTACGCCTCGATTTCTGCCTCAGTAAACAGCTTCTGAGCACGTCTGGTAAAGGTTGGAAGGCGTAAAACGTTCACGGATCGTTGCCTTCTCCAGACTACTCCAATGGCTCTCTCCAAGCAAGCCCAACTCAGCGTCGCAGCGCGTCCGTTGCATCCCACTGGCTGGCACCGCTCACTACCACCCCAAACTCTCGCTCGGATACGGCGAGAGGGTCTGTGCTGAAGGAATTCCCGTCTCCCAGCCCATGCTACGAGCGTCCACCCACAAGCAGCTCCTCCCCGTGTAAACTGCCTTCTTTAGAAAAACTACCCCTCTAACTCGTTGATGCCTCGGGGTTTAAAATCTCGACCGGTGGCGATTTTCTCGGTCTCCCCGCTTTTTTTAACCGGCTCTTCCACCGCCGGTACCGCCGTCCGCCCCAACGGTCCGCGGAGCGGCATGGAAGGCAAGGAGTCGGCAGCCTCATACAGGGCAAGCGCAGCCCGTCGGGCTTGCGCGGCTCCAAATCGCTTTTCCGTGTAATCGCAAATTATGACTGAAATCGTCCGTCGCCAACCTGGTCCAACGAACGATCATTTACGCCGGATACCGGGCATCGATCATCTTGCGAACGGCGGCGTGCGCAACAAACTCACCTCGATCCGCCGCAGCCAATCCCTTTTCGACTTCGAAGGCGAACCACTCGTCGTAGCTGAAAAGTCGATCAACCGCTTCGAGCACCAAGGATTCGACGGCGCGGCCTTGCTCCGTGGCCAAGCGGGAAAGTTAGGCCTGCTGGTCAGACGTGAATTGCACTTCCATGAACGTCGCTCCTTTTCAAACAATACAGCTTTCTCAACCCAGAATAGAGGATATGCGGGTGGTTGTCACGAATTGCAGCGCCTTCTGGCCGCGATGTACTTAGGCTGGTCGCTGCGGCGGAGCGGCGGCATCACTCCGCACGCTGGCGACAGCGCTACCCGCGCCACAACAATTGAACTCTTTCTTGGCCCGACTCGCCCGCCCTCCCCTTCCCTCCCCGCCTGTCGCCGTTGTCACCGGACTCGTCTAGCACGCAAGGTCGTGGTCGAAACCGGCCTACCAGTGCACAAGTTGCGAGAGTGAAACCAACATTTACCCCCACCAAAGTTCTCAGCACGGTACTCACCTACCCCCTCATTGCCGAATGGAGCGATTCATGCACCACGCTGGGATTACGCGCAATCACTGTTTGGCGACAATTAGAAACGGCCGAAACGACAACTACCAAATTCGATTTGCCACCGGCGGAGGGTGCTCCCGTGGCTTCATGCCCACTGTCGGCGGGCTCGTAGCCCACCTGGCATGGCACAATGCGCTAAATCCTGGGGCTTGGGGCAAAGCCCCATCTCATCCAACGCCCAGCGGCATCTGTCGAATTCACATCAAAACACCTGCTGAAGGTGCTGCAAATGTAATTGTCGTTAGAAGCGGTTCCTAATTGTCGCCCATCAAATCACCATGAGTAATACTCCAGCCGGTCCCTCCGGCCTGCGTCGATGCGCTTCTCAATGGCGGATGGCACTCAAAGAGAAACCAAAACTCGTGAACTGTTCCTGAGTCATGCCAAGTCTGCCGCGAATAGTCTGAAAACGCGTCCCGACCAGCTTCACAATCGCACTTAAAAGTAGCAGAACGGTCACGGCCTTGATCGCCAGCGGCAATACCATCTTCGCGCCTTTGGCGCCATTTTTCATCCCCTTGGGTGCCGTTTTTGGGTACCCGGAATCGGGCTTCACAAGGTGAAAAAATAAATATTCTCCCCGCATAACTTTGAAAATACACGACTTACCAATTTCGCCCCACCGACTATTGTTCGAATCCGCACTCCCGTCGTCGTAGATTACAGATGCGGAAGCGCTTGTGCCCCAAATCGGGTTCAAGCGCTTTTAGCGTTCTCAAATCACAATAATAGGAATATCGCCATGACGGAAGAACAGAAAACGCGCCGCGGCGAGGTCGCCCGGGAAAACGGAGCTAAGAGCCGCGGCCCCGCCTCCGACCTCGGCAAGTATATTGCTTCGCTCAACAGCATCTCGACCGGAGAGCATCTCGACTTACTCAAAGAGGAACTGCCCGAGTGCGTCGCCCTGCTTTCCAGCGATTGCTGGATCAGCTATCTGCGACTCTATCAAAAGCACCTACGGCAGTTACAACCCGGTTCCGAATATGAACAAACGATTGTC
>JANXMS010000617.1 GCA_025354525.1 Acidobacteriota bacterium
GCATTGACGGGGCCCTGAGCTGGGACAAACGTAGTTTGCAGTCCGCCCAATACGGGGCCGGTAGTTCGGGTTTCCAGAAAACCTCCATTAAGGCGGTTATCGCTCTAATCGTGGGGTTTTGACCTTCCTCTGCCAGCGACGAAGGCCGCCGGAGATCGGGCCGTAGACCCCAATGCCTCGGAAATCCCCGCCCGCAGGGCGGAACTCGTTCTTTCAGGCCGACGGCAATCCTCATGATGACGCTGAACCAAGACAAACGAAGGTGCCCGTCCACCCACCCTCGAGCCCCCCCCAGGTTGCAACTCGGTACCCTTCCGATCCGCCATCTCTATCTGCCCAACGGGTCGCCCGGAATCAAGAATCACTCGCCGGAAGGAAAGAGATAGCCCATTCCAGGAGTAGAGAGAACCAATCCCGTGCCAGGTATGGCGAAGGGTTTCGGACCGGAGAGGATGGCTACGGTGCCCCGCTCAAAGCGACGCCAAGCAGCGCCAGTTGCAACATCCTCCTCGAAACCCGCCGTGAGCGGGCGACCGAGTGAGGATCGATACACCGCGTGTTCTTCCGCTTGGGCGTTGGAGGGAACAATGAGATACGACTCATGCCCGAAGAGCTTCGCGGCCGCGTAACCGTACATCGCAGCCCGCGGCGATTTCCCGTGCGCATAGTTCACGTGAACGAATCGAACGCTTGGGAATTTCCGTTCCGCCGCACCGACCAGCTCTATCAATGGCGTGCGGATGGAATCCCATGGCTTGGCCGGGTCATGCCATGGACGAAACTTCGTCTCCGCGCCGACGACGTAGGTGAAGTAGCTCTCGGTCAGGTCGAGGTCGGCGTGCGGCAAAAAGGATTCGAAATGGCGAAACCCCTGATTAGTAAAAATAAGACTGCCGGCCGGGAGCCGTTTGCGCAGCGCGCTAAGGAACTCGCCCTGACAACCGTTGTAGTCGACTCCAGGATGTCTCCCAATAAACGAGGCCTGCACCGAAGGTGGTAGTTGCTCCCATCCCAGCGTGTCGAAGAAGAAGCCGTCATAGCCTGTCCTAGTCAGCACCCCAGCCAAATAATCGGCACGAGCGGCGACCAGATCGGAATTCGCGAAGTCGTACCATTGCGCCGGTTTCCCGTTTTCGGCCGCGCCGCCGCTCACCGGGACCCGCGTCAGCAACCAGTCCGTCCGCATCCGCCTTTGCCAGGACTCGGCGGCGGAAACCCAATCGCCAGGATAGAACGCCGAGGACCATTCATAGGCCACTAAACGGGATCCTCCGCCGCGCAGAATAGCCGACTGCTCCGGAGTCAAAATGCCGCCCGTAACCAGGATTTCGAAGCCGCTGTACCAAGCGACCTCGCGGGCCGAGAAATGCGCCGAATAGTGGAAGGCTACCGCGGGCCGAGTCGGCGGATTCGCCAACCCCGCAAGCATCGCTCGTCTTGTCATCCCAGTCATCACTCTGCTTTCACCGCCATGGTCACTCTTCCGGAACTGGCGAAGGTGCCCACCCGGATTACGACCAAAATCTCATTGGAGGGAATCACGGTACCAGGAACACGAAAGTTCAACTGCATCACACCGGAGATCACGCCGGGCGCGGCTCCGGCGTAGAGGACTTCGGCATCTATGCCAGCAACCTGGACCGAGATCGGTAGGATAGGGGTGGGAAGCATGTCACTATTGATCTTCCCATCAATACCGGCGGGCGTCGTCTGCCCTTCGCCGGTTGCAAAACAGGTAACGATAGATCCGCGGGCGGCGGGAGCGCGGACACCGTTAAAATCGCCGGATTGGTTGAGCATCGCGATTTGACCAAAACCCGTTGACGATAACGTAAACAAGGCGGGAGCGGCTGGTGCCACCGCCATGGGAAATCCCTCGGAAACGACTCCGCCGTTTTCTGCCTGCACGATGACGGTGGCCTTACCGGCTACCGTATACGGCACCGCGACAACAGCCTGTTCCGGGCCCAAATAGAGGATCGGGGCCTCCACCCCGTCAAAGAGAACTCGTTTCATGTTGCTGCCAAAAACGGCTACCAGCAATCCAGGCGAGATGGGTTTCGTTTCAAAGCTGGCCGCATTGGTAATTCCGGCTATCCGGGGCGTCACCCCCCACGGTCCGGCATGGTGTGCGCGGCGCGTCCAGGGAAAGGTTCTTGCGCATCGCATTGATGTTTAAAGCATTGGCGTCGGCGCAGAACTTGGCGGGGTCCATTTTGTATTCCACCTCCAACACCGCCTTGCCTCTGTCCAGAAAAGGTTTGAGCAGGGCGCATTCCTTATACTGAAAGCACTGTTCGCTCAGCGCCCAGTCGAACAACGG
>JANXMS010000619.1 GCA_025354525.1 Acidobacteriota bacterium
GAAAGAGGTCTGGCCTACGCTGTTGCGGCGAATCTTCTGGTATTTCTGCGGGGGAAAAGCCCAGACCGAGGGTGCCGCCAGCCCCATTCTGGCGGGTTAACCGCTGATTCTAGGATGATCCGAGCCGGGGAGCCGCGGGGGGCGGGGCACCGGGTCACGTGCAAGAACTCGTCACTGACGGTGGCCTGTGCCAGAAATCGTCACTGGGCGGCGCTCTGTGCCAGAAATCGTTGCTGACGGCGGCCAGAGCCAGAACTCGTCACTGACGGTGGCCGGTGCCCGAATCGTGGATGAAGGTGGTCTGTGCCGGAACTCGTCACTGACGGTAGTCTGTGCCAGAATCGTGGCTCAAGGTGGCCTGTGCCAGAATCGTCGCTGAAGGTAGGCGGTACCAGAACTCGTCACTGACGGCGGCCTCAGCTAGAAATCGTCGCTAAAGGCGACTTCGCCGGAGATGGCGGTCTGGTAGGACGAGACGCGACGCTCAAAGAAGTTAGTAAGTTCCTGCACGTCCTGCAACTCCATGAAGTCAAAAGGATTCTTCGAACCGTATAGGGGCTGGATTCCCAATGACACCAAGCGGCGATCGCCGATGTACTGAAGATATTCGCGCATCGCGGAAATCGACATTCCGGAGATGCCGCCTCCGAGCGTATCCTCGGCGAAGAGGGCTTCGCACTCGACGGCGTCCCGAATCATGTCTTTGCAGCGGGCTTCGTAATCGGCATCGAACAGATGAGGCCGCTCGCGGCGGACCGTGTTGATCACTTCGAGGGCGAATTCGATGTGGGCGCTTTCATCGCGGAACACCCAGTTGGTGCCGGTGGCCAAGCCCTGGAGCAGACCGCGGGAGCGGAGGAAATAGACATAGGCGAAAGCGGCGAAGAAGAACATGCCTTCGATGCAGCAGGCGAAGCAGACTAGGTTGAGAAGGAAGTTTTTCATGTCCGCTTCGGTCTGCACGGACTCCAGATGGTTAATGGAATCAATCCATTTGAAGCAGAAATCGGCCTTGGCTTTGATCGAAGGGATGTTTTCGACGGCCGAGAACGCGGCGGCGCGTTCGTTCGGATCCGTAATGTAAGTATCGAGGAGAGTGAGATAGAACTGGACGTGGACGGCCTCTTCGTAGAGTTGCCGAGAGAGATACATTCGCGCTTCCGGCGAATTGATGTGCTTGTATAGATTCAGCACAAGGTTGTTGCCAACAATCGAATCGCCTGTGGCGAAGAAGGCCACTAAACGTTTGATCAAGTGCTGTTCGGCCGGGTTCATCTTTTCGCGAAGATCGGTTACATCGGTCGAAAAATCGACTTCTTCCACCGTCCAAGTATTTTTGATTCCCGTCTTATACATATCGTAAAAAACTGGATACTTCATCGGACGCAGCGTTAGGTCAAATCCAGGATCAAGAATCATTGCTTATTATTCCGTACTAACTATTGGCAGGCTTCGCAGCTCTCGGGGTTTTCGAGAGAACAGGCGATGGCGGCGGCTGGGGCGAGTGTCGCCACAGGCACCGTAGCCTTTGAGATTTTAGATGCCGGCCGGGACCGCAGGTAGTAAGTTGTTTTCAAACCCTTCTTCCAGGCATACATATACATAGAAGAGACCTTGCCGATGGTCGGTGTTTCAATGAAAAGATTCAACGATTGGCTTTGATCGATAAAAGCCGAACGGTCAGCCGCCATATCGATCAGAGAGCGCATCGGGACCTCCCAGACGGTGCGGTAGATCTGCTTCAGTTCGTCCGGAATTTCGGCAATGGCCTGGATGGAGCCTTCGCCTATCTTGATCCGGTTGCGAACGCTTTCGTTCCACATGCCGAGCGCCTTCAATTCGAGAACGAGATACTTGTTGATTTGAACGAAGTCGCCGGAGAGGGTTTCGCGCTTGAATAGGTTCGAAATTTGTGGTTCGATGCACTCGTAAGAGCCGACGATGGAAGCGATGGTGGCTGTGGGTGCGACTGCGATGAGCAATGAGTTTCGCATTCCGGACTTTATCATGCGGGGCCGCAAGGCCTCCCAGCGCTTCGGAACATCCGGGACGGCGTTCCACAACTCGAACTGGAAGACACCTTTCGCGGCGCGGGTCTCGTGGAAGTTGACGTGCGGGCCGAGTTCTTCCGCCAACTCGACGGTGGTTTCGAGGGCGTGGAAATAAATATCTTCCTGGATGCGGCGCGCCAGTGCGCGGGCCTTCACTGAGTCAAAGGGAATCCGCATTTGAAAGAAAAGATCCTGCAGACCCATCAAGCCGAGACCAATTGGACGCCACTTGCGGTTCGAAACTTCGGCACCATTGGTGGGGTAGTAATTGATGTCGATGACTTTGTCGAGGAAGCGGACGGCAATGCGAACATTCCTGCTGAGTTTCTCAAAGTCGAACTCGCCTTCGGGAGTTACGTAGCGGGCGAGGTTTAGCGAACCCAAGTTACAGACGGCAGTTTCGGCGTGGTGGGTGACCTCGGTGATCTCTGTGCAGAGATTCGAAAGATGGACAACGTTTTGGGCCAGGCCAGTTTGGTTTGACTTGAGATTGCATGCGTCCTTGAAGGTCATCCAACCGTTGCCGGTCTCGGCGAGGGTCTTCATCATGCGAGCGTAAAGGTCGCGGGCTTTTACTTGCCGTACGAACAAGCCTTGGATCTCGGCCTCTTCGTAAGCTCGTTCGAATTCGGCACCGTAGAGGTCTGGGAACTGGGGCACGACTTTCGGGTCAAACAGCGACCAGTTGCCGTCCGCTTCAAGCCGCTTCATGAACAGGTCGGGGATCCAATTCGCTAAATTCAGGTTGTAAGTGCGGCGTGCTTCTTCGCCGGTGTTATCGCGCAATTCCAAAAACTCTTCGATGTCAGCGTGCCAGGGTTCCAGATAGACGCAGGCGGCACCTTTCCGCTTGCCTCCCTGATTGACGGCGGAGACGGAGGAATCGAGAGTTTTCAACCACGGCACGATGCCGTTGGAGCGACCGTTGGTGCCTCGGATGAGCGAGCCGCGCGCACGGACCCGGTGGTAAGCCAGTCCGATGCCGCCAGCAAACTTCGAGAGCATGGCAATGTCTTTATAGCGGTCGTAGATCGATTCGAGTTCGTCCTGCGGGGAATCGAGGAGATAGCAGGACGACATCTGCGGATGCCTGGTGCCGGAGTTGAACAACGTTGGCGAACTCGGCATATAATCATGGGCCGAGATCAGACGGTAGAATTCGATAGCTTCCTGGACGTTTTGGGAGAGGCCACAGGCGACGCGGAGGAAGAAGTACTGGGGGGTCTCGATGACTTCCCGCGTCTCGGGGTTCTTGAGTAAGTAACGGTCGTAGACGGTTCGAATGCCGAAGTACTCGAATAAGTCGGTATTGCGGTCTTCGAGGCAACTATTCAGCTTTCGAGCATTTTCGGTGACGAACTTGTGGGCGTTTTCGCCGACCAGCCCGAACTTATAACCGTGCTCCATAGACTGGGAAAACGAGTAGATATTTTGGTTGGCGACTTCCTTTTCGATGAAGTTGGCGAGCAGACGCCCAGCTAGGCGAGAATATTCTGGTTCTTCGGAGATGAGAGAGGCGGCGGTCTGGATGGAGAGTTGGTCGAGTTCCCGGGTGCTGGAACCGTCGTACAATCCCCCGATGGTTTTGATGGCAATCCGCATCGCATCAACCTGCGATAGACCCGCCGCGCTACGCTGGACCGCCCGAATGATCTTTTCCACGTGAACCGGCTCAATGGAACCGTTTCGCTTTTTGACGCGCATGGCCGTTTCGGGCGATTGCGGCCGGATGCCTGGAAAAAGCTCCTGCTCGGCGGCAGGTTGTGGCGTTGGAACGGCGGTAGTTTGATGCGCGATGATGGACATGGGATCTCTAAAGGATTAGACGCGAAAACCCGGATCGTCGCGGTAGCGTGACGCAGTCCGGGCTGTAAAATTCGGTGTAGCTGAGCGAAGCTCAGGCGCTACTGAACTACAGGATACAGCGGTATTTAACCTTAGGTCAACTACTAATTGTGGTTTTGGACAGGAAATCCGCAGCGGTTACGAAGTGCTTTATTCTCGGGAACTTAGGATATTCAGAAGAGAGAGGGTTGCCGGGCCGGCAGGCGCTTCTTTCGGCTACCGTGCTTGCCGAGCACGCGTTTGGCTTGGGTTTTGGCTTCGGGTTGGCGGCGGAAGGCGGCCATGCGCTCTCTGGCTAGGCGGTAGACTTCTTTGTGCTCCACGATTTTGGTTCCGGGACCTTCCGGTAACCAGCGGCGGACGAAGTCGCCGTCTGGATCCTGATCGAGTGCCTGCTTATCTGGGCTATAGATGCGCAACGCATTGATGCCGGTGGTGCCGGACTGCATTTGAAATTGAGGGTAGTGAATTCCGGGCTCATAGTCGGTGAATTGACGGGCGAGGAAGGCTGCGGGACGAGGCCAATGGAGCCAGAGGTGATAGCTTGAGAACGAAACGAGCATGGCGCGCATGCGGAAATTGATCCAACCGGTGGCACGGAGGGCTCGCATGCAGGCGTCGACGAGGGGATAACCGGTTCGGCCTT
>JANXMS010000019.1 GCA_025354525.1 Acidobacteriota bacterium
CCGACCTCCGCCCAACCCCGACCTCTGCCCAACCCCGACCTCCGCCCAACCCCGACATCCACCCAACCCCGACATCCACCCACCAGCAACCCCGCGTCTCCGACATCTGCATCGGCATCGGCAGCCGAGCGCCCATGCGCCGCAGAACGATTAATCTTCGCGAGCACCTCGCGGCTCTTCCCTCCCAATCACGTCGCGAGGCTCACGACTCCATCCAAAGCCTTTCGCCTCCCGAATCCAGCCTTCCACTGCCAACTCCATCCTCCGAATCGGCCGCCACCATTTCGAACCCGCCGAAGAACCCAAAACCGACTATCACCGCCGCAACTGCCGCTCAAAGACTAATCTTCGCGGGCACCCCGCGGCTCTTCCCGCTCAATCACCTCGCGAGGCTCTGGCACCCGACCTTGGTCGTTGGTGTCAACAATCCAACGGTCCACCGCAGCCGAAAGTCGACCGACGGTGCTCCTGTACTTCGGTTCCAGCGCAAGATTCTTCACCTCATGCGGATCCGCCCGGTGGTCATACAACTCCACCTCGGGCTTGCGAGCCGCCATCCATTGGCTCTGCACGGCATTCAACTTGCCGGCCGCATGAAGCTCTTTCATAACGTTTTGCGTCGGATAGCTCTTCGTAATGTAGTCATTAAATTGCGTGTACGGCTTCTCCGGCATAAAGTTCCGGATCAACTTGAATCGGCTATCACGCACCGCCCGAATCCGGTCCACCGTCATGTCGCACCGATCCCGGGCCGTAAACACCTGCGTCCTCGGCTTAGTCCCACCAAACAGATCCTGCCCATGCAGCAACTCCGGCCGCGCAATTCCCGCCATCCCCAGACTGCTAGCCGTAATGTCGAGTGAAATCGTCGGATCCTTGCGAACCGCTCCAGCCTTCACATGCCCGGGCCAGCGGACGATCAGGGGAACGTGGGTCCCCGCATCATACAGCCACTGCTTGCCGCGCAGCAGACACCGGCCGTTATCTCCAAACACAAATATGGCCGTATTCTCCAGTAACCCGTCCTCTTTGAGCGAAGCCATCACCGCACCAACCTGGGTATCCCAATAGTTCACGGCGTCCAGGTAGTTGGCCACCTCATCGCGGACCACAGGATGGTCCGGATAATAGGGCGGAAGTTCTACCTTCGCCGGATCGATAAGCGATTTCTGAGCCCGAGCGGCGGGCCAAACCGGACCTTTATGCGGCGCCGTGAAATTAACCTGGGCGTAAAAAGGCTGGCCCTTAGCGCGCTGCCTCCAATGGGTGCCGTCAAAAGGCTTCTCGGCTCCGAAATTGAAGTCCGTCTTGCCCGAAACATTAATGCCCGGGGAGACTTCCCTGACGTTCGCCGTGAAGTAGCCAGCCTCTTTCATGCGATGAGAGACCAGCTTGACGCCATCGGGCAATCGAAACCCGTCCTGCCGATGGCTGCGGTGATTGTGGGCCCCGATCGTCGTTTGATAAACCCCGGTGTTCCAACCAGAACGGCTCGGCGAACAGACCGGCGCAGTCGTGAAGCAGTGCGTGAACCGCGTGCCCTCCGCCGCGATCCGATCAGCGTTCGGGGTGTGGACGAGCGGATGCCCATAGCAGCCAAGCTGCGGACCCAGATCGTCCCCCAGGATCCAAAGAATATTGGGCCGATCTTTCTGGTTCTGAGCGCGCAGGTTCAGAAACGGCGCGGCGATCGTGAGAGCGGTCCGGCGGGTAATTGGCATCATCGGTTTCCATCATACCTAGGAAAGGCTAACCCCTCCCAGGCTTCGAGTTCGAGCAACCGGTTGTACTTCGCCAAGCGCTCGGACCGAGTCACGGATCCAATCTTGATCTGTCCAGCCCCTGAAGCGACCGCCAGATCGGCCAGAAACGAGTCTTCCGTCTCGCCACTACGCGCCGAAACAACGGCCGAATAGCCAATCTCGCGCGCCAGCGCACAAACATCCAGCGTTTCGGTAAGCGTCCCAATCTGATTCATCTTGACAAGGACAGCGTTGGCGGCCTTGCGCCGAACGCCGTCGCGCAAACGCGCCGCGTTGGTCGTGAAGAGATCGTCTCCCACCAATTGGACCGAACCAAGACGCGCGGTCAATTCCGCCCAGCCGTCCCAGTCGTCCTCAGCCAAGCCATCTTCGATCGAAATCACCGGGTAACTCCCGCACCAACGGGCCAGCAGGTCCACCATCTGGCCGCTCGTCAGTTCCCGGCCTTCGCTCGCCAGATGATACTTCCCTTCCCGATAAAATTGGGTCGCCGCAACATCAAGCGCGATCGAGACCTGCGCTCCCGGAAGATAGCCCGCCTCGGCAATGGCTATCGTCAAAAGAAACATCGCCTCTTCGTTCGATGGCAGCAGCGGGCCCCATCCGCCCTCATCGGCCACCCCGGTCAGTGCATAGCCGCTCCGCCGGAGTATCTCGCCCGCGGTCGTGTGGATGCGAACCGTCGCTTCGAGGGCATCGGCCAGCGTTGGAAAACCATGGGGCACGATCAGAAAATCCTGAAACTCCAAATTGCCCCCGGCATGCAAACCGCCCGAAAGAATGTTGATCATCGGCACCGGCAGCAGCGGCGGGCCCACCGCCAGGGTCCGGAAAAGCGGTTCCCGACGGGAGGCGGAAACAGCCCGCGCCACCGCGCACGAGATGCCGAGCGTGGCGTTCGCCCCGTAACGAGACTTGTTGGCCGTGCCCTCAATCTCGATCAGCCGGGCGTCAAGCGCTCGTTGGTCTTCAGCTGATAAACCCAATAGTCCAGGAAGGAAAACGGAGGCGACCGTTCCGGCGACCTCTCGAACTCCCTTGCCGCCATAGCGCTCGCCACCGTCTCGCTTTTCGTTGGCCTCGTGGGTTCCCGTGGAGGCACCAGACGGCACCTGAGCCGTCGCCCGAGTGCCGTCGCTAAGCCATGCTTCGACGGCCAACGTAGGGCGGCCCCGAGAGTCGAGAATTTCCAAAGCACGTAGGTTCTGTAGGGTTAGGCTCATCGGTTTCTAAGGATATCGCGAGCCAGCGCCCTAGCGATTAGCTTTCGTTCGCAATCGAGATCGACTTGCCATCCACCCGGGCCAGCAACAAACCACCGAGATGGGTCGTCAGGTTCTGTGGATTCAGGCTCCTCGGCTCCACACGCCAGTGCCCGAGCGATTGGCTTCCTTTCGCAATCGAGATCGACTTGCCATCCACCCCGGCCAGCAACAAACGACCGAGATGGGTCGTCATCCCTTCCGCCGCCACCGACACACAGTGCACAGGCTCTGTGGATTCAGGCTC
>JANXMS010000164.1 GCA_025354525.1 Acidobacteriota bacterium
CCTCGGCGAGATCGACGACAAGCGCATGCATTGACGGGGCCCTGAGCTGGGACAAACGTAGTTTGCAGTCCGCCCAATACGGGGCCGGTAGTTCGGGTTCCCAGAACGCCTCCATTAAGGCGGGTATCGCTCTAGTGTACCGAATTGCGAATCGATCGCACGAAACGGCGTTCCTGATCCGTTCCCCTGGCAACCGCCACCTGACGAGCAGCACGCACTGACACAGCTTTGCCGGAGTAATTTCAACCACCCACCCGAAAATACCGTACACTCCAAGGAACCATCGTGAAACTACTCCTCGCCTCGCTCCTCTCCACCACCGCCCTCCTCGCCGCGGCACCCGCCATCCCATGCGACACCCTCGCCGCTAAAAACTTCGGTAAAGCGGTCACCCTCCACTCCGCCACCCTCGTCCCCGCTACTGACAAACTCCCCGCCCACTGCGACCTCCGCGGCGTCATCTGGCCCGAAGCCCGCTTCGCCCTCAAGCTCCCCACCGACTGGAACGAGCGTTTCCAAATGGTCGGCAACGGCGGCACCGCCGGCGTCATCAGCCTCGCTGCCGTCGATACCGCCCTCCGCCTCGGCTTCGCCGCCGTCTCCACCGACACCGGCCACGACGCCGCCAAAGAACCCCTCGCCACCTTCGCCCACCTCACCCCCGAAAATCCCAACGCCCATCGCAAGTTCATCGATTTCGCCTACCTCTCCGTCCACGAAACCGCCGTTCTCTCGAAGCAAATCATCCAGACTTATTACTCCACCCGCCCCCGTTACTCCTATTGGGTCGGCTGCTCCACCGGCGGCCGCCAAGGCCTGCAGGAAGCCCAACGCTACCCCGAGGATTTCGACGGCCTCGTCATCGGTGCCCCCGGCCTCTTCCTCACCGGCAACGTCATGCGACGCATCTGGGTCGCCCAATCCCAACTCGGCGACGCGGCACTCCCCCCCGAAAAGCTCCCCCTCCTCCACCAACTCGTCTACAAGAAATGTGACAGCGTCGACGGCCTCGCCGACGGCGTCATCGACGACCCCCGCCGTTGCGACTTCCAACCCAAACGCGACCTCCCCCTTTGCTCCGCTACTGACAGCGCCACCTGCTTCACTGCCCCTCAAGTGGCCGCCCTCTCGAAAATCTACGGCGGCGTCCGCAACAGCAAACGCCAACTCCTCTTCCCCGGCGAACCCGTCGGCAGCGAACTGGTCTGGGCCGACAACCTCATCGCCCCCAACAAAACCGTCCTCCCGCGCTCGGAAAGCCAAATGAAGTTCTACGTCCTCGATCCCCCGCCCGGCCCCGCCTGGACCTATCCCCAGTTCAATTTCGACAAGGACCCACCCCGCACCGCCAAAGCCGCCAAGGACCTCAACCCCCGGAACCCCAACCTCGCCCCCCTCAAAAAGCGCGGCGGCAAAATCATCCAGTACTCGGGCTGGGCCGACCAACAAGTCAACCCTTTCCCCGGCATTGAATACTACGAAACCGTCAGCAAACGCCTCGGCTCCGCACCCACCCGCGATTTCTATCGACTCTTCATGGTCCCCGGCATGCTCCACTGCGCGGGCGGTCCCGGCTGCTCCAACGCCAACTGGCTCACCCCCCTCATGGACTGGGTCGAAAAAGGAGTCGCCCCAGAACAAATCCTCGCCTCCCACCTCGAAAAAAGCCAAGTCACCCGCACCCGCCCCCTCTGCCCCTATCCTGAAGTGGCCCGCTACAAAGGTTCCGGCAGCATTGACGAAGCCGCCAACTTCGCGTGCCGTCAACCCTAACTATTTCTTCGGCACCGCGCCCGCTTTCCTCACTTCCTCGAAATACTGTTGTACATAATGCTGCTGATGCAGCGGAACCTCATCCCGGTGGATCTCCCCCCCACCCTCCGCATGAGCCGCGCTCGACTTCGAATACTGCGTCCGCAACTGCTGCTTGCCCCCGCTCACCTCCACCATCACCTCCCCCGTAATGTTCTGCGCCCGCTTCCCAAACAACTCGCTAATCTTCCCCATCGCCTGCTGCTGCTCCGCGTCCCGAATCGCCTTATCGCCATCCGCCTTCCCTACCCCAGCCTTCGCATCCGGCGGAGCTTTCTGATTACTGTTACTATCCGCCCCCTGCCCCTTCGCATTCATCGATTTCTCTCCGTTCTCCCCCTCCTGATCGTCCGGGCTCTCCCCATTCTGCTGCGCATCCCCCTCCTGCCCCTTCTGCTTTTCACCCTTCTGGCCGCCCTTCTGCTGCTGCTTCGCCGCCCCTTTCTCCGCCGCCCCCTGCTTGTTCGAAGCCTGCTGCTGCCCTCCGTCCTGGTTCGGCATCTTCAGCTTATTCATCATGTTCTGAAAGGCGTCTTTCATCTTGTCCATCAAGGACGAGTTCTCTCCCGGCTGCTGGCCGTTCTTGCCCTCTTTCCCCTGTTTGGCCTTCTGGTCCTGCGGCTGACCGCCCTTCTGCCCACCGTCCCCGTTCGGATCCGTATCGCCCTTCTGTCCATCCTCGCCCGGGCGGTTCCCTTCGCCCTGCTGCGCCTCGCCCGGGTTCGTTGCCTTCCCTTCCTTCCCGCCCTTAGCCTGTTGGCTCGAAGCAGCGTCGGAAAGGTCATTCACATCCGGAATCTGCGGCGTCAGAATGTCGCCCTGCTGCACCCCGTCAAACTTCCGCTGCTCGTCCTTGGCGTCCTCATCCGGCGTCAAACCAAGCTGCTTCAACTGCTGATCCAACCACGGACTCACATCCCGCTTCGCTGCCTGTTTCTTGTCATCGGCCGGCCGAAACATATCCACAATCGCTTCCGAAACCGGTGCCCGCAAATCGAGTGTGTGGAGCATCCCATACCGAATCCCTAGCAAACTCAGCGAAATCAAACCCAACACCGCTACCGCATAAACCGCCTTCGGCCAAACCATCGGTACCGCCACCACCGGCGACAACGTCGCCGCCAAACGATCCGCCCGCTCCCGCTGCGCCTCCACCACCGGCCCACTCTCGGTTTGAAAATGGAATGCCGTCGAAAGCGCATCCGCCAATCCTAACCGCTGGTCAATCGCCTGGGCCAAGCGGTATGCACTCGGCATCTCGCGCAGGAAGCGCCACGCCCCCCAACCAAACGCACCCACAAACAGCAGCTCCGGCCAAAACCAATCCATCACCTGGGTTCCCAGCACCAGCAGCAAGATCAACCCCGCCAGTCCCGCCGTCATCCCCACCATGCTCTGTCTCACCATTTGCGTCGCCACGTACCGCCGCCGCACGCCACCCAGAAATGCCGTAAGATTGCCGTTCTCAGCCATTAACCCTATTGTGACACCGTTCCGATACACTATCGACGTGACCCCCTTTCTACTTCTCGCCTTCGCCGCCCTACCCGATGGGCTCCTCTTCCACGCCACCTTCGACAAAACCGCCCAAGCCAAAGGCGACCCCCAACTCTACTCCGCCGCCTCGTACAAGGACATTTCGAAAGCCGCCCCCGGCCTCGCCGCGGCCCCCAACGTCGATCATGCCCCCACCTCCGGCCGCAACGGCTCCGGAGCCCTCCACTTCAAAGCCAAAAATACGAACGCCGTCTTCTTCCAAGCTTCCAAAAACGTCAATTTCAAGGCCGGCACCATCTCCTTCTGGCTCCGCCTCAACCCCGATAAGGACCTCGCCCCCGGCTTTTGCGACCCCTTCCAACTCACCGACAAGGCCTACAACGACTCCGCCATCTGGGTCGATTTCACGAAGGATGAACAACCCCGCCACTTCCGTCTCGGCGTCTTCGGTGCCCTCAAATCCTGGAACCCTTCCAACCTCGAACCCGACAAAAACCCGGCCTTTAACAACCGTCTGGTCGTCGTGAAGAAGCCCCCCTTCGCCGCCGATCAATGGACCCACGTCGCCATCACCCATCAAGGTCTTGGCACGCGAAAGGGCAAGGCCTCGCTCTACCTGAACGGCGTCCTGATCGGAGCCGCCCCCGCCATCACCGAGTCCTTCGCCTGGGACCCCGCCCAAACCACTCTCCGCCTTGGCGTCAATTATGTCGGCCTCCTCGACGACCTCATGATCTTCAATCGGCCCCTCTCCCCAGCCGAGATCAAAGCCCTCGGACGCTAGTCCAGACCAAAGCCGCCTCTAGCGGATCGAACGCCAAAGTTCTGGCATTTTCGCCCGATTGTGCCAGTTTTCGGCCCTCTACGCTCACCGCACCGTTCGTCGGCTTCACGATGTCGGCGGTCTCGCCAACGCTGCTCTGCTGACGGTTTCTGCCGGGTGAGTTTACAAACGAATCCAATTTCCAGTAGTCAAGGTAAGTCTGAAGACCACTCTTCCCGGGACTTGGTTAGGCGGCGAGCAGACAATCGAACTCGAGTTCGAAGAGAAAGTTCTCACTGACCGAGGAGTCTGGTGGACCCCAAAAACGAGTTTCGAGCGCCACCTTCAATTCGCCGCATTTCGGAAACGGGATGATGGCTGCTTTCCGCAGGCACTTATCCGCTTCAGAGAGACTTCCGATCTTACTGAAGGCATGGAAGCGAAGGAGATTCGAAAGAGTCGATTCTTCATTACCAAGGTCTTCGATGGCTTGTAGGGGCTGGTTGATACGCAGGTCAAGCAACGAAAGGGAGCGCCGAAAGTAGGTGTGACATTCGGCCCAGGGACACGTTTGTGTACCTCGCCGGAACAATTGCGCCGCAGCGTCCAGTTCGCCCCGCCGAAACAAAATCATGGCGTGAATATGAAAGGCGACCCAGTCACTCTTCGTCATCGGCGGCTTACGTTGCGAGACCAGCGAGAGCGCTTCGCTAACGTCACCTCGAAACAAAAGAACTCCGGCAAGTCCGCTGCGCGCCACAACATTATCCGGAAAACGGGACACGGTGGCCCGATACTCGCCCTCGGCCTCCTCCAGACGCCCCCCCGCCTTTAGAACCTCCGCCAATCCATTACGCGCCACAACATTATCCGGAAATCGATCTGCCGCTTCTCGGTAAGCCGCCTCGGCATTCGCGAGTCGCCCTAAACAAAGCAGCGCGTCTGCTCGATGGCTATGAGCTTGGACATCATCGGGAGCCTCGACGAGCGCGCGTTCGCCCAATTCCAGTTGGTGTTCGTGTGCCCCCAGACACTTGGCTTCTTGCGCCAAATCACAGAGCGACTTAGCGAGAAGACCGCGTTCACTACGTGCTAGTTGGAATTCCGTAAGATCACCGATATATTGCCAAGCTCGATTCCAATCGCCCACGCGCATTCGCTCAAAGATCGCATCCTTCTGACGACCGATTGAAGTAAAAACTGAAGGGGAGGTTTTAGGGCGTTCATCCGTTTTGCGACTCCGAGACCCTCTGCCGGTTTCCGCTTCATCGGTCCCATCTGCAAACTCTTGCGCTGATGCCGCTTGGTTCCCTCCCATCTCCGCGACCCACGCCTTAAGCAGGGCTGTAAGCGGTTGACGAGGGAGTTTGGGTGTGTCAGCAAGAATCTGAATCAGCGCGAGGTTTCGCTGCTCCGGTCTCGCACGGACCAGTTTGCCAAAAGCGCCCGCCTCTCGCAGCGCACTGAAAACGACTTCGCGGCTCGGCAACGCGGTGAAATGGCTTTCCGGTATGGCGACCCAAGCCTGATAAGTCTGAACGACAGAAACCTGCAGCGCCCCTAACGTTTGTATCAACGAAAGGAGCCGCACGGCGGAGACGCGCTCGGCGCGAAGTTCGCACCCGATCAGATCCGCATTGTCCGGAAGCGGACGAGTTAGAAGCCGCTTCCAAAGAAAGGATTCGACGGCGGGGAGAGCCAGTTCCTGCTCCAGAAACGCCAGCGCCTCTGACCGTGACTCATTGCCAGCCGTGCGGTCGAGAAAGATAAGCAGCAACGCGAGCGCGTCGTCGCAATGAGAAACGATGTCGAGCCGATCACTAACTTCCTTCCAATCCCGGCATTCAATCTCCTGCAAATCGGTCACTCCCCCGAACAGGTAATCGAAGTCGCGAAGACTTCGACAGACACGGTCCAGAGACCCAGCCTCGACGCATTGCAGAGCATTCCGTTCGACGACAACAGCCAGCCGGGCTTGACCGGAAATAAATGTTTGCAACTTCACGGCCTATCGGAGAGGGCGACCTACTCCTTTACCTCTATTTTTCTATCTTCGCAGATCTCGCGGATACGGGTGCGAAACGGCTGGTCCTTCTTGTCGCGAAGCGGCCAGAACTGGATTCTGGAGATCGCAGTGTGATGCAGAAAACCAAAAACGTGAACCTCCACAAAATCCGGATCGGGCGCATTCACATCTGGAGTCATGAGGAGCGCCTCGAAATCCTTATCGGCCAATCCCGGCAGAATCCGCGGAGCCGCCTTTGTCGCTGCCAGCTTGCCACGGAAATTCCATTGAGTGCGGAAGCCCGGCGCAAGCCGAAAATTGCTCCGGCGGAGAAGATTAACGCTGTTCTCCTCGAAAACAGAGGCTCGGTGAGAGAGAAGAGCCTCGTCAAAAGTAAGGCTGGTACGACCGTAATAGGGCGGGCCGAAGCCATTCACCGACAGAACAGCAAAACAGATCATTTCTCGGTAGCCCGGAAACAGACGGCTATCGGCCACGCCACGATCCCCTTCGATCTCGGTATCCTCAGGACGCCGCATGCCGGCACCAGTCTGTTGGTAGAACGAAACCCACAGCGCATTGTCAGATTCCAGCAGTTGTAGCACCGCTTTTTCATGGCGGCTCATCACGATCTGAGATGACGCAACCACCTTTTCGTAACAGTCAAACTCAGCCTCCGCGGCCCGATCAACGGCACCTTGGCGAGCGGCGCGATATCGAACAGCAAGGGCCGCGACCTCCGCAAGCTCACCAGCCTTCCGAACATTGGGATAGCCGCATTCCTGCCCGCAACGCGGACAGTCCCGCTCAGACTCCCGGACATCAGTGTCACCCCAGTGGGGGCAGTTCATTGGGACGAGTATCTCGATTCTTACACAAATCAAACGCAATAGGCCGAGGCTAACTGAAACTTGCCGGAGCAGCGTCCGACCTATTCGACCGTATCCGCAACCCATTATCATCACTGCTTCTGCTGCGCAACAAGCTCCCCATACTCGTTTCCTCCTCGTATTCCATGGGTTCTATCGCAAAGCTCAATCAACCTACGGAGTCCCCCCTTCCCCGGCCTCCGCTACGCCGCCCGCCGACTCCGCAACTCACCGGAACGACTCCGCCATCTGGGTCGACTCAACCCCGCCCCTTCCGCCTCGGCGTCTTCGGATCTCTCAAATCCTGGAACCCCTCCAACCTCGAACCCGAAAAAAGCCTGCCTAGTCATCGTCAAGAAGCCCCCCTTCCTCGCCGCCGATCCATGGACCCACGTCGCCATCACCCATCAAGCCCTCGGCACCCCAAACGGCCGAGTCCTTCGCCTGGGACCCCGCCCAAACCACTCTCCGCCTTGGCGTCAATTATGTCGGCCTCCTCGACGACCTCATGATCTTCAATCGGCCCCTCGCCCCAGCCGAGATCAAAGCCCTCGGACGCTAGTCCAGACCAAGGCCGCCTCTCGCGGATCGAACGTCAATCAACCCACGAAACGGAAGGTGTAGGTTGGTGTTATGACCGCCAAAAAATCAAAAACTATAGCGAACTGGGGTTTCAATTCGCCGGAGTGTCTTGAACTCTTCCGCAAGGCGGCCAAAGAGTTCACCACCCAAGCGACCAAGTTCCAAGCAAGTGCTCGCCAGGTCCTCATCAACGAAGGCATCATAACCAAATCCGGCAAGCTGACGAAAAACGATAGATAATCCTCGTGCATCGCTTATCCTCAAGCTTCGTGCTCGGCTCTCATGGCTGCGATCAGGAAATTGGAGAGCGCCTCTTGGCCAGTGCCGCGTTTAAGCCAAGCGCCAATGACTACGCTTGGTTGGGGCCCGGCATCTATTTCTGGGAGGCCAATCCACAACGAGGGTACGAATTTGCTCAGGAAGTTGCGGCACGGAGGGAATCGAGGATTAGGAAGCCATTTGCCATAGGTGCGGTCATCGAGCTCGGTTTGTGCCTTGATTTGACGACATCCATCGGCTTGGATTTGGGTACGCACAGCGCATCAGAGTCTCGTAGAAGTGAACCAGATTTCTAGTTCGCCATTGCCGGTTAACAGCGAGGACCAGTTACGGCGGAAACTAGATTGTGCGGTAATCCGACGTTTTCATACGATTCTGGATGTAATTGATTAGCTGCCTCCGACCCAATAGATTCAATGGTTTCCGTAGCATCGCGCGAGCCTTTGGCATGATTTCGAGGGGCCCTTTGCGACACAAATTCCCAAAACGCTAAGAAACTGGCAAAGATCTGGGGGCGAGTGATCCCGAAACCCGCTAATCAAGTACTTCTGGATGCTAAAGGCGGGCCATCGGTAGACACCCTGAAGGCCGTCCTCACCGATGGAGCCCCCGTCTACCCCGGATCCGGCTTTCGCCAAAAAACACATATACAAATCGCGGTCCGCAACCCCGAATGCATCAAGAGCGTATTCCGAGTGCCCCTTAAGTAAGCCTAGCCGAACCCTAACTCTCCTGGATTCACCCTCATCGTCGTCCTATCCTTAGCCATCGGCATCGCAGCCAGCGCCGTCATCTTCCCCCTCGTCAACGCCGCCATCTTACGAATGATTGCCGCCCGCGCCCTCAGCTACCCCTTCCATCAACCCACTACGACGGCCACGTCGATGGCATCCTCGCCGCCTCCCCCACCGTCGCTCTACCAGCCATCAGAGCTCGAAAACTGGAGCCAGCCGACCTTCTCCCGCAAGACTAACTGGACATACAACAAAAAAAGGGCAGAGAAAGCCAACGAACTAAGTTCGCGGCACCCTCTACCCTTCTCTCCCACGATTGACAGGCTTCCGTTAGGAAGAACCGGCGGCGGCGGTCATCGACGAGGCAACCTTCGAGAAGATGGTGCTGATCGAGGTCGATACGCCAGGCATGATAGCTCCTGCGGCCACGGCCACAAAGCCAGCCATCAAAGCGTATTCGATAAGGTCTTGGCCCTTGGTGTCCTTCAAGATTTGAATTTTTAGGATAAAATCCGTGATGCGATTCATAGTATTTCCTCTCCGACGCAACCTGTTTGTACTTTCGTTTCGGCTGCTAATAGTAAAGTATCATCGAGCGCGAAACGGCGAATCAGCAAACCTACCTAATTCGAATCGTAATTTATCTCAGGTTTTTGCCTAGTACTCTGACCGCCGGAAACAGTTTTCATAAACCATTTCAGCCATGAAATGTTTCGAGCATACTCAAGTATGGTGCTTGAGTAACGGGTTTCGGGATCATTCGCCTCCAGACTTGGGCCAGTTTCCTAGCTTTTTGGGCGTTTGTGCTGCGGAGGGCTTACCGAAATCATGCGACAAGTTCGCGCGACGCTACGGAACTCATTGGTTCTATTGAGTCGGAGGCCG
>JANXMS010000137.1 GCA_025354525.1 Acidobacteriota bacterium
ATTTCGTTGGATGGCCAACGTTTCCACTTCGCTGAGGCGTTGAAATTCAAACATCTCGCAGGTCATTTGCCGGAGGACAGCGTGTTCACAATCCGAGTGCGGCTTGTACTGCTTAAGGTGCTTCTGATGGAAGCGGACGAACGACTCTCGGTCGTCGGATGAGTACAAGATGTCGCATTCGGGAAAGATTTCTTTATGGACTTTGACGTGTTTTCCGGTGGCAATCGCGTTCATGGAACTGGCGTATTTGCCTAGTGGTGAGACGGGACCGCGACTTTTACGTCCGTTTTCGCGGGCTGATTCGGCGCGCCGATTTTTTTGTTCGTCTGTCATGGTGGACTTCTCCTGCTTTCAATCTAGAGGAGGAAAATGGGGTAGTTGAGAACAGGTTTTTTGTAAGTGGTTGATTTGGTGGGAAATATAAATCTCAACACCTTGTCACGGGCGAGTTTGAGGGGGCGGAAAACGGGGCCGCGGGAGGGCTGGACCGATCCGATAGATACGGAAGGTCGTACTATTCGTCGGTGGAAGGGTTCGCTGGGCACGCAGTTACCTGCTAAACGGATCTACGATGGGTACGCCAGCGTGGGCGAAATCGGCCCAATTCCGCGTGGCGATTGTCAGGCGGTGAGTGATCGCGGTGGCCGGGATGAGGCGAGCCTTGATCGGCATGGCCTTTCCAGCTTTGCGGAGGCGCGCCAGTAGTTCCGCCCATTTCAATTCGGTGTCCGCGTCCCAGGGTAGACAAAGGAGCCGGTGAATTCCCTCGACGAACCACCGCTCCAGGGCGGCTCCTGATGGGCGACAATTAGGAACCGCTTCTAACGACAATTACTTTTGCAGCACCATCAGCAGGTGTTTTAATTTCAATTCGACAGATGCCGCTGGGCGTTGGTCGAGATGGGGCTTTGCCCCAAGCCCCAGGATTTAGCGCATTATGCCATCCCAGGTGGGCTACGAGACCGCCGACAGTGGGCATGAAGCCACGGGAGCACCCTCCGCCGGTGGCAAGTCGACTTTGCTAGTTGTCGTTTCGGCTGTTTCTAATTGTCGCCAAACAGGCTCCGCTTTTTCCAAGTAGGCGGGATCAGAATACCGAATCGAAGTTCCCCGCGCATGACCGGATTGACGACGGCGATTCGTTCGTGAGCGCGAAGCCAAGCCGTAATACGCGGGTGGGGAGATGGTTTGGTCGGCTTGCTGAAGATGTTGGCGTCGACCAAGTATTTCAGAAGTTATCGGTCGAGTCAGAATCGATTGGCACGAAGAAGGGTTTTCGTCGGCAGGCTAACAGCCAGTCGAGGGTGCCTTGGTTCCGCCGAAGCGGCCGCCGGACGAGGCGATAGTCCCCTCTCGCGAGCCGCTAGACGTCAAACTCCGGGCCCTTTTCGACTTTGTGCATCTGACGAAGTTCTGGAGGTAGAACAATTTGGCTCTTCGAGGAAACGATGTCCTTCATCACGATAAGATCTTGCCTTACGTGGTGCGCTGTCAAAGTTCGTGGATGGTGAGATAAAAGCGTTATGTTGCCCACGCGACGGAGTGGCGGTGAGCCACTGAGGGGATGGCGGCGGGTCGTTTCATCGTGGGAGATATGAAAGTGAATGGGTTGTCACGGGTGAGTTTAAGGAAGGAGGAAGGTAGGGCGGAGGGCTGGGCCTCGCGGGCCCGGCACTCCGCAGGGCTGTTTGTTTCGGTTGATTCAGTAGGCAGTCCAAGGTCGCCTGGCTGAGATTGCCCACCAGATCGACCGTGGGCGTGGATGGATTGGAAGTTGTATGCTAGCTTTGAGACTATTTTCGACCGTAATCTGACTCGCAACTTGTTAAACGCGAGGAGGGCAAGGTGGACGAAATTGATTTGTATATCGACGGTGCGGACTTCTATTCTGGATCGACACAAAAAAGTCTAAGGAACGGATGGTGCGATTTTCGGAAACTGGGCGAGACCTTGGCCCAAAGGCGCTTTGGAACGGCGGTCAAGGCCGGGAATATATACTATGTCAACAGCGCCATTGGGCCCAGCGCCGAGCTTTCTTATGGGGAGGTTGACAGGAAGAAGTATTGGATGCGGGCCTTGCGCACAGGGGTAAACCCAGTGATTATCGAGCGCTCGTCGGACCTTGAGCTGATGGCAGCCCGACCCGAAGATCGCCCATGCGCACTGGTCGTTGCGGCTGGTCTAAGTCAGGAGTCTCCGACCGAGATCGGCGTTCGAGGGCGCTACAACAACAACGTAGACATTGCGATCCCACCGAACTCCAAGTTTGAACGCAAGGATGGTTTTCGTTTCACTAATTCCGATCTCGAAGCGGCGCAGTTTGAAGATACGATTTCCACTCCTTCCGAGGCGTACAGGTGGACCAGATACGAGCGATCGATTAGAGACAAGGAGCTTGTGGCCCGCTACTGCAAGGATTTGCAGGAAAGACTGCGCGATTTCTTTGAAAAACAATTGAAGGATAGAAGTCCGAACAGCCGTGAAGTCTCTTGGCAAATCAGGTGCAAGCTAGATGAGCGAGTTGCCAGAGAGTTCCGTGGTTCAGGATTCGATAGAGGACTGCTTGATCCAGAGTCGGGTAGGGCGTTCATAACTAGGCGGATGATTGCCTTATTTGCGGAGCGTTTGGCCGGGACGGAGTTGATCGGCGACCGACCCAATGCGCCTCCGAGTGTGCCCGGGGAGATGCAGTCGCGATTCATGTGCTCTGCAAGTTTTCGGAAAGCGCACGAGGAATTAGCGCGCGGAGATCGACGAGTGGGTGAGATGATTGACCGGTGTTTCATCAAATTCAGAACGAATCCGAGTCATCCCGGGCTCAGTTTAGAGCGTCTCCAAAATCCGAAGGGACTCTGGTCTCTACGAGTAAATGATGACGTTCGAATCATCGTCGAACAAATGGTGGAGGGTATGTATACGCTCTTGTACGTCGGCCGCCACGACGATGCCTACCGATGGGCGGATCGACAATAATGTGATCAGGATACCGCCTCGTGACGCTCCGGCCTTGATCGGGCGTGTCGTTCGCCTCTTGGTCATCCGCCAGTGTGATCGTCAATTATTCTAAGACGGGCAAATCGGACGGGTACACCAGCCTCCGCAAGCATGGCCAAAGCCACAGAATGCTCTTCGGAGTACTTCGTCCCCAGGTATTCGGTACATCGTTGCTGGTTGACCACAACTTGCGCGATACCTGCCTGAATAATTGCTCTAGCGCACTCGATGCACGGCACCAATTCGACGGCCAAAGTGCACCCATCGGTACAGAGGCCGAGACGCGCGGCTTGGTAGATCGCGTTACGCTCAGCATGCTCGATCCAGATGTACTTCATGGGAGGCTCACTCCGCTGGTTGGCGTTCGGCATGATACCCCGCGGATAGTCGTTACAGGCCGCGGAAAGAATGCTCCCATTCAGCGCAATGATGACGCAGCCGACCTTGGTTCGCCGATCGGGACTCTCTTGGCCTTTCCTGGCGCAGAGAGTCAGCCAGTATTCGTCGTCATCGATTGGCGTCTTTCCGGTGCGGATTATTTTATCCATTCGTTACGCCGGGCAATCGCGGCAAGGCCAGCTGTGGCTTCACGAAAGGCCGCGATCTGACTAGGTCCGTAGTTCATGGAGGCATACTGAGGTAAGTGACAGAGCACCTTTGCTCCGCGCTTTTTTAAGATTTCGGTCACCCGTTCACGAGAGCCGCCCATGGTAACCACACAGTGTGACGCATTCAGAATCTCCAATTCACGAGCGAAAATCTCCTCGTGCAGTGCAAGGTTACTCGGGTCCGGTTCGTCTTTGTGTCCTCTACTCTTGATTGCGTTGGTGAGGTGGGCATTTTCAAGCCCGAGCTCAGTGAGGATTTCGTAAAAGAGCTTATTGGCGCCTTCATTGGGAAAGGTACTCCAAGTCGGCCGCCATCCAACCAAGACAATGGGGGCCGTGCCAAGAAACCCGCTGACGGCTCCGCGTTGCGGGAACAACCATGGGTTTTGGACTTCGGTCTTAATTTGTTGCTCTAGTTCGTGAAGTAGCTGAATTCTGGAAAGTGGTGAAGGGATCATGGGTAGTCTCCAATTCTGAAGGGATGCTTCAGGCAATTCTAAATTCCTCTGCTTGGCTAGGTGCCTTTCGGTAATGGTAAATTCCATCCTGTGCGTAACTCCGCGATTGAATCACGTTCGGAAATACCCGGTAAAAATCGGCTTTTGTCATTTGGAAGGTGCCCACCGGCGTCTCCACCCGGAATGGATCGATGGCACCAAGGGCCTCAATTACATCACGCTTGAAGCAGAGCCGCGAAAACCTGTAGGTGACGACCGGAGGGGTCCTACTGAGATCGCCCGCTGTGGTTTCCACTGATGCCAGTCTCGCCAACGCGGCCTGTTTCAGGTCGTTAACGACTTGCGCCTCATCCTTCGCAAGTCCGCCGATATAGGAAGACGTCACGACTTCAACGATCCGTCCGGTCGGTAATTGCAACAGGATGGAGAGGGAATCGAGTAGGATTTTGGTTTCGGACGAGACGTAAACACTCAAGACGGGCATGTCTCATTATGCATGATGTCATGTCATTCGGTCACATTTTTCGTTTTGCAGAAATTTACTCGCCAAATCGACCTATGGGTGAATGCGTCAAGCCCTCACCTCCCGCATCCGCCGCGTCAGCGGATCCTCCATGCCGCTGTAGCACCTGGCCAGCGCCTCCCCAAAGTGCCCGGGCTCGGCTGGCGCTGCCCCAAACAACGTCAGCGAGCTCCGGAACGTTATCGCATCAACCGCCCTCAATATCGCTACCGCCGTGCGCCCCTCGCATTCTTTTATGATCGCCACCCCCTCAAGGAGTCGATGCCCCAAAACCGGATGCGCCATATACGCTTGGGCTTCGTGGACCTCGACGAACCGAATCTGCCGCTGGACATCGTGGCCGACAGCCAAGCGTCCCCGCCGTCACCCGCCACGGACTTCTCGCTTACTTCATCGACTGTACTTGATTAGCGGGTTTCGGGATCATTCGCCTCCCGATTTGGGCCAGTTTCCTAGCGTTTTGGGAGTTTGTGCCGCAGAGAACCCCTCACAATCATGCCACAGGCGTCGCGCGACGCCACGGAACGAATTGATTCTACTGAACCGGAGGCCGCTAGTCAATTACCATCGACTCGTTGCAAATGAGTAACATTGGGACCGGGTTCGCCGAGTTCTGCCCCATTAATTAATTATTCCTGACCCAACGCGCCCGCCGGTTGATAGACAATCCTGTATTTTATCGTGCTTTAAAAGGGGGCTCTGAAAGCCTCTTTGACACGTACGGCATATTGCCGTATGGTTGAGTTATGGAGAACGAAGTCACCACCGCCCGTTTGGAAGCGCGCTTGCCCGCTGATGTTCATGCGATGCTGAAACGCGCCGCCGAAATGCAGGGCCGCACGCTGACCGATTTTGTGGTGAGCGCCGCCAGGGATGCGGCTATCCGCACCATTGAGGAGGCCGAGATCATACGTCTCTCCGCCGGGGATCAGCGCCTGATTGCCGCTGCCATTCTTAATCCGCCCGAGCCCACACCCGCGCTCCGGCGCGCGCTCCAGCGCCGTCATGAGCTTTTCGGGTCGGAATGAATTCGCCGTTTCGCCTTGAGCCGCTAGGTGATGCGCATGAGCGGGCTTCCTTTTCTTGTGGCCAGGAGCCTCTTGACCGGTACTTTCAAACTCAAGCCACGCAGGATATCCGCCGCCGTGTAGCGACCTGCTTTGTCGCCGTTGAAGAAGTATCCGGCAGAGTTGCCGGATACTACACGCTGGCCGCCGCGGGCATTCCGTTGACCGACTTGCCATCGGAACTCGTCAAGAAGCTTCCCCGCTATCCGAGTATTCCGGCTGTCCGTGTCGGCCGTCTTGCTGTGGATACGCGATTTCAGGGCCGCGGCATGGGGGCGGCTTTGCTGGCCGATGCCTTGCGCCGTGTCATGACCTCGCCGCCCGTAGCCTATGCACTGCTGGTTGACGCAAAGGATGACCGGGCGGTCGCCTTTTATCAGCATCTTGGGTTCATAGCTTTTGCCAGCCAGCCGATGACGTTGTTTCTTCCGGTGTCCACAGCCGAAAAAACTTTGCTCTAAGAAACTCTTTTCGAAGTGATCGCTGTTGAGGAGCGGGGCGGACTACGGGAACAAGTATGCTCCACCACCGACAAACTCGCCGCCACAGTCGGCCCCGCCTGCGCGCTCTCGACATGGATCCGGTTCTTGTCCTTGTGCGCACGTATCCATCACAGAAATCAGGTGCGGTCCATTGCGCCGACGATGAAGAAGATCGACCCTGATGGAATCGCTTGTCAAGCTCACATTCGTCCGGCAATACGGTGATGAGTTTTCCAGGTATGGAAAGATCTCTCAGGCCGAGGGGCGCGCAAGGAAGAGCCAGGTCGAAAGCCGCCTCCCGTTGGTCGGTCCCGAGCCCACCCCCATCGATTCACTGGGAGGTGCGAACCGAGCGATCTCGTCTTGACGAGTCTTCAACTGGGTATCCCTCCACGAATTGCTCTCCAGCAGAGCTCGCTTCTGTTTCCCCAGCTAAGGCGATTCTGATAAAACTAAATCTTACTGTCCAGCGCTTTTTGGGCCGGATAGGTAGCGGTGTCTAGACTCGTGTCTCACGTCAGGGGACAAGTCCACCAACGCTACGACTGGTAAGCGAAATGCGTCGCGGCGAGTTATCTCATTGCGTTCGACACTAGAGCGATACCCGCCTTAATGGAGGCGTTCTGGAAACCCGAACTACCGGCCCCGTATTGGGCGGACTGCAAACTACGTTTGTCCCAGCTCAGGGCCCCCTCAATGCATGCGCTTGTCGTCGATCTCGCCGAGGCTCTAGCCCCCTTCCTCTCTCCCGACATTGCTCCGGATCTCTTCAGACGTCGCGGATTTGCCCTCTGTTAAGTCACGACTTGCTATAAAGGACTCCGGCGTTTTCCATGAGGCCAGTGATGAACGCGCGCGCGGCGATATCGGCATTGGAGTAACCGATTCGGGTGACGCCGCTAGCGAAGGTTCCGTCGGCGGGGCGGCCGTAGAGGCTGAGGGCGGCGAGTTGTTCCTGCAGGGCGGCGGCGCCAAAGCCGAGGGCGGGTGCGCCGGACAAATGGCCGGAGGCGGCGAGGGAGCCGAGTAAAGTGCGGCGGTTCATTTGGCTAGGCTACGCGAGAGGGAAGGATCGCCGGCGAAAGGGCGGGACGATTGCGGGCAGGACGAAGGTTTACCGAAAAGCGAGCCCAGAGAGTGCCCTGTATGGGAGGAGTGGAGCGAGGGGCCACGGGAATCCCTTGTCCTTAGCGCCTACCTAGAGCCTGTCCCGTTCCCCGGTTTTCTGGAAAACGAAAATCGACGTATTGAAAACAATAGAGTTGCGCTTCGGCGGAACCATTAAAAGAGCCGAACCTCATGTACCAGTTGAAGGTTTCAATAAATCAAAATCGGCCGTTTTGGCCAAAAGTGCCATTTGCGGCCGATCATGAGCCAGTGCCAATATGCTCCGGACCCCTGTTTTCCTTGGTGAAAACTATTCGCGGGACGCGCTCTACCTAGGAGTTGGGAAAGCGATGGCCCTAATCAGCTCGGCAATTTGGAACTAGCGGTCACCAAAGCCGCGATGGAAGCAAGCACGCACGGATTGCCAATCAGAGTTGGAAAGCCGCCCAACGACCCTGACCTCGCGATGTGGAAGAGTTACGAGGAACAATCGAAAGAAAGAAGGGGCATGTAGTCCTGCCTGCTTCCACTCCAGCAGCGAACAGTCTGTCGGGGCCAAGGACTGGGGAGCTTGGGTTGTAATGATGCCGAGGACCACATCGGGCCGGTGGCGGTGATAGTCCTCGGTGGATAGCACCACTGCCGGGCGCGTCTTCGTCAACTGCGCACCGGGGAAAGCACCGATGACCACATCTCCTGGCTTCAAAGATTTCCTTGTTCGTTGGCATCCAGACGACGCAGTGCGGCTGATGTCGCGTCGGCGAGATCCTCGTCCGACCAAGTGTCAGACCAATCGATCGCGCGTCCGCCCGCAAGATCCGTTAACTGACAGGCCCAGTGAAGCACCCTACCGGCCTCGTCGGGCGGGAGCGCACGGACTACGCTGATTAGTGATTCTTCCTTGGCACTGAGGACCATAACCTCATGGTAACCCCTCCTCGTGACCTGGAATGGATATGCAAACGACTGCCTGCGCGACTATGCGCTCTGCGCCCAGGCCAGTCGGGCGGCGACCAGGAGGGCTAGACTGCGCTTACGTGTTCCCGCCGTTGTCCGCAATTTGGCCGCGATGCCGTGGTACGTTCCGATTCAGAGGCGTCTTCCATAATGAGGGCGTGGCGGCAAAATCCGGGGAAATCCTTAGTCAGTACGAGGAGTTGATCGTCGGATGTTCCGACTTAAAGTTTGTGCGGATCGGGCACGTATTCCGTCATGAAATAGATGATGGCGTGTGCGGCGTTGACTCCCTGCTTTGCCTACTCGAAAAGCGTGGCGACTTTCGCCAGTACTTCGTCCATGAGGGGCTCTGGCAGGGTGTCGACCTTGCGGGCGCCGCGGGCGGCCAGGTCGATTACGCGCGGTTGATCGCAGCGAACAACGCCGGTTGTTTTGATGCCGGTGACGGGCACCGCGAAACCCAGGCGGCGGGCGAACTCGCCGCCGGTTGTGATCGGCAGAATAACCGGCAGCTTGGTGGCTTCGTTGAACTCGGCGGGCGATATCACCAGGACAGGACGGCTACCGCTTTGCTCACGCCCCGCAGTCGGGTCGAACGGCACCAGGAAAATGTCGCCGCGCTTCATCGCAACTCGCCCCCTACGGCGGGGGCGTCGACCCATTCGCGTTCCTCCGCCGGCTGCGGCTGCGAATAGTCCGACACGGCCAGCAACTCGGCGAGCGTGTACCGCAGCCGTGGTTTGGGTTCTACCACCAAGCGACCGCGATCGACAGTCAGGCCGACTGTTGCACCGGCTTGCAGGTGCAACTGATCGAGAAAGGCTGGCGGGACGGCCAACATGACCGAGCCGCCCACTTTGCGCAGATTGGTTGTATGCATGGGTAACTTCCTATATTAAAGTTATATCTCAGTATAACTACGATGGTTGGGACACTGCAACCGTGCGTACCGGAAGACGACTGTTTTCGACACCAGGATGATTTTGCCGAAAAATGACGCCGCTGGCGGAGTTGCAGCGGAAGGGGATGGGGCACCAGACGATTGACCATTTTCAATCCGACAGCGGGGCGACCGAGGAGACGCGGGCGGACCACGAGGGACGACCGTATCCGGGCGGGAGCACTTTCTAATCACTTGGGCTGACCACCGGAGCGACCGACGTGTAGCGGAACACTAACAGGGGCGTGGCTGCGTAGGCTTGCGGGGGACGGCCGAACACACTTCGGAGCGTTTTCATCGCTTCGACCATCCCAGATTGGAGTTCGGTGAAGATTGGCGGCGCATTATGGTTCGACTGATCTGCCATTTCGTCGGGAAGTGCGTCGAGCGCGGCGATGATACGCCAAGTGCCGGGCACCTCCGTGCCATGAGCGAAGCCGATCGTCGCGGAAGGTGTTCGTAGGAATTCCGGGCGGAGATATCCCCAGATGGTACGTTGGCCGGCCTGGAGCAATAACTCTGTCGAGTGGGGTAGGTTTTTGAGTAGTTCGAGTGCGTTCTTTTCATTGCTCTTCGCGGCAGGCTTCACATGTTGGCCCTTTGCTTTCTGATCGGTTATCGCGAGGCTGGAGATCGCGCTCCAGCACTCCCTCATCATCGTGTAGTCAACGATACGGATCGCCCCTTCGGCCATGAATAGATCGCCAAGCGCGGAGGCGTCCAGATCATCCCGGATATAGCCTAGTTCGTTAAGTCTGTCGAGAACGTTGAGCGGCAGGGTATGGGAGGCGTCGAAGGTATGCTCGAGCGAAGTGACGGTGGCTTGGTGGCCCGAAAAGCTCGCGAGGGAGCGCGGACCGACAGACTGGGCAGTCTGGTTATTGCTTGCGTCTGCTGTTTTGGTCGACGCGAGGACGCCCATGTTGAACAGTTGGGCTGCGTAAGCGCTGAGGCGATCTCGATCAACCTATAGGAAGTCGAGAAGTAAAGCGGCTGGCGGTGAGTCGGGAACCATTGTGGACCTTTTGCTGGATCCGGGCCTGTTCTGCAACAACCTCACGAAATCCCTTTTCGACCAGCTCCGCCACCTTGGACAGGTCGGCGGTAGCCTTTTTAAGGGCCTCGTCGAGCGGCAGCGGGGAAACTGTGTTTTGGAACTTCATGCCCCTGCTTTCATTATAGGCCTCGGACGTTTAGTTGGTGTGGAGCCGGCAGATGCCGGCAAGCAGGCGAGGGATCACTTCGATCCAATTGTAATGCGAACGGTTGCCTTTACTGCGCCGTTCCCAACAAGCGTCGGCAATTGCTGAGTCGGAGCAGGGAGCGTTGGCTTTGGACCCGCGAGTTCATACCGGTCTTTCAAGACGTCTAGGAATGCGTTCGCCCTTCGCGATGATGCTTGGTCTTTGGGTTAGAACTCGACAACGATACCCGAGGCAATACGGCCGACCAAGGGTTCGGCCACTGATTTGATCCAGGCGATCTTTGCGATTGGAGAGCACGGCGGAGACGATTGTGGCGAGGACGATAGTTAGAGTCGCGAATACGGAGAATAACTGGGCACGATAGCTCCAGGCTAAAAGCAGCTCCGTTGAGCTCCAAACTGAGGAACGATATTCCATCAATGACGATACACTTTTTCGAGCGTTACCGATCATCCTGCTCCATGCTGGTCTTTATGCGTGCGTTGGTTTTCTTGGCGAGATTGCTCGTTGGGCGGGCGATCAAGCAGCCGCCAGCACTCAGTTCCAAGGCTGGATCCAATTTCGAGTTTGACGAGCGCGCGGCCTTCGTCCTGATCGCGCCGGATTACAGATACCTGAGTGCCGCTGCCGACGCGGGTTGCACGGCCGCGCATGACTAAGCCTGTTACGGTTCCCTCATACCGCGATTGAACACCCTTCGAGGTCACCCGGAGTAGGATAAACAGCGGGGGCGGTGCGGCGGAGGCGGCCTTCTCTGCTGCCGCATTGAAAGTTGACTTGGCTGTCGAAGTTGCATGAGGAAGCGGGCGAGAGGCGGAACTACGCCGCGAGCCACTTGGAGGGGCTCGCCAAACTTTTCCAAGCTTTGGCGGCTTGGCATTGGTAGGATTCAGAATATGTGGATCGCTTTTCTGGCCGCCGCCAGTTGTCTGCCTTGCCACGAGGAAATTGTGCGGGCGTACGCGCAGACGGGGATGGGGCGGTCTATTTCGCGGCCGACGGTGGAGAACCCGGTTCGGCAGGAGGGGTCGCACGGGTCGGCGCGCTGGGTGGCGCTTTGGAATAACAAGCAGATGATCCATGCGATCAACGACGACGCGCGGTCGATGCAGTGGGCGGTGGGATCGGGGCGGGAGGGGAAGAGCTATTTGTGGCGAGTGGGCGATGCCCTGTTTCAGTCTCCGCTGTCGTGGTACGCGCGGCGGCGGGCGTGGGACCTTTCGCCGGGATACCAGAGCGACCGTCGGCTGTCGTTTTTGCGGCCGGTGACGCCAGAGTGCTTAGGGTGCCATGCGGGGGCGGCGGCGCCGATAGCGGGGACGGTGAACCGGTACGCCGTGGACGCGATTCCGGAGCCGGGAATTACTTGTGCGCGGTGCCACGGCGACGGGAGCAGCCATGCCGCGCAGCCGACGCGGGCGAATATCGTGAACCCTAAGCGGCTGGGGCAGGCGGCGCGGGACAGCGTCTGCGAGCAATGCCACCTTTCGGGTTCGGCGCGGGTGACCAACCCAGGGAAACAGTTCAGCGACTTCCGCCCGGGGCAGGCGCTGGAGGATGTTTTTTCGGTTTATGTGCAGGCGGTTCCAACCAGTACGGATCGGATCAAGGTGGTGTCGCATTCCGAGCAGCTGGCCATCTCGCGGTGCTCGATTGCTTCGGGCGGAAAGCTGTGGTGCGCGACGTGCCATGACCCGCATCGGGAACCTGCCGATTCGTTCGGGCAGCACCAAGCGAAGTGCTTGAGCTGCCACGGGCAGACGAAGCCGCACGGCGATGCTTGCGTGACCTGCCACATGCCGCGCACCGATTCGGTGGACGGGGGGCATACGGCGTATACGGACCATCGGATTCGGAAGCCGGGAGTGCCGAAGGTGTTACTGGAAAGAAGTTTGGACCTGCGGGCTTGGCGGACACCGGCTGGGGCTCTGCGTTCGCGGGGGCTGGGGCTGGCTTACGCAGGAACGGGACAGTTGGAGAAGGCGTACGCGCTGCTGAAGGACGTGCCGGGGGATGCGGCGGTGAACGATGCGATGGGGTTGATCTACCTGCGGGCGGAGCGGGCGGCGCTGGCGGTGGCGAGCTTTACACTGGCGGTGGAGGCGGATCCTCGGAATAGCTCTCGTCGGCTGAATTTGGCGGCGGCGTATTTAGCGGCCGGGAACCTGGCGAAGGCTAAGGCGCAGGCACAGGAGGCGATGACGCTGGAGCCGATGCTACAGGATGCTTATGTTTTGATGGCGGAAATCGAACCAGGCCGCGCCGAATATTGGCGCGGCCTGTTCGCGAAAAAGCTGCGCTAGAAGATCAGCTTCAAACCGAGTTGGACGTTGCGGGGACCGATCTGCGTCGAGTTGATCCGCCCGAAGGCCGCGTTTGTGAAATCGGTGATTGGATTGCCGAAGACGACGCGGTTGAGAGGATTTTGGATTTCGACACGGAACTGGGTGGTGATCCGCTCGGCGATTTTGTTTTGCTTCATGAAGGCGAAACTTTCGTCGAGACGACCGGGGCCACGAACCTCCAACCCGCGGGCGGCGGTGCTCAACTGGCCGGGGGCGGGGTTGGCAAAGGCCGAGCGGAGGAGGTAGGTGTTTTTCGAAGGATCGTTGGGATCGTAGGCACCCATCGAGATGTCGGAGCGGACATTCGAGGAGACGACGTTGGGCCGCAGGCCGAGGTTGAAATAGGGCAGCGGGTTGGAGGTGGTGGGGAAGAGCCGGGCACCGGAGCTGTAGCTATTGACGGTCGCCAACTGCCAGCCTTTGAGCAGAAAGTTGACGGCTCGGTTCTGACTCTGGAAGGGGACGTTGTAGACGAGCGAAAAGGTTAGGACGTGGGGGTAGTCGGAGGGGTGATACGACTTTTCGCGGAGCAGAGCGTTTTGCTGGGCGGGATTGTCGTCGAACATGGCGGCGTCGGTGAGGAACTTGGACCAGGTGTAGGCGACGGTGCCGGTGAGCCCTTTGGCGTAGCGTTTGTCGAGCTTGTATTGGAAGCTGTGGTAGCTCGAATTGCCGTAGGTGGAGCCGTAGACGGAGACGCCGCTGTACTGGGGGAAGGGCCGCAGGGCTTGGTTGACGCGGGCAAGGCCGCCCCATAGGGTGGAGAAGCCGGCGAAGGGTTCGGAGAAGCCAGCGGCGCGGGCTTCGGGCGAATTGATGTTGGCCGTCAGGAGGGAGGTAGGGAGGTTCCAAAATTGCTGGGGCAGTTGATTGAGTTGCTGGGTATTGGCGAGATGACGCCCGGCGTTGGGGACGTAGGAGAAGCTCATGGAGATGTCGCTGGCGAACTGGTGTTCGACGGCGAGGTTCCACTGGAGCTTGTAGGGAAGTCGGTAGCCGGACGGGATGACGGCGGTAACGCTTTGACCGTTGGCGGCGGTGGCTTCTTTGACGGGTGGGCGGCGGAAGTTTTGCGGGAAGCCTCCGTCCCAGTTAAAGGCCGAGGTGGTGCCGCCGTCGGCGGAGGCGAACGAGGCGGTGGTGGCGTAGCCGAAGGCGGGCAGGCCATTGCCCTGGTTGATGTAGTTGGAGTTGAAGATGCCGGTGCCGGCGCGGAGGACGGTTCGATTGGTTAGGCGGTAGGCGACGCCGAGGCGGGGCGCGAAGTTGCTCCAGAGAACGTTGAGATAGCGATTGCTGACCCCGTTTTGATTGCCGAAGAGCATGGCACCCGGACGATTCCCCGCCCCGGCGTTGGGTACGGAGATGTCGGCATAGGAGATGCGACCGAGCGGATCGCTGTGGGGGATGATGGGTTCCCAGCGGAGGCCGAGGGTGAGTGTCATTTTCTTCGTCACCTTCCAGGTGTCGTCGGCGAAGAAGCCGAAGACGGTGTAGCGGCCGCCGGGGAGGGAGTCGCGGAAAAAGGCGCTGCCGGAGTAGGTTTCGCCGAGGAGGAAGCTGGCGAAGGCATCGCCGGAGGCGGCGACGCCGGGTAGGCCGGTGGTCTCGCGACGGTAGCGGAAGGTTCCGCCGCCGTTGCCGAAGTTGCGGTAGTTATCGCGATGACGCTGGACTTCGGCACCGAATTACAGAGTGTGGTTTCCGCGGATCGCGGTGAGGGTGTCAAGGGCGGTGAAGGTGTGAAAATAGTTATCGCTGGCGATGTCATCACCGAAGCGGGTGTAGCCTTCGGTATCGAATAGCACGGTGGGCGCGAGGTCGAATTGGAGTCCGCGGAGACCGAGTTTGCCGCCGTTGGGCTGGGTCCAGCCTTGGTCGAGCCCGAGGGAGAAGTTGGGGTTGCGGAAGCGTGAATAGCCGAGCCCGATGTGGTTCATGGTGGTCGGAGTCAGGTTTTGGTCGATGTTGAGATGGAGGACGTTAGTGCGTACTTTTTGAATATTGTAGTTGAGGAGGAGAGTGGCAGCTTCTCCGCCGACGGGCAGGAGACGCGACGGGCCAGGGCTCTTGATGGATGGCCGATAGGTGTCGTTATACATGCCGCTGACCCGAGTTTTGGCGGTGAAGGTGTGGTCCATCTTGAAGCCGGAGGTGCGTTCATCGGCGCGGGGACTACCGAGGGGGGCGATGGAATTGTTGACGAGTCCGGCCAATTCGGGCGCGGGAATGAACGGCAACATGACCGACGATATTTTGCTGAAGCGGTTGGCAGGGATTCGATTGCCGGCAAAGGGAGTACGGCTTCCGGCGACGGCCGAACTGGCTGGGTCGTAGATTAGTTTGCTGCCCAACTCGCTGAAGTCGCCTTGCGTCATCCGGGAGGTAGGTGACGTGTTCAGGCCGGCCAGCGCGCCGCCGCGGCGATAGAACTGGTCGAAGGAGAAGAAGAAAAACGTTTTGTCTTTGCCATTGTAGATTTTCGGTAGGACGACGGGGCCGCCGATGGTGCCTCCCCATTCGTTCTGTTTGGAAGGGGCGCGGGAGGAGGGGAAAAAGCCGCGGGCGTCCAGCTTTTCATTGCGGAGGAACTCGAACGCGGTGCCGTGAATCTGGTTGGTTCCGCTCTTCATGGTGAAGCTGGTGACGCCTCCCATGGCGTGGGCGTACTCGGCGGAATAGTTGTTCGTGATGAGCTTGAACTCGGCGATGGCGTCGACGGAGGGGTTGACTTCGGCGTCGTTCGAGAGGTCGCCACGGCTGAGGGCGATACCGTCGTAGTAGACCTGATCTTGAAAGCCTCCGCCGCCGGAGATGGACTTGGTCCAGGTGCCAGTGGGGCTTACGCCCGGCGATAGTTTGATGAAACTGGAGGCGTTGCGGATGCCGCCGCCGAGGGTTAAGGGCAGATCGAGGAACTGTTTGGATTCAACCACCATGCTGACGTCGGCGGACTCGGTTTGGATGATGGGAACTCCGCCTTGGACGGTGACGCTTTCGGTGACGGCACCGACGTTTAACCCGATGTCGATGGTGGCGGTTTGGTTGGTTTGGATTTGGACGGCGCGTTGGACACTCGAGTTGAAGCCGGCGGCCTTGGCGGTTAGGTCATAGAGGCCGATGGGCAGGCCGACGAAACGGTAAGAGCCCGTGCCGGTGGAGACCGTTTCGAAGCGGGCATTCGTGGCGCTGTTCACCGCTTCGAGGGCGACATTGGGTACGGCGGCACCGGACTTGTCTGTGATTAAACCCGTGATGGCGCCGCGGTCGCCCTGGGCGAACGCCAGCGTCGAAAGCAGCAAGCAACCAAGGACTTTTCGAGAGAGGGAGTTGGTCATTTGGTTGGGGCTTTATCACATTTTAAACCCTTAATCTTTTGTCACCCGGATGTTGCGAAATTCGATGCGTTGTTTCGGTTGGCATTGGAGGCCGATGACGCCTTCGGCGTGTTTCCTGTCTTTGGCATCGAGGACGGTTTTGCCGTTCAGCTTCACGACAAAATGATCTCCTTTGACGGTGACATCGAAGGCGTTCCAGGCGTCGGCTTTGATTTTGGTGGGGGCTGCTTTAGCAGTGCCGACCAGACTGCCGGTTAGGTAGCCGGCGGGCTGCATGTCCCAGATTTGTAGTTCATAGCCGGTGACGTGGGGTTCGCCTTGTTTTTGACTGCGGAGGAAGACGCCGCTGTTGACGGTGGCCGCGCCTTTGAACTCGAGTTGGAGGCGGTAGTCTTTGAAGGTGTCCTTCGTGGCGATCCAGCCGGCACCGGCTCCGCCGCAGACGAGTGCTCCGGCTTCGACTTTCCAGTCGCCGGTGCCGGGAGGAGCGGAGGTGGCACGGGCCTCCCAGCCGTTGAGCGTTTTGCCGTCAAAGAGCGTTTGGGCTGGGGCTCCAGCGGCTATGAGTAGAAGCCCGATTATCTGAATTCGCATGTTGTGATCACCTCTTCGAGGGGCAGTTTATCACTTGTACAAGTCGGCTTGCAGAGTTGTACAAGTTTGGGTTAGCCTCAGGGAATGGCGATGACGATCTCGAAGGCCCGGCAGAATTTGTTCGCGTTGGCGGAAGCGGCGTCGCGCGGGGAAAAGGTGGAGTTTGTCTACAAAGGGACCACGATGAAGCTGGTGGCTGAGAAGAAGCCGTCGAAACTCGCCCGGCTCGCTCAGATTCCGCCTTTGTTTACACTTCCTCCAGGGGTTACTTGGGAGGGCATCGAAGAAGACTGGAGGAAGATTAAGTTGGAAATGCAAGAAGACTGGGAGCGCAAGAATCGCTAGGCCGCAAGACAATGCAAGCTTACATCGATACTCAAGTTGCCGTTCGTCTCGCCACCGGCGATTCCAAGAAGATCAGTCGAGCCGCCAGATCTGCGATTGACCGTTATGAGCTTCTCTTGTCCCCGATGGTACGAGTGGAATTGGAATACCTTTTCGAGCTTGGTCGCTGCCCGCTTTCTTCCTCGAGAGTGCTGGATTTTCTAGAGAGCACCTGTGATGTTAAGGTCTGTCCGCTGCCGTTTGACCGGGTGGCGCGGGCGGCTTGCCACGAATCCTGGACTCGAGACGCCTTCGACAGGCTTATCGTCGCGCACGCCCGGTGTGCCGCGGACGCCTATCTGATCACGGCGGATGAGATGATTCGGGCGAACTATCATCGGGCGGTGTGGTAGTTATTTGAGCGGAGAGAATCCAGGCGGGATGGGCGCCCTGCTTTGAGACGGCAGTGAGCGCTCAGCGGTAGGCTTCGCGGCGGTTGCGGACGCGGAGGACGGTGACGGTTACGCCGTCGTTGTGGAAGCGGGCACGGTAATCGCCGATGCGAAGGCGGAACTGGGGAGGGTCGATGCCCTGGAGCCGTTTGACGTGGCCAACGCCGGTTTCAGCGAAGCGTTCGACGGATTGCTTAACGCGGCGGGCAATGCTTTTATCGAGACCGGCCATGTCTTCGAGAGCCGTCTCGGTCCACTCGATCTCCACTCTAGTCGAGTCCGAGTCTCTGCATGGCCTCGTGGTGAGGAATCCCCTTGCCGCCGTTCTTTTGGAGCCAGCCATAGGCTTCGGCGACGGCGGCTTTCTCGTCGTCAGTCTCCGGCTCATCGTCGAGCGGGGCGTTGCGTAGCGCAGCCGTGACGGGATCAACAATCGTTTCCAAAAACTGAACCAGGCCGGAAAGCTGCGTCTCGGGCATGCGGTCAATTAAGTGGTGCGCGTGTTGACGGGTATCTTTCATCGGGTAAACCCTTGGGAATCGGCGGCGGTGAAGCGGCGCTCGACCACCTTCACAGTGTGGCACAGGACCATGATCTCGATCACGGTCCTTATCCTATTTGATAGCGGAGATGCGCTGGGGTTCGGCGGCCATGACGAGCGCCATCGTCGCCCAACTGGTGCCGGCGGCGGAGATCCATTGGTCGTGGGCGTATGGGAAGCCGCTTTCAAAGTAGGGCTGGACCCAGATGGAACGGGACTTGACGAGCCAGGAGCCATCGGCGGCCTGGGTATCAAGAAGGTAACGGACCCCCTTTTTGTAGGTCGGGTGGGTGGCCGGGGTGCGGGCAGCCGCGCTGAGGGCGTAGAGGGCTTGGCCGGTGGCGTAGGCGTCGGTGGGCAGGGTGGGCATCTGCTTCCAGCCTCCGTCGGCTTCTTGCGTGGTGATGAGCGCGTTTGCGGCGGCGACGATGGCGGCGGGGCGGGCGCTGGACCAGGCTAGGCCGAGCAGGTGAAAGGCTCGGTCCTGCGTGTTGATGGGGCGGGCGGCTTCGAGCCAGGCGGCGGCGCGGGCGAGAACCTTATCCGTGTCTGCCTTCTCGGCTGGGGGGGCGTAGGTTTTCAGGGTGTAGACAGCCAGGGCGGTCGCTTGGTAGTCACCGGCATTCATGGGCGGGCGGCGGCCTTCGACCGTGGTCCAATGGCCGTCGGCGGTCTGCATGGACTTCATGAAGCGGGCCGTGGCATCGGTATATTCGTCGCGCGGGACTGCGTTGTGGCCGAAGTCGAACATTTCCCAGCCGGCGCTGGTGACTCCGACGACGACGAGGTCCATGACGCGTTCCGGGTTGACGGTGTGCATGCTCTGCGGGAGTTGGGGGATTTCCTTGGGGGCGGGAAGACCACGTTGGCGCGCGATGGCGGCAGCGGCGGAGGGAAGATCCTGCGCATGGCAGGAGTTGCAGCCGCCGATGCGGATGAAGTTGTGGCTCTGCTTCTGGAGCAGGTTGAAGGCTGGGGCGACCGCCTCGGCGATGGTGGTCTCGCGGTGTTTGACGGGGGTGGCGGCAGGGGCTGGAGCGGAGACGCCGAGGAGGCGGGCGACTTCCGTGGGGCCGCGTTTGGCGGCTAGCATGGCGGCGGTTTCGTCATCGGCCTTGGCGGTGGCGTCGGCACCTTTGGCCAGGAGCAGCTTGACGACGGGGGCAGGAACCGTGTCCGAACCGGCGGCGTAGAGAAGGGCGGAGTAGCCGCGGGCGTCCTGGACGTTGACATCGGCGCCGTGGTCGAGGAGGAGTTGGACGACTTCCAGATTTCCGGCGGTGGCGGCATCGGCGAGGGCGGTTTCGTTCTTTTTGGTTTTGGCCTTTGCGTCAGCCCCTTTGCTGAGGAGGAAGCGGACGGCGTCTGGGCGGCCAGTTTGGGAGGCGGCCATGAGGGCAGTGGCCCCGGCGGCGTTTTTGGCGTTGACGTCGGCTTTGCGTTCGAGGAGGAGGCGAACGGACGGGAGGCTGACGCGGGCGGCGGCGATGAGCGGGGTGGCACCGTTGAGCATGGTGGCGTTGGGGTTGGCACCTTTGTCGAGGAGGAGGCGCATCGAGCCGAGCGCGTTGGGCATGGCGGCGGTTTGATAGAGAGGGGTGCGTCCGTCGCTGGATTTGGCGTTGGGATCGGCTCCATTTTCAAGGAGCAGGCGGACTTTGGCTTCGTCGGAGATGGCCCAGAAAAGGGGCGTCGATTTGCGCTTGTTGCCCGCGTTGGGGTCGGCACCTTTAGCGAGGAGTAGCCGCATGGTTTCGAGGTTGCCGAAGCCGGCGGCATGGTGGAGCGGGGTGGCACCGGCGTGGTCGCGAGCCTGGAGGAGGCTGGGTTGGGCGGTGATGAGTTTGGTGGTGGTGGCGAGGTTTTGGGCGCGGATGGCGGCGATGAGGGCGGCGAGTTTGGGGTCGACGGGGGCGGGGGGCGCTTCTTCGGCTACTTGAATGCGGAAGTCGGCGCCTTGGTCGATCCAGGCGCGGAGGACGCCGATTTCTTCGTCCGATAGGGGCCCGGTGGGCGGCATTTGCAGGCCTCCATCGCCATTAACGAGGCGGAGGATGAGCTTGCTGCCGGCGCTGTTGCCGGCCATGATGACGGGTCCGTAGTCGCCGCCGCGCATGGCGTTCTGGCGCTTATCGAGGCGGAGGCCGGACTGCTGGGCTTCGTCGCCGTGGCAGGCGTGACACTTCTGGGCGAGGATGGGCTGGACGTCTTTTTCGAAGTCGATTTTGTGGGTGGCGGGTGGTGGGAGTTTGGAATCGGCGAGGGCCGAGACCGAGATCAGGATGAAAAGTGACGCGATGCGCATGTGGGCCTCTAGACAGGGGGCAAGCCCCAGGAACTGGAGGGATTGTGTCACAAGCGCGCGTCGAAGTAAATGGTTTTGGTTAGCGCTTGATTCCCGGGTACGAGAGTAAATATTTTCTGCGCTGTTCGCAGAACGATTTTAGGCTGAGATGGGGCGCGGCGGTGGGTCCAAAGCCGGGGGATACGTTGTCCTCGGTGACGGCACGGAGGGCAATGTCGGTGGAGAAGAGTTTTTTCGTATCCGCCTTCAAATGGGGGTTGATCGCTTTCTGAAACTGGTCGACGACGGGCCCGACTTTCTTCCAATCGAGCCAGTTTTCGGCTATGTCACGCATGTAGCCGAGATAGCGGGTGCGGACGGCGGGGACGGCGAGCAGTTTGGTGAGAAGGACTTTGTTGGAGTCGGACTCGCCGGCGAAGGGGTCGAGTTCGGCGTTCCGGGGGGGAGGTGTTTCCCCGCCCCGTCGGCCGAACATGCCGCCTTCGGTTTCGCGGAGGGTTTCGTTGGCGTCCCAGGGGATGAGATGGAATTTGCCGGTAGGGTCGAGATAGAGCGAATAGTCGCTGGCGCGGGTCCAGAAGCCGTCGTTGTTGATGAGGGCTTTGTCGATGGCGAGGAACTTGAGCGTGGCTTCGAGGTCGAGCATGGGCTCGAGAGCCTTTTCGAGGTTTTCAGGCGGGGTGTCGCGGAGGGTTTTGCAGAGTTTGATGAGCGCTTGCCAGGCTTTGGGATCGTCCTTACTTTTGATTTCGTAGGCTTTGCGGTAGGCGGCGGGGTGGTCGCCGAGGTAGGAGAAGCCGCCTTGACCCATGGGGCTGCCGGGGACTTTCCAGCGGGTGCCTTTGGTGGTTTTGAAGTTTTCCTTCACTAGTTCGCTATTGATCTGTTGGACGTTGCCATAGAGGCCCCAGTTTTCGCCGTTGATGACGACGCGGACCCAGTTGGCTTTGGGCGCGGGGATGTATTGGCGGGCGATGTAGTGATAGAGCGCGGAGCGCATCATGGTGGGATCGCCGGAGGAGTTCAGGAGGTTGAGAGAGCGGTAGCCTTGAAGGCGCTGGTCTTTGTGGAGGAAGTTGAGGGCAACGTCGAGGGAACGTTTGCCGCCTTCGGGGGCCATCATGAAAGACGTTTGCCCGCGGAAGGCCATGCCGACGTCCGGGTAGACTTTGCCGTCGACGGTTAATTTGGCAGGGACGTTGACGTCGGTGTGATAGAACTCGGCGAGTTCTTTTTCCCAGTCGGCGTCTTCAAATTCGAAGAAGAGGGTGCGGACGACGGCGGCGTCGTAGAAACCTCCGGTGGCGGGAGGGACGTCGGCGGGTTTGATTTTGAGGCCGGGTTCGAACGTTCGCGGTTCGCCGCCGGGGAAGCCGCCCCTCGGCGGGCCGCCGGGGCCGGGGCCACGGCGCCCGCCAAATCCACGGCGGGGTTGCGAGGCCAGATAGGCGCGCGCGGCCTTTCGCTCCTCGGCGTCTAGGACACCATTGGCGTCTTTGTCGAACTCTTTGAGGACTTTGGTCCGGCCGCCCATGCCGGGGAAGCCGCCGCCCGGCCCGCCCGGGGGAAACCCAGGTGGTTGGGCCATTAGGGGGAGGAAACTGAGCAGGATTAACGGTAGGCGGGGCATCTGTGGGGAGCATAACGGGTGGCGGTAAGCATTGCAATCCTGACGGCGTCGATTTGACATAACTTTGCATTCGCTTCCGATCCGCGCGTAATATACTTCCGGTACGTGATGCGATCGAGACGCTTCGGTTGGCTATTTTCGTTATTGCTGTTCGGTGCGCTGGCGCTGGCGTGGGCGCAGCGGCCGTTTCGCGAATATCCGGCGATGGAGGGCGCGAGTAGCGAGGCGAGTCTGCCGGCGGACTACCAGGTTCCGGCTGGATTTGTTTTGGGGCGACTGATGTTTGACTCGGGCCGAGGCGGCGGGGGACGGGGCGGTGGCAGTTGGACGGTGGACTATCCACGGGGCGACCGCTTTCTCGCGCAGGCGCTGCGGCGTTTGACGCGCATTGACGCCCGCAGTGTAGAACAGCCTGTGAGCCCTGACGATGGCGACGACATCTATAACTGGCCTTACTTACACGTCGGTATGCCGTCTAATTGGAACCTGACTGACGCGCAGGCGGCCAAGATACGCGACTACTTACTCCGCGGTGGCTTTTTACTATGCGACTCCTTCTTTGGCACCCGCGAGTGGGAGGGTTTTGCAGTGGGGATGAGTAAGATTTTTCCAAACCGCGAAATCATTGACATTCCGGATGGCGACGCCGTGTTCGGCATTGTCTACGACATCCAGGAAAAGTATCAGGTGGCCAATTTTCGGTCGATGCAGCGGTCGGGCGGCGCCACGACGTATCGTGCCGATGGGAAGGATCCCAAATGGCGGGGGATTCGGGATGACCGGGGCCGTTTGGTGGTGGTGATGACCTTCAACAACGACTTGGGCGACTCCTGGCAGTTGGCGGACAACGTGGAGTACCCGGAGAAGTATTCGGCGTTAGGGCTTCGGCTGGCGGTGAATTTCATCTCGTATACGCTGTCGCACTAGTTCCGGGACCCGTGCGAAAGCGCTCCCTTACCGGTGCAGTGGGGTTGTTTCACTTCTATAAGTCACCACACGGCGGGAGACAATGGGGGGCTGGGGTTCGTCGCACGGATACGCTTATCTGAAGCGTATGGTGATAGAAGTGCTCGTTTCGCTGGGTTCTATGGAACCAAGTCAAGTGATTCGACTGAATTCAGCGTGGCCATGACGCCGGCGCGAAGGTCACGTCCGCGTAGTAGGCTTAGACTATGGACGCGATCAAGCGACTTTGGGGCAGAATTGACGGCAACGTGCCGTGGAAGGTGTATCGGCATTTCACGTCGTTCTTAAACCTCCTGAGCATGGCATGGCCATACTTGCTTATCGTTTATGCCTCCGTCGGAGGATTTGGGACGTTTGTACACTCCTTGCCGCTGGTCGTCTGGATTTGCCTTTGCTGTGTCTTTACCATCGCTGTACTGGCGCTAGTTTGGTGGAAGGACACCGAAGCCTCGCGACTCAGAGACGGCGAATTTGCGGACTCTTCCGATCACATCAACGAATCGTCTGCGGTAAAACGCTTCGGCGCTATCGCACTACTCATACTCCTCGCTCTAAGCTATTTTTGGGCGATCCCTAAGCAGGCTGAGTCAGTCGGAGAAAATCGACCTGCGCGCGCCGAAAGCCCATCCTCAGCCGAAGCGAATCGTCCTACGACGAAGGAGCCCACGACTCGCCTAAACCCATCTTCAAAGATACCCCTAGCAAATGGAGCCAAGAGCTCTCCCGAGGCGAGTAACGCTGTGAGCGACGAGTCGAAATCCGCTGGAAGCCACCAACCCAGTATGGACGGCGTTCGCTTCGGTGGTGTAACCGTTACGAGGGGAAACAAAAAGGAGGGTCAGTATTACGTAATTGTTTTGCTCAGCAGCAAGGCCCGATACAGAGGCTGGCCGCACGCAGCTCGGATTAAAGACATTCTCTTAGAGCTTCGTAGAGACAAACGGCTAGAGGTCTTCTATTCAGAAGCCGGTCGATTTGAGTTGTTCAGAAGCAGCATTCCTACCCAACTTAGCGGAGGGCTTTCTGCGGGGGAGGGATCCAGCGGTGGACTGTTAAGGTACTTTAGTGATGATTCAAAGGACGTGGCGAAAGAAGTTTTCGAGTCGATGAAGGATCTTGGAGAGCTGCGCCTCTGTCAACGAATCTCCATTCCGTTGTCAGAAGACTGGAGTATCTATCGCGAAATCTGGGTGAATTCGGGTATCGATATCGAGATCATTCTTTAGATCCTTTTCACGGTGATGGCGTCGCACCATGACGGACTCTTATTGTCGGTCTGGACTATTTTGCTGATAGGCTGGAACGGAATCCCGACTATGAAACCTTTCTCCACTTTCCTGCTGTTTGGTCTGCTCGTGACCGCTTCCAACGCTCAACCTGCTTTGCCGCCGTTGCCGGCGGCGATGGGAATTCCGAAGCCCGGGCCGGTGACGGACGGGCCTTATACGCCACAGCCGATTTTGCAGGGCGGGGTGGTAGTGCCGCTGTATCCGGCGGGTTCGCCGTTTCTGAAAGGGGATCGGGTGAAAGAAGCCGAGCAGTACAACATGAGCCAGACGGTGGCGGGACGGATTAACAGCATCATCAACATTCACAACCCGTCGATCGAGGTGCATTTGGTGGACCGTGGTTTGAATACAGGGGCGGTGGTGATTCTGGCGGCGGGGGGCGGGCACAACACGCTGAACGTGGGGACGGAGAGCGCCGATTTTGTGCCGTTTTTCTACAATTACGGGGTGAATACGGTGATTTTGCGGAATCGGCTTCGTAAGGATGGTTACAAGGCTGAAGTAGACGCGGTGAACGATGCGCTGCAGGCGGTCCGGGTGGTTAGGGCCTATGCCAAAGAATGGAACATCGACCCGAACAAGATTGGGGTGATGGGGTTTTCGGCAGGGGCGGAGCTATCGGCACCGGCGGCGGTGCATTACGAGGAGTTCGACAAACAGAACGCTGGGGATGCGCTGGGCGGCGTGTCGTCGCGGCCCGATTTTGTGGGGATCATCTATCCGGGTCCGACTCCGTTTGCGCGGAACCGGACGGCTCCGGCGATTCCGAAGACGGTGCCGCCGGCGTTTTTGGCGACGGGCGGGTCTGGCGATCGGGGCCACGCGATTTGGGCGATGGAGTATTTCAGTGCGATGTTGGCGATGGGGGTGCCGAATATCGAGTTGCATGTTTACGGGAATGGACGGCATCCGGGGGATGCGCTGGAAAATGGGGCGCGGATGACCGGGGGGCTGACGGATCGGAGCGGGATCCCGATGGGGACTTGGCAGTATCGGTTTGTGGATTGGTTCCGGGATTTGGGATTTATGGGCAAGCCGGGAGTGGAGACGAAGGCGGCGCGGGATTCGGCGGAGTTTATTAAGAACCCGCCGCGGACGGGGGCGCGGCCGGCGGCGGCGAAGCCGACTCAGAACTAAAAGACGAGGGCGATTTGTTTCGAGTGAGTGGGGATGCTTATTCGGGAATAGCGCGGCGGCGGCGGGGTGGAGGATACTGGGTCCATGAGATTAACTCAATTTGCCTTCCTGTTTTTCGCCGCGCTGCCGATGGCCGCTGAGATTGGACAACCGGCGCGGAGTAAGATCGACGAGTTGACGGGGGCAAAGGGAGCGTACACGGCGGACGAGGACGTTTACCGGGTGGCGTTTCCACGGACGGACGTGAAGGTGACGGTGGAAGGGCGGAGCATGCATCCGTTTTTGGGGCTGACTTCCTGGGCGGCTTTCACACCGGACGCGCGCGGGGGGTTGATGGTGATGGGGGATCTCGTTCTGTTTGAGGACGAGGTGAATGCGGTGATGTCGGCGGCGCTCGAAAGCGGGTTGGAGGTAACGGCGTTGCATAACCACTTTTTCTTCGAGTCGCCGCGTGTGATGTTTATGCACATTGGGGGAATGGGGACCGCTGAGAAGCTGGCCGCGGCAGTGAAGAAGGCGCTGGACCAAGTGAAGGTGATTCGGGGGGCGAAGGCGCAACCGGCGGCTCAGTTCGCGGGGTCGGCGGTGCCGGAGGCGAACTCAATTACGGCTGCGGCGATCGACGCGATTTTGGGCGTCAAGGGGCAAGGGAACGCGGGGATGTACAAGGCCTCGTTTGGCCGGAAGGCGCAGATGCATGGCAAGACGGTGGGGAACCAGATGGGCGTGAACACGTGGGCCGCGTTTGCCGGGTCGGACGAAAATGCTTTTGTGGATGGCGACTTTGCCATGACGGAGGGCGAGTTGCAGCCGGTGCTGAAGGCTTTGCGGCAGGCAGGGATCAACATTGTGGCGATTCACAATCACATGACGCATGAGGAGCCGCAGTATGTTTTTCTGCACTATTGGGGCAAGGGCAATGCCACGACGTTGGCGAGGGGGTTGCGGAAGGCGCTGGACACGCAGCAGACGGCGGTGCGGGCGGGGAATGGCGGCGGCGTATTTTAATCAGTTGGCGGCGGAGCGGGGACTTGCTGCGCGGGCTATTTCGAGAGGTGCGGTTTTCGGCGGGCGTAATGGCGGGGCTGAAGCGGGATGGATTGGAGGGGCCGAAGGGGCATTTGGTGGGTGCGGGGCGGGTGGTAACGTTGGCGGGGAGCCAAATGGGATGGAACGAGGTTCCTTCGCCGGGGGCGAACTGCGGCGTGGCGCGGGACGATATTCGGAAGCGGATGGAGCAGTTGGTGACGGAGTTGGCGGCGCAGCACCACGACTAATCGCGGGGGAACGATTGCTGCAGGGCGGAGCGGAGTCGGAGGTAGGATTCGGGCCCGGCGTTAGGGGGTAGGGCGGCGTGGAGTTTTTGAATGGTCGCCGGGTTGGGGGAGAGGCGGAGGTCCTGGACGATGTTGCGGCGGATGAGATCGCGGACGGTGGCGAAGGAGCCGTTCCAAGAGGGGGTTTTTCCGGCGAGGGCTTCGGCTAGGACGAGATCGGCCGTGGCGGAGGAGGGGGCGGTTAGCGGCGCGACGGGGCCGGGGGAAGGTGGAGGTGCGTCGGGGATGGAGAACGGCAGGATGCGGATTTCGAGAGGACGGATGATCCAGGTGCCGATTTTGAGTTGGACTTCGAGGCGAAAGCCGGAGAGGTTGGTGGCGGGCGGGATGGAGAGATCGAGAAGGTAGAGGCTGGTGGTTTGGCCGGGAACCTTCTGGTCGGGGTCGGGCATGACGTTGAACTCGGGGAGGCGGTGGATTTCTTCGAGGCGGTCGGGGATCCAGGAGGCGTGGACGAGGGAGAAGTGTTGGCGGAAGAGGCGGACGACGCAGGCGTCGACGGGGTTAGGGACGAGGTAGAGGAAGAAGCTGGCGCGGGGCGGGGCGGTGATGGCGACATGGAAGCAGGCCTGGGCGTTGCGGGGGATGGCGGGGGAGAGAATTTCGCGAGGGCGCGGCCCGCGGTCTGGGGGGACGACTTGGCCGAAGGGGTCGATCCGTTGGAATTCGGAGTAGATTTCGACGGAAGGGGGGAGGCGGAGGAGCGGGGCTTGGGCGGCGAGGAAGTGGCGACGGGAGAGGGGCATGGCGCGACGCTACATTTGAGTTTCGCACGCCCGATATACTGGCACCGATGACCAGACGCTCGGCCGCCCTCTTCCTTCTCGCCCCCCTCCCGCTCCCCGCGCAAGAGGCCGACCGGCTCGCCCGCCTTCTGCAAGACATCCTGATCTTCGACGCCCACATCGATACGCCCCGCTACTTCGTCGACGAGAACTATCGTCTGCGCGATCGCCACTCCTACTACGAACTCGATATTCCGCGCATGCGCGAAGGCAAGCTTGGTGCCGTAATGTTTGGCTTGTATGCTCAGCCGCAGGACTTCCCGCCGGAACGTTGGCTCCCTCGGGCCCTCGAAACGCTGGAGGCGCTGCATGGCGAGGTGGAGGCCAATGCGCGGGATATGGAGTTCGCGTACACGGCCGCCGACGTGGAGCGCATTCACAAATCCGGCAAGCTCGCCGCGATGGCGAGTTTGGAGGGCGGCCATCTGATTTCAGACAGCCTTGGCGTTCTGCGGCTCTTTCGCCGGTTGGGGATTCGTTATATGACCCTCGCCCACTTCGCTTCCAACAACTTCGCGGACTCGATGACCGGCCAGCCGATCCACACGGGCCTCTCGCCCTTCGGGCGCGAACTCGTCCGCGAAATGAACCGTCTTGGAATGATTATCGACGTGTCCCACATCTCCGACAAGGCCGTGCTTGACGCCGTGGAACACTCTCGCGCTCCGGTGATCGCGTCTCACTCTTCGGCCAAAGCGATCGCGCCGATTATCCGGAACATGCCGGATTCCGTTATGCAAGTGATTGGCAAGCGCGGCGGCGTCATCTGCCTGAACTTCCACGTCGGCTACCTCGACAAAGCGGCCTATGATGTCTACTTCCGCAACCGCCCGGCGCGGGACGCCGAGATCAAAGCCGTCACCGACCAGAAGCCGATCAACTGGGAGAAAGTTCGGGCCATCCAGCGCCGGTACTTCGAGAAGATGCCGAAGGTCGATGTCTCTGTACTGGTGCGCCATCTGGACCACATCGCCAGGACGGTAGGGGTGGACCATGTGGGCCTGGGCTCCGATTTCGACGGGATCTCCGGGATGGCCCCGGTGGGCATGGAGGATGTTTCCAAGTATCCGAACATCGTAAAGGGCCTGATTGGGCTGGGCTATTCCGACCCGGACATCCGGAAGATCATGGGCTTGAATTTGCTCCGGGTGCTCCGCCAAAATGAAGAGGTCGCAAAGCAGAAATGAACCGCCGACAGTTTCTCGCGCTCGCCGCGCAGTCGTCCAAAAAACGCATCGCGTGCCTTTCGTCCACCTATCCCGTCCGCTCTCATTCGGATAACTTCATCACGCGTTTCCTGGAGGGTTATTGGATCGGCGAAACCTACTACGATCCCCCGTTCGAAGTGGCTTCGCTTTGGATAGATCAGATCCATCCGGCCGACATCGGCCAGCGATTGGCCGCCGCTTACTCGGTTCCGATCGCCAAGGACATTGCCGGTGCTCTGACGCTGAGCACCGGGCAGTTGGCGGTGGATGGGGTGGTCCTGGTTTGCGAGCACGGCGACTACCCGCACAATGAGAAGCAGCAGCAGCTTTACCCTCGTTACGAGTTCCTGGAACAGGTCGTAAATGTCTTCCGGAAGAGCGGCCGGAGTTGCCCGGTCTTTGTCGACAAGCAGCTTTCTTACGATTGGAAGCAGGCGCGGCAGATGCACCGATGGTCGCAGGAGCTGAAGTTCCCGTTCATGGCCGGCTCCAGTGTGCCGGTTACGTTCCGCCGACCGGAGTACGACCCGCCGCGGAACCTTGTGATGGAATCAGCGCTGGCCATCGGAGGTGGCTGGGTTGCCGACGGCGGCATCTTCCATATTCTCGAAACGCTGCAGGCGTTTGTTGAACGTCGGCGTGGGGGCGAGACGGGCATTCGGGCCGTTCATATGTTGAAGAACGACGAAGTGTGGAATGCCGCCCAGCAGGGCCTTTGGCGCCGCGACCTTCTCGACGTGGCTCTCGCCCGCCAACTGCGGCCTACGGGCCAGCGGCCGGAGGAGATGACGACCGTTCTCGGACTGATCGAATACCGGGACGGATTTCGGGCCGCGACGCTGGCGCTGAGCGGGGTGTCGGAATATATTGCCGCGGTGAAGCCCAAGCATGGTCCCGCGCAGGCGACGCTTTGCTACATCCCGATTGAGAACTCGAACAATTTTTCGATGCTGGTTCACGCGATCACGCAGATGATCAACACGGGCCAACCGCCGCTCGATGTGCGCCGCACGCTGCTGGTGACGGGAGCGCTGGCGGGGCTGATGGAGTCGGGTTATCAGAACGGCAAGCGGATTGAGACGCCGGATTTGAAGATTGCTTATAGGCCTCCGCCGAACAGTTGGTATGCGAAAGGGGAGGGTTCTTAATGCCGCTTCCGATCGACCCGAAGGAGCGGCTGAAGCAGATCGCTACCGGCTTTGCGCTTGCCGAGGGCCCGGTGTATAGTCGGCGCGGGTATTTGCTGTTTACGGACATTCGCAACCAGCGGATCCATAAGTTAGAAAAGGGTTTACTCACCATTTTTCGCGAGAGCAGCAACCGCGCCAATGGCTTGACGTTCGATCATCAGGGGCGCTTGCTGGTGGCGGAGGGCGGAGGCCGCGTGACGAGGACGGAGAAGAACGGGTCGATCACGGTGTTGGCTGCGGCTGGCTTGCAGGGGCCGAACGACATTGTCTACGCGATCGACGGGAGCATCTATTTTACGGATCTGCCGAAGGGCCGCGTTTACCAGATCACGCGGCAGGGGCAGGTGCGCGTGGTGGCGGACACGGCGGGGCCGAATGGGTTAGCGCTTTCGCCGAACCAGCAGCATTTGTATGTGGCGGACTACAAGGTGGGCGGGGTGAAGATGCACGCGATTGAGTCGGACGGTCGGTTGCGGGCAGGAAAGGCATATGCGCCGTTGACGGTTGATGGGCTGAAGACCGACGAGACGGGGAACGTCTGGATGGCTTCGGTGGATGGCATCGAAGTCTACACGGTGAACGGCGAGCCGCTGGGTAAGATTGCGACTCCGGAGCGCCCGACGAATTGCGGGTTTAGCGGAGGGACGCTTTATGTTACGACGCTGTCGTCGGTGTACCAGATCCAAACGAAGGTGTTCGGAACGCGAACCTTTTGACGGCGACTGATTTCTAAAGAGAAACCAGTAGCGGAGCGATCCGGGCTTGGAGCGGGCTGGTTTTTGTTTCGGCTCGACTATAGCAAGTCTTGACTTAACAGAGGGCAACTTTGCGACGTCTGAAGAGATCCGGAGCAATGTCGGGAGAGAGGAAGGGGGAGAGAAGCTCGGCGAGATCGACGACAAGCGCATGCATTGACGGGGCCTTGAGCTGGGACAAACGTAGTTTGCAGTCCGCCCAATACGGGGCCGGTAATTCGGGTTTCCAGAACGCCTCCATTAAGGCGGGTATCGCTCTAGTCTAAAA
>JANXMS010000154.1 GCA_025354525.1 Acidobacteriota bacterium
ATCCCGAACGATTCGTCCATAACGCCCCCAAAGCCCTCGAACTGCCAACCCAAGTCTGGATCAACAAACCGAAAACCTCGGACGAACAAACTCGCTAAATTAACCTAACTTGTGTCTCAAGGTTGTTGACACGCTCCGCCCAGCCTCCGCCCCGCCCTAATCACTTCGCACTGCTCACCGCGACCCGCACCCGACGCCGTCACCGCCCGGCACAGCCGCAAACTTCTCCACCCCAGCCTCCGCCCCGCCCTTGCCACTTCCCACCGCGACCCGCACCCGACGCCGTCAACGCCCGCCCGTCTCAAGCCGCCACTTTTCAACCCAGCCTCCGCGCCGCCCGAACCACTTCCCACCGCTCACCGCGACCCGAACCCGACGCCGTCACCGCCCGGCACCAACCGCAAACTTCTCCACACCAGCCTCCGCCCCGCCCGAACCACTTCCCACCGCTCACCGCGACCCGAACCCGACGCCGTCACTGCCCGCCCGTCTCAAGCCGCCACTTTTCACCCCAGCCTCCGCGCCGCCCCAACCACTTCCCACCGCCCACCGCGACCCGAACCAGACGCAGTCACCCCCCCGCCACTTCTCAACTCCCCCACAACTCATCGCCCACCGCGACCCTGCACCCGACGCCGCCACTGCCCGCCCGGCACCAGCCGCCATTTCTCCGCCCCATCCGAACCCCATCCCCTACCCTTCATGCCGCGCCCAAGTCGGCCCCCCAAACCGTCTCCTCACCCCGCCCCACCACAACAGCGCCAATCCCACCACCACCCCAGCCAACGTCTTTCCCGCCAGCGCGTTCGGCGGCATCACCAACACCCCACAAATAAAAACCGTGTAAACGATCGCAAACAAATTCACCCACCATCCCGCCCGACCCAACGTCCATTCCGCCTCCCCAATCCACTCCTGCCTCTTCCGCCAACCTAACCACACGGGAATCACATACGCCCAATACAGCGCCACCGTGCTCAAAGAAGTAACCACCGGCACCGCCTCCCCCCACGCCATCAACCCAATCGCACACCCCGCCATCGCCACCACCGCCGCCCGCGGCACCCCGTGCTCGTCCACCCTTCGGAAATGCTCCGAACCCGGCAATCCGCCGTCCCGCGCAAACGAATAGACCGTCCGCGATCCCGATACCAGCGTCGACAAACCGCAAAACCACATCGCCAGCGACACTCCCAAACTCATCAACATCCCCGCTCGCTCCCCCAACGCCCCCGTAAATATGGCGATCGCCATCGGCGTGCTCGTCCCCGTCGGAACCCGCTGAATCGCCAGCGTCAGCATCAGCAACAACGCGTAGCCGAACACCCCTGCCACCGCCACCGACAACACCATCCCCCACGGCGCCTTCATCCGCGGATTCTCCGTCTCCTCAGCCATGTGCGCCGAAGCGTCAAACCCCGTGAACGTCCAATGCGCCTGCAAAAGCCCCAATAAAAACACCCAAGCATAAGGCGTCCCCGTCGACCGCTCCCAAAGATAAGAGACCGGACGCAGCGGAGCACCCCACCACAAAGCCCCCAAAATCAACAAAACCCCTGCGATATGCACCGCCACACTCGCGTCGTTCATCCACGAAACCCATTGCACGCGCAAAAGATTGAACAGCGCCTGCCCGACCGTCAGCAAGACAAATAACAAAAACACCCGCTCCCCCGGCCACCCAATCACCGGCCCCAAAAACTGCGCACAGCTATAGTTGATCCCCGCCAGCATCCCCATCAAGCCCACCAGGTTCATCCAAGAAACGAACCACGCCATCCCCGGCGTGCCCAGCGCCGCCGTCCAATGGTACATCGCCCCCGACGTCGGAAACGCCGAGCACAACTCCGCCATACTCGCCGCCAGAAGCAGCGAAAACACCGTCGCGAGCGGCCAACCCAGCGTCATCTCCAACGGCCCGCCCATCTCAAACCCATACCCGTACAGCGTCACCGCTCCCGTCAGGATCGAAATAATCGAAAACGAAATGGCGAAATTCGAAAATCCGCCCATGCTCCGCCATAACTCCTGGGCGTAGCCATATCTTGAGAGTCCTGCTTCATCGGGTTGCGGCACGGTCTAAACATCATCCCGCATCGCCCACCAACGCGTCTTGCTCTTTTAATGCATGTGAATGATCATTATCCTATTAATGGGCCTACCCAACAAGCTTCCTGTAACCGAACTCTCCCGCTTCCTCGGCGCCGGCAAAACCACCGTCCTCAATCATGTCCTCAACAACCCCGAAGGACTCCGCGCAGCGGTCATCGTCAATGATAGGAGCGAAATCAACGTCGACGCTCGCCTCGTCGCCCAAGCTACCAGCCTCAGCCGCATCGACGACAACTCGTCGAAATGTCCAATAGCTGCATCTGCTGCACCCTCCGCGACGACCTCCTGAAAGAGGTCCGTCAACTCGCCGAACAGAACCGCTTCGACTATCTCCTGATCGAATCCACCGGCATCTCCGAACCGATGCCCGGTGCCTCCCTCGCCGACGTCTCCCGCCTCGACACTATGGTAACCGTCGTCGACGGCGAAAACTTCCTTGAAGACTATCTCTCCCTAGAAGACCTGCACGACCGCAAACTCCAACTTAACGACGACGATCAACGAAACATCGCCGACTTGCTCATCAATCAAATCGAGTTCGCCAACATTCTCATCGTCAACAAGACCGACCGCATGACGCCCCCGGAGGTGGAACAACTCCAGGCCATCCTTAAATCGCTCAACCCCGACGCGACTGTCCTTCCCGTTGAACGAGGCCGCGTCTCGCCGCAAGCTATCCTCGCCACTGGCCTGTTCAACGAAGAACAGGCATCCGAATCAGCAGGATGGCTCAAGGAACTGCAAAACTTTCATCACACCCCCGAGTCCGAAGAATACGGCATCTCCAGCTTTGTCTATCGCGCCCGACGCCCGTTCCATCCAGAACGGTTAAACGAAGCGCTCGACGAAGGCTGGACCAACGTCTTGCGAGCGAAGGGAATGAGGTGGATCGCCTCCAAAACTGACATCATCGGCCTCTACTCCCAAGCCGGAAACTGCGTTGGCGTCGAACCGGTCCGCCGCTGGTACGCTGCCAGCCCAAAGGAGGAGTGGCCCTAAGATGAATCGACCCTCCAGGTCCTCGGGAAAGACTGGCATCCTGAATTCGGTGACCGCATGCAGGAAATCGTCTTCATCGGCGCCGACATGGACAAAAGCGAAATCGAGCGAGTGCTTGACCGCTGCCTACTCACCGACTCGGAATTGGCCGAGGGTCCGCTGGCCTGGGCCGACCACCGAGATCCTTTTGGACCATGGCAAGAAGCATAACGGGGCACCGGATCTTTCGTTCGCCGCCCTCGCCACAGCATCACCGCTGCCGTGATCGCCGTCAATGTCCCAAAGCCCAACAACACGTGCCCACCTCTTTCATAAAAGCTGGCCTCCGCTCCCGCCGAAGCCTGCATCGATTCGAACCGAGAAACCGTCGATTGAAGCTCGAAGCGCAGACGATGCTGCGTCTGGCTCAATTCAGCAAGCTTCGCCACATTTTCGGCCACTTCGTCACTGTCTCGTAAAGACTGCGACCACTGAATCAACGTCTCTATCCGAGTCAACCGATCCACCCGCGCCGCTTGAGGGCTCGCTTTAAGAATCCGCCGCGTCTTCATCGCCACCCGCGCCGATAGCGCGTCCCGTTCCACGGCAACGGTGCTCCGGCTCCATTGTTCCAGTAACTCTTCCAGTTGGTCCAGCTCTTGTAGCTCCAGCCCCAACTGCTGAAACACCACCTTACGACTTCCAGTCGCCCGATCAAGGCCAGCCGACGCCGCCAATGAAAACATTGCCAATACGACCAGAACCTGGGCTAGGCGCGAAGCAGACTTGTTGGTTGGTAAGGCGCCCATCTAATTACCCTATCGGCAGAGTAGGGCTATTCCTTTACATCAAAACGACGGATTCGTACCGCCTTGCCCGTCTCGGGGTCGGCCGTCACGATCGTCGCATGCAGTTCGACCATCCCCTTCGACGGTTCCATCCGCATCGGCAGCGACGTCTGAAACTTCCGAATAATCGGCCCTTTCTCCACCCCAATCACCCCGGCATACGAACCCGTCATTCCCACATCCGTCTGGTACGCCGTTCCCCCCGGCAGAATCCGCTCGTCAGCCGTCGGTATATGAGTATGCGTCCCCACCACCGCCGTTACCCGCCCATCCAGGTGCCATCCAAACGCCACTTTCTCGCTCGTCGCCTCGGCATGAAAATCGATGAAGCGAACCTTGATCCGATCCGGAATCTGCGCCAGCAACTCTTCCACCTTCCGAAACGGATCGTCAAGCGTCGCCATAAACGTCCGCCCCTGCAGATTCATCACCGCATATTCCGCCCCGTTCCGCGCCTTACCCATATACAATCCCGTTCCCGCCAACAACGGAGAGTAATTCGCCGGCCGCAACAGCCGCGGCTGCCTTGGCAAATATTCATGAATCTCCGTCTTGTCCCAAACGTGATTTCCCGTCGTCATCACCTCGACACCCAACGAGATAAACTCCTCGGCGATCGCAGCCGTAACTCCAAACCCACCAGCCGAGTTCTCGACGTTCGCGATGATCAAGTCGATCCGCTCCTCAGTCACGATCTGATGAAGCAGGTTGGCCACAATGCGGCGCCCAGGTGAGGCGAAAACATCGCCGATAAAAAGAATATTCATGCAAGCACAGGTTTGGAGTGTCCCTGAGAGACTATGAAACCCCCGTCATTGACCCGTCTTTTGGAACAGGGGAGCCCTCCGCGCGCCTTCAGGCTTCTCCCTGGAACTTGCGTTCAGGAGCATGCTCACCGGCACATTTGTGCGAGACGAACTCCATGACATTGATTATCGGATCAAATTTAGAAGGCCCCACCTGACCCCCGGAAACACTCCAAGGGTCAGGATAGCACGCTCTCACGCTTAGGCGGCCAGACGCCCCGTCTTCTTCCACTCCGCAATCCGGCTGAAATGGTATTGGAAGTAATAGATGTTGAAGAAAAACGTCAT
>JANXMS010000157.1 GCA_025354525.1 Acidobacteriota bacterium
GGCTTCCACCGCCACCTTAGCTTTCAAAGCCGGCGAGTGAGTCTTGCGTGTTCGAGGCATTGATTCTCCTTCATTTTCAATGCCCTCCTACACTTAAGCAATAACCATTTTTGTGTCTAGTTTTTGGGGTCCACCACACAGCATCGATACGTCCGCGGTCACCTGCACCGTTGACTGCACGGAATTCAACTCTAACTTGAAATCCACCCGCTGCCGGGCACCAATCGTCAGTTCGAATTCCTGGCTCGCCTGGGTCCGAAAGCCAGCCTGTTCTACCCGTAGCTTATAGCGGCCGATTGGAATCGATAGAAATTCGAAAGATCCGGCATCGCTACTGCGGCCTTTCAACGTTACGCCCTTTCGAACCTCTTCGATGACCACCGTCGCCGAAGCCAACGGTGAATGTGACGCGTCGACCACCGTGCCCAGCACCGTGCCAGTGTCAAATTGCGAAAGCAGAGGTGCGGAGCACGCTAGAACTAGCGAGGCGAGCCTAAAAGCAACTTTTTTCATTGCAACTACTAATAGCAAGCGGTCATGTCGATCCGATTACGCCTCGCTGACAATTCCGTTGCGGCGTGTGTCCGCGGTGACCGCTCCGCTCTTGAACACCATCATGCTAACCTGATAGATAGCCCTCCTGTGATTCCCGACCAAGCCGGACAAGAGTTTTCAAAATTAGTCGCCATCATGGCGAAGTTACGTGCGCCCGACGGCTGTCCCTGGGATCTCGAACAAACCTTCGACTCGATCAAGAAGTACACCCTCGAAGAAACGTACGAAGTCATCGATGCCATTGACGAACGCGACTGGCCCGGGTTGTGCGAAGAACTCGGCGACCTCATCCTCCAACCCGTCTTCTACGCCCAAATGGCCCACGAACAAGGCCTGTTCGATATTGCCCAATCCCTTCGCGCCATCAACGAGAAATTGATCCGCCGCCACCCCCACATTTTTGGCGACGCCCAAGCCAATACGGCCGAAGAGGTTCTGGACCAGTGGAACAAGATCAAGGCCACCGAAAAGCCGGAGCGTAAACGCCTCCTCGACGGCATCCCCAACGCCATGCCGGCCCTGCTCCAAGCCCGCGAAATCAGCAAACGCGCCGCTAAAGTCGGCTTCGATTGGGAAAACTCCGCTCAGGTCGTCGACAAGCTCCACGAAGAGTTGGCCGAACTCGCCGAGGCCGCATCCCCGGAAGACCGCGCCGGCGAAATCGGCGACCTCTTCTTCGTCCTCGTCAATCTTGCCCGCTTCTATCAAGTCGACCCCGAACAAGCCCTGCGCCAAACGAACGCCAAGTTCCGCCGCCGCTTCGCGCATCTTGAAGACCGCCTCAACGGGCAAATCGAAGGCACCCCACTTGCCCAACTCGAAGCACTCTGGCGGGAGGCAAAAGCCAAGGAATGATCGTCGTTCGTGAGTTAGTCGAACACGCCGAGCTAGTCACGGCTGTTCAGTTACAAAAAGAGATATGGGGCTTCTCCGATCTTGACCTACTCCCCGTCCGCCTTTTTGTAGTCGCCACTAAGATCGGCGGTCAGGTCCTCGGCGCATTTGATGGCAACCGCATGGTCGGCTTACTCATCTCCATCCCCGGTGTCAAGCCCGGCGGCCGGGCCTTCCTGCACAGTCAGATGATGGGCGTCGTCGCGGAATATCGCAACGCCGGTGCCGGGCGCATGATGAAGCTCCAGCAGCGCGAACTCGCCCTCGCGCTCGGCGTCAACCTCATCGAATGGACCTTCGACCCGCTCGAACTCAAAAACGCTTTCTTCAATATCGAGCGCCTCGGTGCCGTCGTCAAACGCTACGTCCTCAATCAATACGGCACCACTTCCAGCCAACTGCACACCGGCCTCCCCACGGACCGCTGCGTCGCCGAATGGCACCTCGACCAAACCAAGACGCCAGTCGAAATCGTCGCCCGCATCGAAGTCCCCAACGAAGGCGCTCGCACTCGCGAAGTGCAAACCCGCGTTAGCCAAGCATTTCTCGAACATTTCCGCGTCGGCCGCACCGTCGTCGGCTTCGAACGCGGCGGAACCCACGGTGCCTACCTTCTCGCCGACCAGGATGGCTTAGTATGAGCTTTCAAATAGACGAAATTCGTCTTCGCCAAGTCAAAATGCCGCTCGTGCATTTTTTCGAGACCAGCTTCGGTCGCACCTATGAACGCGACATGGTTCTCGTCGAAGTCGTCTCCGACGGCCTCTCCGGCTGGGGCGAAGTCACCGCCGGCGAAAACCCCTTCTACAACGAAGAATGGACCGAATCCGCCTGGATGATCGTCCGCGACTACGTCGCCCCCAGAGTCCTCCGCCACCCTCTCGAATCCGCGCGCGACGTCGCTCCCCGCTGCCAACACATCCGCGGCCACAAAATGGCTTGCGGTGGCCTCGAAGTCGCCGTATGGGATCTCGAAGCCCGCCAGAAGAACATCCCGCTCCATCAACTCATCGGCGGCGGGGCCCGCAAGGAAATCCCCTCCGGAGTTTCGCTCGGCATTCAAGACACAGTCGACGATGTCCTCCGCGTCATTGAGAAAGAACTAGCCGCCGGCTACCAGCGCATCAAGATGAAGATCAAGCCCGGCCGCGATGTCGAAGATCTTCGCGAAGTCCGCAAACGCTTCCCCCAAATCAAGCTGATGGCCGACGCCAACTCCGCCTACACGCTCAAAGACGCTGATCGGCTCCAAGCCCTCGACGAACTCTACCTCATGATGATCGAGCAACCCCTCGCTCACGACGAAATCATCGACCACGTCGAATTGCAAGCCAAACTTCAAACCCCCATCTGTCTCGACGAATGCATCCGTTCGGCCCATCACGCCGAACAAGCGATCCGGATGAACGCCTGCGGCATCATCAACATCAAGCTCGGTCGGGTCGGCGGCTTCTCGGAAGCGATCAAGGTTCACGACGTTTGCCAGCAGCACAACATCCCCGTCTGGTGCGGCGGCATGCTGGAAAGTGGCATCGGTCGCGCTCATAACATCGCTCTGGCCTCGCTGCCGAACTTCGTGCTCCCCGGCGACGTTTCGGCTTCGAACCGCTATTGGAAACGCGAGCTGCTCACCCAGCCCATCGAAGCGACTCCCCACGGCACCATCGTCGTCCCCGACGGCGTCGGCTTTGGCTTCGATATCGACCACGCGTTTCTCGATTCCATCACCGTCCGCCAGGAGACAGTTCGTTGAGCGATGGCAGTAGTCGATGGCGCCTCTACCTCATCGTCGTTGGGGTATATCTGTTCTGGGGCGCAAATTTCATCTTCTCGAAGATCGTTCTGAAAGAGATGCCCGGCATGGTTGCGGCCAGCCTGCGCACCTTCCTTGCGGCTGCCCTCATGTTGCCTGTCTACTGGTGGAGCGTTCGCCAAGGCGCTGAGCCCGTCAAGCTTCGCGAACTCCCCCTCCTCTTTTTCATCGGCTCGGTCGGCGTCGCCGTCAATCAAGCTTGCTTCCTCGTCGGCATCTCTTACACCTCGGCCGGCCATGCCGCGCTTGTCATCAGCCTTACGCCCATCCTCGTTCTCTTCCTCGCCGCGTTCGTCGGTCAGGAGAAAATAACGCCCTGGAAAATCGCAGGCCTCGCGGTCGCCATCAGTGGAGTGGTCCTGCTCCAAAGCGGCCCCGGCGCTTCCTCGCAATCCTCGTCGTTCCTCGGCGATCTCTTCATCGTTGGGGCCAGCGCCAGTTTTGCCGTCTACACCGTCTTCGGCAAACGCGCCACCCGCCAGCACGGCGCCATCCCCATCATCGCCTTCAGCTACGCCGCCGGCGCGCTCACCCTCTTCCCGTTCACCTACTCCGCCGTCCTGTCCTTCGACTACGGCTCCCTCAGCACGAAAGCCTGGCTCGCCTTCTTTTACATGACGGTCATCTCCTCCACTATCTGCTACGTCTTCTTCTACTACGCCCTCAACCGTCTCGCTGCTTCCCGTATCTCCGCCTTCGCCTACCTCCAACCCGTCGTCGCCTCGCTCCTTGCCGTGCCGATGCTCGACGAACCCATCAGCGCCGCCATGATGGGAGGTGGCAGCCTCGTCCTCGCCGGGGTCTTCCTCACGGAGCGCGGCTGACATGGCCGGCTTCGGCAAACTCCTCGCCCGCAATCGCAACTATCGAAACCTCTGGCTCGGCCAGGTCGTCAGCGAAATTGGCGACCACTTCAACACCATCGCCGTCTTCAGCCTGGTCCTCCAAAACACGAACTCCGGCTTCGCCGTCAGCGGCGTCATGCTAGCGCGCGCCATTCCCATGCTCCTCGCTGGACCCCTCGCCGGCGTATCGCTCGACCAGTTCGATCGCCGCAAGCTGATGCTCTGGAGCGACCTCTTCCGCGCTGCCATCGCGATCCTTTTCATGCTTGCGATTTCCGCCGATCGCATTTGGCTCGTCTACCTTCTCAGCGCCCTCCTCATGGGTGCCTCGCCGTTCTTCACAAGCGGTCGCTCCGCCATCCTTCCCGCCATCGTCAACCGGGAAGAGCTCCACACCGCTAACACCATGACCCAGACCACGCAGTGGACGACCACCGCCATCGGGTCGTTCCTCGGCGGTACCAGCGCCGCCCTCTATGGCTATGAAGCCGCCTTTTTCTTGAACGCCCTCTCGTTTCTGTTTTCCGCCTGGAGCGTCAGCCAACTCCGCGGCGAATTCACCGCTCGTCGCGAAGTCTCGCTCAACGAAACCAAGGTCATGAAGCCTTGGCACGAATACGTCGAAGGCCTCCGCTACATCCGCTCCATTCCGCTCGTCTTCGCGCTGATGATGGTCGGTGTCGGCTGGGCCGGCGGCGGCGGTGCCGCGCAAGTGCTCTTTTCGCTCTTCGGTGAACGCGTCTTCCATCGCGGGGCCGCTGGCATCGGCGAACTCTGGGGTGTCGCCGGGCTCGGCCTCGTCTTCGGCGGCATCGTTGCCCACCGCATCATGCCGCGCCTCAGCTTCACCGCCTACAAACGCACCGTCGCCATCGTGTACATTGTCCACGGTGCCGCCTATGTCCTCTTCAGCCTGATGACCAGCTACGGCTGGGCGCTCTTCTTTCTTGCCCTCTCCCGAGCCGCCGTCGCCATCAGCTCCGTTCTGAACATGACTCTCCTCCTCCGTCACACCAGTGACGAGTATCGAGGCCGCGTCTTCGCCACGCTGGAAACCCTCGTCTGGGGCGTCATGATGCTCTCGATGACCGGTGCCGGCCTCGCCTCCGACCGTGTCGACACCCGTTGGATCGGCGTCGTCAGCGGTGTCCTCAGTTCGCTCACGGCTTTCTATTGGATGTGGGCCAACGCAACCGGTCGCCTTCCTGAGCCGTCCATCCCAGAGCATACGATGGAACAAGAGGACGTTGAAGTCCATGGAGAGCCCACTGCCTAGCCTCGACGGAAAAGTCATCCTCATCACCGGTGCCGCCAAACGCGTCGGCCGCTCCATCGCCCTTCGCCTCGCTCGCGAAGGTGCCCGCGTCGCCATCCATTACAGCTCCTCCCGCGCTGAAGCCGAACAAACGGCCGCCGAGTGCGGGGGCGCCGAACTCTTCCGCGCGGACCTCACCAAAGTCGCCGAAATCGAAGCCATGTTCGCCGACATCGATCACCGCCTCGGTCGCCTCGATGGCCTCGTCAACAACGCCGCCCGCTTCACCAAGTTCAACCCCCTTGAAGTGACCGAAGCCGACTGGGACTTCATTCACGACGTCAACCTGAAAGCCACGTTCTTCTGCTGCCGCGAAGCCGGTCGTCGCATGAAGGCCCAAGGCTTCGGCCGAATTGTGAATATTAGCTCCCTCGGCGGCCTCCGCCCTTGGGCCGACCACGCCCACTACTGCGCCTCCAAAGCCGGCGTCATCATGCTTACGAAGGCCCTCGCTAAGAGCTTCGCCCCTGAAATCACCGTGAATTCCGTCGCCCCCGGCGTCATCCCCTTCGGCGAATGGAACGACGAAATGGCCAGCATGGTTCGCGCCACGCCCGCCGCCCGCGTCGGCACCGGCGACGAAATCGCCAACGCTGTCGCCTACTTCCTCTCCGCTTCCAACTACGTCACCGGTCAGATCATGGCCGTCGATGGCGGACTCAGTCTCAGGTAATCATGCGCCTCCTCCTTGCTTTCCTCGTCACCACCGTCGCCTTCGCCGAACTCCGCCCCATGAAGCTGAAAGCCGTCCTGGAAATCGCGATGGCCCAGAATCCCGACGTCGCTCAAGCCCGCCTTGAAGAACGCAAAGCCGCCGACGGCATCCGCGTCGCGCGCGATCCCTTCATGCCCAAAGTCATCCTCGGCAGCGGCCTCGCTTATTCAAGCGGCTTCCCCATGAGCATCGAAGGCTCCGCACCGTCCATTGTCGAAGCCCGCGCCATCGCCAGCATCTTCAACCGTCCCCAACGGCTTTTGCTCGAAAAAAGTCGCGAGCAGGAACGCACCACCAAAATCAGCACGGAAGAACGCCGGGAAGCCGTCGCCTACCGCGCTGCCACCCTCTATGTCGAAGCCGGCCGCATCGCCGAAGCCATCAAAGCCATCGACCAACAAATCATCAACTTCGAACGCGCCCGCGCCACCACCGTCGTCCTGATCGAAGAGGGCAGGGAACTGCCGCTTGAAGAAAAGCGCGCTCGCCTTAAACTCGCCCAGGCCCGCCAACGGCTCCAGCGTCTTCAATTCGACCGCGAAGCCGCCGAAACCGATCTCGCCCTTCTCCTCGGCTTCCCCCCGGAAGACCGCGTTCAACCCGTCGAAGCCGAACGCGCCGTCCCCGTCGTCAGCGATACCGAATCCGACGCCATCCTCAACGCTCTCCGTAACTCCCGCGAACTCCAGCGCCTCGACTCCCAACTCAAGGCCAAGAACTTTGAAATGAAAAGTTACGAAGCCCAGCGGCTGCCCACCCTCGATCTCGTCGCTCAATACGGCCGCTTCGCCCGCTTCAACAACTACGACAAATTCTTCAACCGTTTCGACGCCAACAACGGCCAACTTGGAATGTCGTTTCGGATTCCGATCGTCCCCTCGCTGGCCGGCCGCGCCCAGAAGGATATCGCCTCCTCGGAAATAGTTGGTCTCCGCTCCCAAGTCACCGCCGCCCGCAGTCGCATCGCCGTCGGCGCCCGACGAGCCTGGCAGATCGTCGCTCAGCAGCAACTCTCGACCGAGGTCGCCAAACTCGACCTCGAAGTAGCCCGCGACCAAGTCTCCGTTTTCCTCGCTCTTTATGAGGAAGGACGGGCCCCCCTTAAGCAGATCGAAGAGGCCCGTCTCCAGGAAAGCGAAAAATGGATCGCCCTTTTTGACACCCGCTACAGCCTCGACCGCGCCCGCCTCGACCTCCTCCGCGAGACCGGAAACGTGCTCGCTCTCATGAAGTGAATTCGGATTAGCGAAACTTTGGCGCTTCGCACGGGTTATAGTTGAGGATTCCATGCGTCTAGTTCGACTCATTCTCGCCCTAACTGCTTTTGTTTTCTTGTTCCCGGCGACTTCCACCGCCGCGACTCTAGGCACCGTCAGCAGCATCACCGGCGGAGCCAGCGACCTCGTGCTCGACGACGCCCGCGGCCTGCTCTATCTCGTTCGCCCCGCTCCTTTCAACCGCATCGACGTTTTTTCCGTCGTGCAACGCCGCGTTCTCTCCTCGGTCCTCACCGACGCCCTCCCTCTTTCGGCCGCGCTCTCTCGCAGTGGCGATTTCCTCTACGTCACCTGCCACGATGGCTCCTCGCTCAACGTCATCGATACGCGCCTCTCCCCCCCGGCCGTCATTCGCAAAATCTCCCTCCCCGCCAAACCAGAAGGCGTAGCTGTCGGCTCGGATGACCGCGTTCTCATCACCACAATCGGCTCCGGCCAAAACAACCTCCTCAATACCCTCCTCATTTTCGATCCCGGCGTCGCCGACACGACCCGTATTCTCAGCACGGTCCCGGTGGTCACTCCTCCTCCCCTCCCGCCCACCCTGCCCCCCCTCGCCGGTCGCGTCTTTCTCGCCAACCGCAGTCAACTCGTCGCCACCCGCGATGGCTCCCGCATCATCGGTGTCAACGCCTTTAACGCGACCCAGCGCGTCGTCTTCGTCTACGAGGCCTCCTCCGCCAGCGTCCTCCGCAGCCGCATCGTCGGCGATACCTCCACCGTCCTTTCCGTCTCCCCCGATGGCAACCGCTTCATGATGGGCCTTCGTTTATTCGAAACCGAAACCCTCTCCGTCCTCGCTCAGCAAAACGCCGCTAACGCGCCTTTCCCCCTTTCGGTCACCGTCACCGCCGCCGGCTTCGCCCAAGTCGGAGGACAGTTCAACCTGCAGCAAAATCAGGGTGGCAGCGTTTTTACTCCCGACGGAACCCGCATCTTCGCGGCCTTCAATATCACCCCGGTCCAAAGCCCCGCGGCCCGGGCCAACGTCACACAACTCCTCATCGACGACGCCGACAATCTGCTCATCTACGACGCGCTCCAGCTTCCCGAAAACCTCGCCGGCAAAATCGTTTCGAGCCAAGATGGCAGCAATCTTTACGCCCTCAGCGAAAGCGGTTTCACCATCATTCCTGTCAATGATATCGCCCGCGGTGTCGTCCTCCAGCCCGCGACGAACGCCGTCGTCGTCTCCTCCGATCAGTGCAACTCCACCCCGGAAGGCCGCACTTTCCGCGTCGAAGTGGCAAACTCCGGTCGTGCCGCCGGGCCCCTCGTCTTCACTCCCACTTTGCTCCAAACGCTGGCAACCGCGGCCGTTATCAACATCCCCGGCATTGGCGGCGGTCTCCCCGGTCCCGGAGGCGGCGGATTCGTCATCCCCTTCCCTGGCTTCCCCACCAATATTCCCGGATTTCCCGGCCAAGGTGGAGGAAATCAAAACAACGCCGCCAACGCGATCCTGCAACAAGCCCCCATCGCCCGCCCTGTCCGCGAAGGGCAGAACTCGACCGCCGTCGACTTCGTCTTTAATAGTCTCGCCGGTCGCTCCCTGGGCACCGCCCAATCGTTTGATTACCTCATCTCCTCCCCGCAAGCCATCAACGTGCCCTCCATCGTTCGGGTCTACCAGAACTCCCGCAATACCGAAGCCCGCGGAGAAATTGTCCCGATTCGCACGAGCCTCTCCCCTTCAGAAGGCCTCACCGATATCGTCACCGACTCGCAGCGCCAGCGCCTCTATATGGCTAATTCCGGCATGAATCGCGTCGAAGTTTACGATATCCGCCAACGCCGCCTCCTCAGCTCCATCAAGGTCGGCCAACTCCCCCGCGCCCTTGCCCTCTCTCCCGATGGGTCCAGCCTATACGTCGCCAATAGCGGCAGCGAATCGATCTCCATCATCGATCTCGATAACCTCCGCGTTTCCGGTCGAGTCAAGTTCCCCCCCATCCCCTTCAACGGTAATGTACCCATCATCACTCCCTCCCAGATCGGCGTAACCCAGCGCGGCTTGCAAATCGTGATGAGCAACGGAACCCTCTGGCGCGTCGTCGGTGACGAAGCACTCCCCCGTGCCATCAGCCCTATCATTGGCACCGCCACCGTCGCAGGTCCGCGCACCATTAGCGTCACCCCCAACGGCGAATATCTCATCCTCCTCGCCGGAAACGGCAACGCCTATCTCTACGATGCCTCCGTCGATGACTACGTCCAGTCCCGCCAAGTCGCCCTCGCACCCATAAATGGCTACTTCGGACCCGTCAGCGCCGGCCCCCGCGGCCAATACTTTCTTGCCAATGGACTCGTTCTCAACCAAACCCTCTCTCCCATAGCCGGCGGCATCGCCGAGCCCATCCTTCCGGGCCGACCCCCCGGTGCCCCTGCCGCCACCACCACCCGGCCAATCTCCTCAGTCGCCGCCGGTTCCGGCAACGTCTACGCCCGCTTCACCCAACCCGTCGTCGCCAACGCCAACGCCAACGCCAACACCGTAGTCACCGATACGTCTACCATTGAAATCGTCGATGTTAATACCGGCCTCACGATGCGCAGTGTCGCCGCCCTCGAAGGCCCACTCACCCGCTTGAACGGAACCCAGCGCACTAACGTCGATGGGCGCTTGCTCGCTGTCGACGCCGCCCTCACGAACGCCTATATTCTAACTACCAGCGGCCTCAGTATCATCCCGCTCGATCCCATCCTCCCCTCCGAGCGACCCGTTGTTCCGGCCGCCGGCGTCGTCAGCGTCGGTACTTATACCGCCGGTGCCGCACAAAACGGACTTATTTCCATCTTCGGCTCTAACCTCGGACGCTCCGCTACCGCCTCGGATACCCCTCTCCCAACCTCCCTCGGCGGAGTCTGCCTCACCCTCAACAACAACCCCCTCCCCCTGTTGATGACCTCCTCCGGCCAGATCAACGCCCAAATTCCTCCCAACCTCGCCCCCGGCCGCTACCCCCTCATCGTCCGTTCCCTCGACCGAAAAGTGGCCGCCCTACCCGTCCAGCTCACCGTCGGCCGCTACACCCCCGCCGCCCTCTCTGACCCCGAAACCAAACGCGCCCTCCTCTTCCGCGCCAACGGCGAACCCGTCTCGACCCAACGACCCGCCAAACGCGACGAACCCCTCGTCCTCTACGCCGTCGGCTTAGGCATCCCCCCCAGAACCCCGCTCGCCCCCGGCGTACCCGCTCCCTCCTCCCCGCTGATCGAAACCGACGACTTAAAACTCTATTTCCGCAAAGCGGTTAACCCTGCTGACCTCACCCGCGGGCCCACCGTCCAGGAAGAGATGATCGTCGATTGGAGCGGCCTCGTTCCCGGTTACGTTGGCCTCTACCAGATCAACCTCCGCGTTCCCGGCTTCCACGAAAAAGGCCAAGACCTCAAAGTGGTCATCACCATCGGCGGCATCAGTAGCCCCATCTCCGGTAACTTCGTCCCGTCCGTCGCGGTCGAATAGTCTAGGGCCCTACTAGCCCAGCCAGGATAGTACCTCAGTAAGCTCTTGAATCGGCGATTCCGGCTATACTATTAGAGTCAGGACTCTGACCACCAATCCCGATGCTCTCCCGTACACTCTTCGCCTGCTTACTCACCCTCTCCCTCTTGCTGAGTTCCTGTTCCCGCGACCCGGAAACACGGAAAAAGAAGTTTCTCGCCAACGGCAACAAATACTTCGAAACAGGCAAGTTCCGCGAGGCTTCGATCATGTACCGAAACGCGCTCAAAGTGGACGCTCGTTACGGAGAAGCTTACTATCGACTCGCCCTCACATCGCTCAAGCTCGGTCAGTATCCCGACGCGATCAACTCGTTCAAACGGTCCGTCGAACTCCAGCCCGACAATCTCGACTCCGCCCGGCAATTGTCCGATATCTACGTCAGCGTCTATGTCTCCGACCCGAAAAAACAGGCGGCACTCCTCAAAGAGATCGAAGACATCGCTGTCCGTATGAAAAAAACGCACGCGAATTCTTACGAGTATTTGCGCCTGCAAGGCATGATCGATCAGATGTCCCAGAAACCGCAAGTAGCTCTCGATCACTATCTGGCTGCGGACAAAGCGAAACCGGGTCAACCCGAAACGCAGGTCGCCATCGCATCCATGTATATGGCCCTGAAGCGAGAGCCGGAAGGAGAAGCGCTCCTCGTCAAGCTCCTCGAAACGTCGAAAGACTACCTTCGCGGTTACGATACCCTCTACAATTACTACCTCCGCACGAACCGGCTGCCAGACGCTGAACGCATTGTTAAGCTAAGAGTCACCAATCTCCCTGACCTCGTCTACGCCCGCATCGCCCTCGCTGCTCACCAAGCCGCTCTCCGAAACGAGGGGGAAACGGTCAAAGTCCTCGACCAAATCATCAAGGACAGCGCCAAATTCCCCGACGCCTACGAACAGGTCGGCTCCTTCTACTTCCGACTCCGCGATTTTGATCGATCCATCAAGATTCGAGAACTTGGCCTCGCCAATGCCAAGGATGACGCCATGAAGAAAACGTTGCGCAAAGGCATCGTCGAATCCCTCAGCGCCCAGAATAAAATTTCCGAAGCCCAAACTATGGTCGAAACCATGCTCAAGGCCGACCCCAAGGACCCAGAGGCCATCGCGATCCGTGCCCACTTGTGGCTCCTCGGGGGCAAACCGGAAAATCTCAATGCCGCCCTCGCCGATCTCCAATCAGTTGTCTCTAAATTACCCGATAATTTCGTCCTCCGCTTCGATCTCGGCAACGCCCTCCTGATTCGAGGGGATCTCGACGCCGCGAAACTCCAATTCCTCGAAGTCCTAAAACTGAAGTCGGATTTCTTCCCCGCCCGCAATGCTCTTGCTCAACTCAGCCTCCAAAAGCAGGATTGGACCTCCGCCCTCCAACTCTCCGGCGAAGTCCTCAGTCAGTCCCCCAACAACCTATTCGGTCGCCTCGTCCGTTCCCACGCCCTATTGGCCCAGAACAACCGCCCTGAAGCCAGAGCGCTCCTCCTCGAAACCATTAAGCTGTACCCGAAATCGAAAGACGCCCAGTACCAACTCGGTTTCGCCTACTTCAACGATAAAGATTATAAGAATGCGGAGGAAAACTTCCGCGCCGTCTACTTCGGCGACAGCCCTGACCTCCGCGGCCTCATGGGTCTTATCGAAACCTACATGGCCCAAGGTCGTTTTGATGTGGCGGGCAAGCTAGTCGATGCCGAAATCGTCAAGTTCCCCAAAGCACTCGCTTTCCAAGTCGCGCGAGCCACCATCGCGATTCGCTCCGGTCAACCAGATACCGCCATCGACCTCCTTCGCAAAGTCGCTCTAGTCCAGAGTGATCAGCCCGACCTCTACATGCGCCTCGCCGAAGCCCAAAAGCTCAAGGGCGATTTCAAAGGCGCTCTCGAATCTTGGAAAAAGGCCTCCGATCTCGCCCCCAATGGCGTTTCCCCCCTCCTAAACCGCGCCATGGCCCTCGACGGCATGAAACGGTTTACCGAGGCCCGCCCCCTCTACGATCAGGTCCTTCGCATCCAACCCGATAACGCCCTCGCCCTCAATAACCTCGCCTATCTCCTCGCTGAAGATGGCAATGAACTCGACGCCGCCCTCACCTTGGCCCAGCGCGCTCGGCAGAAACAACCCAACGATCCCATGATCGCTGACACCCTCGGCTGGATTTATATCAAGAAAGGCCTTTCCAATAACGCCATCGCCATCTTCTCCGACCTTACCGCCAAACACCCCACCGTCTCCGTCTTCCACTACCATCACGCGATGGCTCTCTCCCAACGAGGCGACAAGGTGCAAGCCAAACGCTCCCTCGAGCTAGCCCTTAAAGGCAATCCTCAAAAACAAGAACTCGAAGACATCAAGAAACTCCAGCAGAAACTCGGCTAATCTCTCCCATGCGTATTGCGCTTCTCTGCCTCCTGGCGGCCATCCCCCTGGCCGCCACCGTTGTTCGAAAAAATCTTCTCCCCGGGCCGCAAAGCCTCCTCGTCTCCGTCCCGGCCCCCGCCGCCCTCGGCCTGGCCACCGTCACCGTCGAACTCCGTCGCCAATCCGAAATTCTCCTCTCCAAGCAACTCCACGCCGGAGACGGCGACCTGTTCACCTACGTTGGCTCCGGTGCCGGCCTCTCGCTCCACATCACTCACCCCCCCAACGTCCCGGTCCGCATCACCTTCCGCCCCCTCCCCGCTTCCTCTCAATTCGAAGCCGAACCCAACAACTCCTGGGCCACCGCCACCCCCTTCCGTCTCGGTCAACCCGTCCTCGCCTCCGGTGACGAAACCCCCTACATCCCCCTCGGCGATTCCCGCAAACAACCCCCCGCCGAGGACTGGTTCCGTTTCGAGTTCTCCTCCCCCACCCCTCAACTCCTCCACCTCGCCCTCGACCTCACGGACCGCGACAACATCCCCGTCGACGTCTCTCTCCACCGTCTCGTCAACGGCAAACTCACCGAATACTCCGAAGGCGAAGACCCCGTCTCCCTTCCCCACGAAGTCCAAGCCCTCCCCGGCAATAAGTTCTCGACGCGCACCCTCCGCCAACCCGGCACTTACTATGTCCGCGTCCGCATGTCCCATCCCACTTACAAACTACTGAGCCGCCTCTATAACCTCCCGCCCTACGCAAACCCCCGCGAAGCCGTCCAAACCGCCATCGACTACCTCGTCGCCGCCGGCGACTCCTGGCACGCCAACACCCCCCGTCGCGGCGGCGTCTACGACCGCATCTCCTCCCCCCATCAGGAAACCTCTCTCTGCGTCGCCTGCCACCCCACCCACTTCACCCTCCGCGCCCAACTCTACGCCAACCGCCACGGCTACGTCACCCACTACCCCAACCAACTCGCCTTCCTCACCGAGCGCTTCTATAACAACCCCCGCCCCCTCTACGGCTTCGAAAAAGAAGGGGCCGTCTGGTCCCGCGTCATCTCCGCCGGTGCCAACGT
>JANXMS010000212.1 GCA_025354525.1 Acidobacteriota bacterium
GAGGCCAATGTTGGAGCAGCCGCCGACGCCTTCTTCGTTGGCTTGGTTGACCATTTTCACGGCGCATTGGTAGCGTTCGGGCTGACCCTGGGGGAGCAGACCGAGGTGGGAGATTTTGGCCGAGGTGAACAGCGATGCCGAGGCGTTGGGGCAGGCCGCGACGCAGGCCCCGCAGCCGATGCAGGTGGCGGCGGACATGGCGCGGTCGGACTGTTTCTTCGGCACGAGGATGGCGTTGCCATCGGGGGCGCTGCCAGTGGGGATGCTGACGAAGCCGCCGGCTTGGATGATACGGTCGAAGGCGCTGCGGTTGACGACGAGATCCTTAATGACGGGGAACGCGGCGGCGCGAAAGGGTTCGATGAAGAGTTCATCGCCGGACTTAAATTCACGCATATGCAACTGGCAGACGGTGGTGCCGCCGCGGGGGCCGTGGGCGACGCCGTTGATGACAAAGCCGCAGGAGCCGCAGATGCCTTCGCGGCAATCATGTTCGAAAGCAAGGGGGACCTCGCCTTTGCCGATTAACTGCTCATTCAAGACGTCAAGCATTTCGAGAAACGACATATGCTCACTGACGTTGTCGAGTTGGTACTTCACCATCTGGCCGGAGTCGACGGGCGACTTCTGGCGCCAGATGTTGAGGGTGATCTTCATGCTGCTCATGGCTATTCTAAATCCCTTACTTGTAGGACCGCTGCGACGGGTGGACGTACTCAAACGTCAGCTTTTCTTTGTGGAGGACGGGGTCCTTGCCTTCGCCGGCAAACCCCCAGGCGGCGGCGTAGGCGTAATTTTCGTCATCGCGTTGCGCTTCGCCGTCCGGAGTCTGGTACTCCTCGCGGAAGTGGCCGCCGCAACTCTCTTTACGGTCGAGAGCGTCGATGCACATGAGTTCGCCGAGTTCGATGAAGTCAGCGACACGACCGGCCTTTTCGAGCGATTGGTTCAGTTCGTCGCCGGAGCCGAGGACGTTGACGTTGGTCCAGAATTCGGTTTTGAGGGCGCGAACTTTAGCGATGGCTTCGGTGAGGCCCTTTTCGTTGCGGGCCATGCCGCAGAAGTCCCAGATGATCTTGCCGAGTTCGCGGTGTAAGCTATCGACGGTGCGTTTACCTTTGATCGAGAGCAGTTTCTTGACGCGTTCGATTACTTCGGCTTTGGCGGCGAGGGCGGCGGGATGGTCGGCGGATACCTTGTCGAGTTTGTTGGAGGCGAGGTAGTTGCCGATGGTGTAGGGGATGACGAAGTAGCCGTCGGCGAGGCCCTGCATGAGGGCGCTGGCTCCAAGGCGGTTGGCACCATGGTCCGAGAAGTTGGCTTCGCCGAGGACGAAGAGGCCCGGGATGGTCGACTGCAGTTGGTAGTCGACCCAGAGACCGCCCATGGTGTAGTGGATGGCGGGGTAGATGCGCATCGGCACTTGGTAGGGGTTTTCGCCAGCGATGCGTTCGTACATTTCGAACAGGTTGCCGTATCGTTCGGCGACGGCGGATTGGCCGAGGCGATTGATGGCATCGCTGAAATCGAGGTAGACGCCGAGGCCGGTGGGGCCGACGCCCTTTCCTTCGTCACAGAGGCGTTTGGCGGCTCGGCTGGCGACGTCACGGGGGACGAGGTTTCCGAAGCTGGGGTAGGCGCGTTCGAGGTAGTAGTCGCGCTCGTCTTCTGGGATGGACTGGGGCGGCCGATCGTCGCCGACCTTTTTCGGGACCCAAATACGCCCGTCATTACGGAGCGACTCGGACATGAGCGTGAGCTTCGACTGGTAGTCGCCGCTGACGGGGATGCAGGTGGGATGGATCTGCGTGAAGCAGGGGTTAGCGAACAGGGCACCGCGTTTGTGGGCGCGCCAGATGGCGGTGGTGTTGGAGCCCTTGGCGTTGGTCGAGAGGTAGAAAACGTTTCCGTATCCGCCGGTGCCGAGGATGACGGCGTCAGCGATGTGGATTTCAGTGGTACCGGTAAGGAGGTTCCGGGTGACGATGCCGCGGGCGCGACCATCAATGACGATGAGGTCGAGCATTTCGGTGCGGGTCTGCATGTCGACTTTGCCGAGGGAGATTTGGCGTTCGAGTGACTGGTAGGCACCGAGGAGAAGCTGCTGGCCGGTTTGGCCGCGGGCATAGAAAGTGCGGGAGACTTGGGCACCGCCGAAGGAGCGGTTGGCGAGGGTACCGCCGTATTCGCGAGCGAAGGGGACACCTTGGGCGACGGCTTGGTCGATGATGTTGACCGAGATTTGGGCTAGGCGATAGACGTTCGATTCGCGGGCGCGGAAGTCGCCGCCTTTGACGGTATCGTAGAAGAGCCGGTAGATGGAGTCGCCATCATTTTGATAGTTCTTCGCGGCGTTGATGCCACCCTGCGCGGCGATGGAGTGAGCGCGGCGGGGCGAATCCTGGAAGCAGAAGCACTTCACGTTGTAGCCGAGTTCGGCGAGACTGGCAGCGGCGGCGCCCCCGGCGAGTCCAGTGCCGACCACGATGACGTGATACTTGCGCTTGTTGGCTGGGTTGACCAGCTTCATATCAAACTTGCAGTTGTCCCATCGCTGTTCGATAGGGCCGGAGGGGATCCGAGGATCGAGTTCCATAGATTATTTAACCAATCCAGTGAGAACCGCTAATGGGATGGAAATGTTCCCGGCAGCGATAAGGAATGCGAAGGCTTTGGCCCCGGATTGCAGGAGCGGGGTATAACGGGGGTGATTGAACCCGAGCGATTGAAACATGCTCCAAACGCCGTGATAGAGGTGCAGGCAGAGCATCGCCATGGCCACGATGTAGAAGGCTGAAACGTACCAGACGGAGAAGCCTTTGACGACGTTGTCATGCACGCTCATGTACTTATAGTCTGGATGTACGGTACCCGTCGTGAAGTGCAGAAGGTGATAGACGATGAAGAACCCGATGATGGGGCCGCTCCAGTACATGGTGCGGGAAGCATAGGTGCTCTTGAGCGGGTTTTGCTTCACGTAGCGAACTGGACGGGCGGCATTGGAGGCCGAGGCCAGTTGGATGGCGGACCAGATGTGCAATCCGACGCTGGCGAGCAAGGCGAGGCGGACGCCCCAGAGAAGCTCTTCGCTGGCATGGAGCAAGGCTCCATATTTGTCGATGGCGTAAACGCCGTTTTCCCCTACCGGCAGATAAATCTGCAAGTTGCCGGCCATGTGACCGAGCACAAACCCAACCAAAATCAGCCCCGTTACCGCCATGACAACTTTTTTACCCACGGGGGCTTCGTAGAAGCGCGAGACGCGCGCCAAACCACTAGCCGTAGCACTCATTGCGTTCTTATTATATGTGATTCCTGCTGCGGACACTTGTTGCAAGATTCCTCAGAGTCTTTCGTGCGTCGTCCGATAATCGCTAAGAAACCGTGATGTCGGTCGAAAATAGGTCGACGCTGCCGGAGTGGGGCGTGCGGACTCGTGTCGCCATTGGCTGAGGTCGAGGCGATGGTACCGGTTTGGATTTCTTGATATTCTTCTCGGAAAAAGGGTTCGGCCACTTCGATCAAATCGTAAAGTACTTTACGGCCTATTCGCCGGAGCTGGCCGAGATGGTGGGCGCCACGTTGCTGGCTCGGATATGGCTAACGTCCCAAACGCCTGCGCATAACTCGCCCCCAGCGCCGGGGTCAAAAATCGGCCAATCACCCCCCGAACCCCCTACCTTCAGTAAATGTTCGCGCGCCATTAGAGCGATACCCGCCTTAATGGAGGCGTTCTGGAAACCCGAACTACCGGCCCCGTATTGGGCGGACTGCAAACTACGTTTGTCCCAGCTCAGGGC
>JANXMS010000217.1 GCA_025354525.1 Acidobacteriota bacterium
GTCGCGAAGGCCGTCCGAGGTTTGCCATCGCCGAAGATTAAAGACGTCAGCGTGATCGCCACGGCGCCGGGCGGTTTGCGCCTGCCTGTTGTGAAAATTACGACCGACCAGGATGGGCTGTATGGGTATGGCTGCGCGACGTTCACGCAGCGGGCCGATCTGGTGGTGGAGGCGGTGAACCGCTATCTGAAGCCGTTTCTGATTGGCAAGTCGGCAGACCGGATCGACGACATTTGGCAGGCCTGCTATAACTCGTCGTACTGGCGGAATGGGCCGGTGTTGAATAACGCGATCAGCGGTGTGGATCAAGCGTTGTGGGACATCAAGGGTCGGCAGGCGAACATGCCGGTGTATCAGTTGCTGGGCGGGAAGTTGCGCGAGGCGGCCGATTGCTACGGGCATGCGAGCGGCAACGAGATTCCGGAAGTGATCGATGGCGTGCGGAAATACATGGACCAAGGTTTCCGGCACGTGCGGGTGCAGGTGGGAATTCCGGGGATGGCGGCGTACGGGTCTGGCGGGCAGACAGATACGAAAGTGCAGGCGCTGCACACGGGTCCGGTGTATGAGCCGGCGGTGTATATTCGGCGGACGCTGAAGCTGTTTGAAGCTTGCCGGAAGGAGCTGCCGGAAGAGTTGGAACTTTGCCACGATGTGCATGAGCGGATCAGTCCGACGCAGGCGTTGCAGATGGCGCGGGACGTTGAAAAGTTTAAGTTGTTCTTCTTTGAAGACCCGCTGAGCCCGGAGGATATTGCGTGGTTCCGGATTATGCGGCAGCAGACTTCGACGCCGATTGCGATGGGCGAGTTATTTAATAGCCCGCACGAGTGGAGCCCGTTGATTGAAGAGCGGTTGATCGACTACATCCGTGTGCACGTTTCACAGGCTGGTGGGTTGACGCCTTGTCGGAAGATGGCGATTATGGCCGAGCATTACGGCGTGAAGACGGCGTGGCACGGGCCGGGCGATGTGAGCCCGATTGGCCATGCGGCCAACGTGACTTTGGACTTAGTTAGTTATAACTTCGGGATTCAGGAGTATAGCCCGTTTAGTGAACGGGTGAGGGAAGTGTTTGACGGCTGCCCGGAGATGAAGAACGGCTACTTGTACGCCAACGAGAAGCCGGGTTGGGGGATTGAGATTAACGAGAAGGCGGCGGCGAAGTATCCATTTGGCTTTGGCGAGAGCGGCAACCGGAAGGCGAACAATGGCGGTTGGGGCGAGGTTCGCCGACGGGATGGGACAATTATTAAGCAGTAAGTCCTTTGTCAGTTAACCGGCGCAGGCCTTCGGCGAACGTACTTGGTTCGGTGAGTAAGTTCACGACCAAGTACGGGTCGCCTTCGAGGTCGAAGATGTAGCCGGGTTGGACGAGGACGCGTTGGCGTTCGAGGAGGACGGCGGTCGCAAGACGAATCATGGCGGTTGCCGCCGGGGCGATGGGACGATTGTTAAGCAGTACGGCTGCGATGGCTTCGGGCCTCCTTCGAGGTCGAAGATGTAGCCGGGTCGGACGAGGACGCGTTGGACGAATCATGGCGGTTGGGGCGACGTGCGCCGCCGGGGCAATGGGGCGATTCGATGGCTTCGGGCCGCCTTCGAAGTCGAAGAAGTAGCGTTGGTGTTCGAGGAGGACGGCGGTCGCAAGACGAATCATGGCGGTTGGGGCGAGGTTCGCCAACGGGATGGGACGCTTATCAAGCAGTGATACGCCGGAGGCCTTCGGTAAACGTACCTGGTTCGGTGAGTAAGCTCACGACTAGGTACGGGCCGCCTTCGAGGTCGAAGAAATAGCCGGGTTGGACGAGGACGTGTTGGTGTTCGAGTAAGTGGAGGGCCCACTCTTCATCCGAGCGGGTGGCGGGCATGCGGAGAATGGCGCACCAGCCTCCGTCGATTCGTAGGGCCGCGGGGAGTTGGGCTCGGTTGGTTCGGAGGCGGTGGAGGATTTGCGTTTGGACTCCGGCGGCGAGGAGTTCGGGGAGCGCCCATTGAACGGGCGTCGAGATGGAGAGGTAGGTATCGGCGATGAGTTCGAGGCGGTGACGGGCTTCGTCGGCACCGGGGCCGGAGACGCGGATCCAGCCGGCTTTCATTTGGGGGAGGCCGGCGGATTTGGAGAGGCCGTCGAGGACGAAAGTGAGGACGCGGCCGTTGTCGCCGAGGGTGGGGAGGGGGTTGGGTTCGAGGGCGTATCCAGCGAAGACTTCGTCGGAGATGATGGGGAGGCCGCAGGCGGTGAGTTGGTCAAGTTCGGCGGGGGAGACGAAGGAGCCAGTGGGGTTGTTGGGATGGACGACGAGGATGGCCTTGGTGCGGGGGGTGATTTCGGCTTTGAGGGTTTCGTAGTCGATGAACCAGCCTTCGGCGTAGCGCAAGGGGTACTGCTTGACGTGAACGCCCTCCAGGCCGGCGAGGAGGTCAAATAGGGGGTATGAGGGGCGGGGCGCGAGGACTTCGTCGCCGGGGTCGCAGAGGAGTTTGAAGAGCCAGGAATAGCTTTCGCTGGTGGAGGCGGTCATGAAGTCGGCGCGGGTGGCTTGGAGGGCAATGGGGAGGCCGCGGGCATCGGGCGAGTATTGGAGGATTTCGGGGTGGTGGAAGGCGGCTAGGATGCGGTCGGTGTCGTAGGTGAGGCCGACCTGGGTGGGGTTTGACTCGGTGAGGTCGAGATATTGGCCGCGGAGTTGCTCGGCGCGGCGGGAGAGCGCGTTGGAGGGGGTGTTCCAGGGTAGCCGGGAGGAGAACATGCTTGTTATGATCGCATCATGCGTTTGCTTTTCCTGAGCTTGTTTGGTGTTGCGCTGGGGGCGCAGCCGGTGACGAATGCGGTTACGCATAGCCCGGGGTCGGGGCCGGCGAAGGGGCATTTGATTGTGATTGGGGGCGGGGCGGTGGGCCAGCCGATTCTGGACCGTTTTGCGAATTTGGCGGGGGGGTTGGATGCTTTGATCGTCGTGATTCCTACGGCGGGGGAAGGGGTTCCGTCGCTGGAGCGGCATCCGTTGACTCGGGCTGGGTTTACGCACTTGATGCAATTGCATACGAACGACCGGAAGGTGGCGGACACGGATGAGTTTGTAGCCGGGTTGAAGGCGGCGAAAGGAGTTTGGATTGATGGGGGACGGCAATGGCGATTAGTGGATAGTTACTTGGGGACTAAGACTGTCCGCGAGTTGGAGAACTTACTCGGGCGGGGCGGGGTGATTGCGGGGACCAGCGCGGGGGCGACGATTCAAGGAAGTTACTTAGTGCGGGGGGCGCGAGAAGGGAATACGGTGATGATGGCGAAGGGGTATGAGGAGGGTTTTGGGTTCCTGCGGAACGTGGCGATTGATCAGCATTTGATTGCGCGGCACCGGGAGAATGATTTGGTGCCGGTGATTTCGTTGAAGCCGGAGTTGTTGGGGATTGGGTTGGATGAGGCGACGGCGATTGTGGTGGCGGGGAACTCGTTTTCCGTGGTGGGGGCGAGTAAAGTGGCGATTTATGATGCGAATTATGGGGTGGGGGCTGATGGTAAGTCCTATTACTGGCTGGAAGCGGGGGACTGTTTCGACATCACGGCAAGAAAGAAGCAATCGTGCTCGCTGCCAGCGGGGTCCCGTCCGCCAGTTCGGTGAAGAAGCCGAGGGAGCGGGCGAATTGATCGTCGTAGTGGCGGGGGAAGGGAATGGCGGTGTGGTTTGGCCGGCCCAGCATTTCGGCCATGATGTTGTAACCGGCTCCGCTGTAGACGTGGGCGGCTCGGTGGAGAATATTACAGGCTGGATAGTACGTCAGGTTGATTATTGCTCGGGGATCTGGGGCTAAGTTAGTTAGTTGTGTAACTTCGGTCGAGGGCCCGCTGTGGACGACTAAGTGAAGGCCGTCGCGGTCGAGTTCGGAGGGGAGGGGAGCGGGGATGCGGCCGGGGGGCAGGCGTATCGGTCCTGGGAGGCGGATGGACGGGCCGAGGAGGGCTTCGTGGTCGGGAGGGAGGGGTTCGGCTTGGATGACGGCGTCGAAGCCAGAGGCGGGGAGAGGCTGTTGGAGGCGGCGGGCGAGGTGGACCATGGCGGGGGCTTGGGGGCGTTCGCCGCGGAGGCCGTAGGGGAAGGTGTCCATGACGAGGACGTCGGGGCGGGCTTCGAGGACGTAGGCTTCGGCGAGTTCGGGGGGGACGCCGACGATGGGGCAGCGGGCGAGGCCGGCGAGGCGTTCGGCGAAGCGGGAATTGGTGATGAGGCGGGCGTCGTGGCCGAGGTCGCGGAGGGCGAGGCAGACGGCGAGGCCGCGGTTGAGATGGCCGAGGCCAGAGCCGGGGGCGTAGTAGGCGATCCAACTCATGGTTTGGCGATATCGAGGAGGGCGAGGAGGGCCGCTCGCTCCCGTTCAGGGGAAAAAGTTTCTCGGGCGAAGCGCTGGGCTCGGGCGGCGAGGGAGGGGAGGTCGGGATGGGCGAGGGCTTGGGCGGTGGCAACGCCCGCGGCGTCGCGGTCATCGGCGGGGAAAACGAACCCAGCGTCGCCGAGCGGAATGGCGGCGTCCGAGACGATGGGTACGACGCCGCAGGCCATGGCTTCGAGGAGGACGTTGGGCATGCCTTCGAAGAGAGACGGGATGGCGATGAAGTCGCAAGCGCGGTAGAGGGCGGGGAGTTCGTCGGGGGAGCTGAAGGGGAGGCGGAGGCTGCGGGGTGCGATGGCGGGGTCTTCGAGAATCATGGCGGTGGGGAGGTCGACGGTGCCGACGATGAGGAGGCGGATCTGGTCGAGGAGGCCGCGATCGCGGACGGATTCGAGCCACCAGGGGATGCGCTTTTTGGCTTTGAGTTCGCCGAAGAGGCCGATGACCTTTTTGCCTTCGGCGTTAAGGAGGCCGCGGACTTCGTCGCGTTTTCGGAGGTCGGCGGGGAGGGGTTCCCAGCGGGAGAGGTCGACGGAGTTGGGGGTCCAGGCGACGTGCTTGTGGGGATAGAGTTGGCGGATTCGTTCGACCTTTTGGGGGGTGACGGCGCCGATGGCGGAGGCGCGGGAGAAGGCTTGCTGGAGCCATGCGCTTTTTTGTGGGAGGAACCAGTCGCGGTCGAGGTCGTTGCCTCGGACGAGGACAACGCTGCCGACGTTGAGCCAGGCGGCGAAGGTGACGGCGTAGTAACCGGCACCGGAAGCGCCGAAGCCGACGACGACGGCGTAGGGGCCGTTCAGAGCGGCAAAGGCGAGGTTGGGGGCGAGGCCGTCTTCGTGATCGGGAGGGATTAGATAGTCCGTTCCGCCGTCGCGGGGGACGGTTTCCAGGGAGGCGCTGTTGAGGATGAGGACGTCGACGGTGAGGCCGAATTTACGGAGTTCACGGACTTGACGGGCGCAACTGGTGGCCATGCCGCCGCGGACGGGGGGATAGTGTTCAGTGATCCAGAGAATGGGTAGGGTCACGTTTCGAAGTCGTCGTTTTTTTCGCGTTTTTTTGGGTTTACGGACGATTCGTCGTTTTTGGAGAAGTAGCCGGAGGTTCCGTATTGTTGGTAGTAGGAGCCGCGGGCACCGGCCATTTCGGTTTCTTCGTTTTGCTCATAGCCGGGTTGCATGTTGGCGCATTGGGGGCAGGCGGTTCCGCTGGGCCCCATGGACGAATGAATCATGCAGATGGATTGGCCACAGGAGCCGCAACTGCCCAGGGCGAGGCCGCCGCAGGGTTCGGGAGAGAGGAGGCCGGTTTGCCATTGACACGTCATTTTGCCTCCTTCGGGCGCATGGCGCAGAGCCGGAATAGCATACCGATAATATCCCTGGCCGCGGGGGATTTTGTGGGGGCGTCCGTTGGTTGTTTAAAGGCCCACCAGCGGTCGAGAACGGCGACGGAAACATCGTTTTTGGTGACCATTTTGTGACGCTCCCAGACACGGTCGACCTGGGGAGGCGCACCCCAAACGACGGGGGCGGGCGGGATGATCCGGGCGGTAACGCGGCACTGCTTTTTCCATTTGGTTTTTGATTTCGTTTTGCCGCGAGCGCCCTTCTTGGTCTTGGTGGTTTCGATGAACGTGTCGGTTTGACGGACCAGGGCGACGTAGCCATCGCGGAGTTTGAGGCGGATGGAGCACCACGGATCCAGATAGGCCCACTGCATTGGTTTTATCGATTGTTTTTTCTTGTCGGTGAGGCCAGACAGATCGATCGTGGCGGTGATTTTGGCTTTGGGGTCTAGATCCTGGCGAAGGAGGCGAATCAGTCCGTGGACCATTTCGAGGGATGCTTCCGGGAGAGCGAGCTTTTTCGATTTGCGCCAGAGTTGGATGCAGCGGATCATGTTGGCGAGGGCTCCGACGAAGGCGGCGATGCCGGAATAGAGGTAGTCCTCGCCGATGAGGATGAACATGGTGATGAAGGCGATGACGCAGAGGATGATGGAAATGACCATCCATCGGAGGTTGCGCCTGACGCGGGCATCCATCGTCTGGTCGAAGGCGATGAGTTCTTTGAGGAGTTGATCGAAGCCGGGATAGTCCCATTCGCCGGTGATGGATTTGGCGAGGGCGGCGTTCTGGGCGGCGGGGCATAGCTGTGCTAGTTCCATAAGACTCTTCGAAAGACGGTCTGCAATTGGCGATGAACAAGAGGATAACTGAAATCGCGTTTGGCGCGCAGCCGGGCGGCGGGACCCCAGGGTTGGGGGTTCGTGATAGTGCTATATAGCGCTTGGGTCCAGGCGCGACGGTCGCCGGGTTCGACGAGAAGGCCTTCGGTGCCGTGTTGGAGCCATTCGCGGCAGACGGCGAGGTTCGAAGCCAGGACGGGGACGCCGGCGGCCATGCTTTCGACCATCTTGACGGGGCAGCAGCCTTGGACGGTGTTGCGGGCGGTTTCAAGCAAGGGGGCGACGGTGAATTCGAGGCGGCGGAGGACGGCGGGGAGAGACGTATGGCTGACGGGTCCGGCGAAGAGGACGCGTTCTGGGAGCTTGCGGGGCGGGCGGTCTTCACTAAGTAGGACGAGGCGGATATCGGGGATGTCAGGGGCGAGGCGGCGGTAGGCTTCGAGGAGGGGTTCGACGCCTTGCCAGGGTTGGAGGCCGCCGATGTAGCCGAACCAGCGGCCGGAGTTGAGTTCGGGGATGGGGGAGGGTCCGGGGTGAGGCGAGAAGAAGTGGTCGGCGGCGGCGTTGGGGATGACGGTGATGTTGGGGCGGCCCAGGGCGCGGGCGGTGACGGAGGAGACGCACAAGATTTCTCGAACTTGTTTTAAACAAAATCGTTCGAGATCGCCAAGTTTGGCTTGGAGGGCGGGGTTGGCGGCGAAAGCGGGGCGGGAGTAGGCGAGTTCCCAACTGGGGAGGGCGTTGACTTCGAAGATGGCGGGGACGTGGGGGAGGGCGCGGAGGAGGGGGGCGCCGCCCCAGGGATCGCGGAAGACGAGGAGTTCGGCTGATCCAGGAGGGCAGTGGTGTTCGAGGAACTGGGCGAAGGCCGTGGCGCGGGCGAGGAGGCCTGGATAACGGGGCGGGAGGCGATGGATGGTGATGCCGTCCTGCTGCTGGTGGGCGGGCAAGTTGGGGGCGCCGAGGCAGAGGACGGTGACTTGGTCGCAGACGCCGCGCAGGGCGCGGACCATCGAGGCGATATGGCTGGATGATCCTTTGGCGCGGGGGAAGACGTCGAAGGCGGCGTAGATGGCGCGGGTCATTGTTGATTTGGGCGGGTCAGGGAAGGTTGAAGACGAGCAGGGCGGCGTCGTTGGAGATGGCGACGTATTGCTTGCCGTCGACGGCGTAGGACATGGGGGAGCTGCGCATGGCGGCACCGGTTTGATAGTGCCAGAGGATCTTGCCGGAGACGGCGTCGAGGGCCATGATGTTGCCGTCTTTGGAGGCGGCGAAGACGACTCCGCCGGCGGTGGAGAGGACGCCGGCGGCGTGGGAGCCGATTTGGATGCGGGTGCTCCACTTGAGGTCGCCGGTGGCGGGATCGAGGGCGCGGATGAAGCCCTGCTCGCCTTGCTTTTCGTCTTCGCGTTGGCCACCTCCGGTGAAGGGTTGGCCGGGTTCGGGCTTTTTGTTTTCGGTGAAATAGTGGGCGCAGGTTTCGCGGACGGCGACGTAGAAGAAGCCGGTTTTGGAGCTGTAGGACGGGGCGGCGAAGTTGGCGGCTCCGAGAGCATCGGGGCAGACGTAGTTACCTTCGGCGGTGGGCGTTGTGTTGGGCAGGACGATGGGTTTGCCGCGGGAATCGAGGCCTTTGGCCCAGGTTTGTTTGGCGAAGGCTTGGCCGCTGACGAACTCGCCGGTGACGCGGTCGATGGCGTAATAGAACGCATTGCGGTTGGCCATGATGAGGAGCTTTCGTTTTTGGCCTTTGACGACGGCGTCGATGAGAACTGGGGTTTCGTTGGCGTCCCAATCGTGGACGTCGTGTTGGGTGTATTGGAAGTGCCACTTGATTTTGCCGGTGGCGGGGTCGAGGGCGAGGACGGAATCGGAGTAGAGATTGTCGCCGGCGCGGTCGGCCCCGTTGTAGTCGGGGCCGGGGTTGCCGGTGGTCCAGAAGACGGTGTTGGTTTCGGGGTCGTAGGTGCCAGTCATCCAGGTGGGCGCGCCGCCGTATTTGGCGGAGTCGCCGGCCCAACTGGCGCTGTTGGGATCGCCGGGTTGGGCGATGGTGTGGGTGCGCCAGAGCTTCTTGCCGGAGGCGGCGTCGAAGGCGTAGACGTAGCCGGTGAGGGCGCATTCGCCGGCGGTGATGCCGAGGACGAGTTTGCCGTCGATGACGAGAGGGGCGTGGGTGATGGAGAAGCCTTTGCGGTAGTCTTCGACTTCGACGTCGAAGATTACGTTGCCGGTTTTCGAGTCGAGGGCGACGAGGTGGGCATCGAGGGTGGAGACGTAGACGCGGTCGCCGAGGAGGGCGACGCCGCGGTTGGTCATGACGGTGCAGTGGCTGGCGACTTCAGGAAGCGGCCGTTTGTATTGCCAAATAGTGCGGCCGGAGCGAGCGTCGAGGGCGGAGACGTTGCTGAGCGGGCCGGTGACGAACATGAGGCCGTCGACGACGAGCGGGACGGTTTGGATGTTGGAGGCACCGAATTGGTAAGACCAGGCGGCGCGGAGATTGTTGACGTTTGCGGGGGTGATTTGGGTGAGTTTAGAGTAGTGATGGCCGGCGAGGTCGCCCCAGTAGGTGAGCCAGTTGTGGGGTTCAGCGGGGGCGTTTTGAAGGCGGGCCCAGGTGACATTGAGGTCGGCGGCGGGCTTCCAGGCGGTGGGTTCGACGCGGCCGGATTTGAGGAACGCGAGGACGTCGTTGGTTTCTGTTTCGGTAAGCTTTGAGGCGGGCATGAGGCTTTCGTGGGTCTGGCGGACTTCGCGGACTTGAGCTTTGTCGAGGAGGTGGAGTTTCTCTTGGCGGTCCATGAGTTGGAGGGAGAAGGTGTCTTCGTTTTTGGCGACGCCGGTGATGGTTGAGCCGCTGGCCAGAGTGACGACGACGGTGCGGAAGCCTGGGCGGAGCTTTTCGCTGGGCTTGGCGAGGGAGGTCCGCAGGTCGTCTTGGCGACGTTCTTTCGCGATGGTCGAGAGGTCCGGGCCGAGCCGTCCGCCGCGGCCTTGGACCATGTGGCAGTTGCCGCAGCGGCCGGAGCCGAAGAAGAGGGCGGCACCGGCTTGGGGGTTGCCGGTGAAGGGGACTTCGGCCTTGGCCCCTTCGAGGGAGCGGAGATAGGCGAGGATGGCTTTGGCGTCATCGTCGGGCATCGGGAAGGGCGGCATTTGCGTGCCGGGGATGCCTTTGACGATGTTGCGCAAGATGGCTTCGTCGCTGCCGCCGGATTTCCAGTCGCCTCGGGTGAGATTGGGGGCGCGTCCGCCGAGGGCGCGGGCACCATGGCAGGCGGTGCAGGTTTTGTCAAACAGCTCGCCGCCGCGGGCGATGGGGGCGGCGTGAGGCGACTGCGCTTGCAACGCGAACGTGGCGGAGGCGAGGATTAGAAATCGTGCGATCATCCGCACGAGTTTATCGCGCTTACTTGAGCGACTTCAAATATTCGAGGACGGCTTCGGCGTCGGGCTTGTTGAACTTGTACACGGGCATGGGCGGACCGGCGGGGGTTCCCTTCGGGGTGAGGCCGGTCATGAGGTACTTCAACATGCTGAGTTCGCCCCACTTTACCCAGAGTTTGCTCGAGGAAGTGAGGTCGGGGGATGTCTTGTGCCAGCCGGGGGGCGGGGTGGCGAGAGGCATGAAATCGAGGACTGCGCCCTTCATCCATTTGGACCGGTCAAGTTCGCCCTTTTCGGTTTTGGGGGTGTGGCAGTCGGCGCACATTCCGACGTCCTCGACGAGGTATCGGCCGCGCTCGATGAGTTTTGGATCTGCGGCGAGGGCGGGAAGGATCGAGGCAGCCAGGAGCAGGAGAGTGCGCATAGAACCAGCTTACTCTGATCGCAGGGAGGCGAGCAGGGGTGCTTGGAGGGCGGCGCGGGTGGCGAGGGCGACGGTTGCGACGAGGCCGAGCGGTGGCCGCGATCAAGCAGCGAGGGAGCTACGGCGACGAGGGGGCAGAGGGTTTCGTATTACTATCATCGCAGGGAGGCGAGCAGGGGTGTTCGGAGGGCGGCGCGGGTGGCGAGGGCGACGGTTCCGACGAGGCCGAGGAGTGGCCGCGATGGAGCAGCGAAGGAGCGACGGCGACGAGGGGGCAGAGGGTTTCGTAGCAGGGAGGTGAGCAGGGGTGCTTGGAGGGCGGCAGGGGTGGCGAGGGCGACGGTTTCCACGAGGCAGAGCAGTGGCCGCGATCGAATAGCGAGGGAGCAACGGCGACGAGGACGTCAGGAGGCCTGGCTCATCGTCAGGACCTTCGTCTCATCAGTGCCACACACTGAGGTAGTCTGGTCAACTTGCCAT
>JANXMS010000237.1 GCA_025354525.1 Acidobacteriota bacterium
GCGTTGCCCTATCCTCCACTCAGGTGGAAAACAGTTTACCTAATCGTGACCAACTGTGTCATCCTGGTCTCGGTAATCAGCCCCTCGATACACTTAAGACTCACTTACTTTCGTGTCTAGCCAATGGGGTCCACCTCAGTGAACCCGGCCGGACTGATCGTCGGAAACGCATCCTGCGGAACGCCCCGCAGTCCCAATTTCTCGGGCCAGTTCCCGTCGAGCCCCTTCGATCGGGCATCGGCGAAACGGCTCCCGTAGTTCACCCGGGCGTCGTTTACGATCCGGGGGCTGATCACCCGAGTCCAGGAGCCGAAGATGTACTGCTGATGGGCGGGTTGGTCGCTCGCGGTTTCAGCGGCCTCGACCGGATAAACGCTGCGAGCGACCCGACCGTCGCTGTTGTAAAGATAGCGCGCCAGAAAATGATTGGCGGCGCTCTGGTGATAATCAACTTTCGCCGTGTAGTTACTGCGGCTGAGGAAGTTACCGCCATTGGCGCGAAAGTTGTTCGCTCCGCTCAGGTTATCGGCCGTACGGTTGGCGACCGGAAAGAACTCCAACAACTTCAACGCAACCGGGTCAAGACGGGCAGCCGGAATTCGATTCCCGGGAAACTGAGTCCGCACCGTGCGGCCCGCCTCCTGGCGGGTCGTCGCAGGATCGTAAATCGGAATCAATCCGCCTGCCGCGTTTCGCGTATCAGAAAAATCGGCGGTGCGCTGAAGCGCCGTCGGGACGGTCAAAGTCCGCGTCAGTCCCTCCGAGCGTTTGGACCCTTCGTATGCAAAAAAGAAAAAGAGCTTGTCGCGGCGAACCGGGCCGCCCACCGTGCCGCCAAACACGTTGTAACGCAAGGGGGCTTTGATCTTTTGGGAACCCGAAGTGGGCGAAAAAAAATTGGCCGAGTCTATCTTCTCGTTGCGCAGATACTCAAACAGAGACCCCCGAAACTGGTTCGTTCCAGATTTCGTCGTCGTCACGATTACCCCGCCAGCCGAGCCGCCATACTCGGCCGAGTAATTATTAGACAATACCTTTATCTCCTGAACGGCCTCGACCGGAGGATCCATATCCATTTGGCCAATGCCTAGGCGCATGTTCTGTCCGCTGCCTCCGTCAATCCAAAACATCTGGCTCTGAGTACGTCCGCCAGCGAGAGAAAAGTTAGGCTTCGCACCGGCATCATAATTAACAAAGACCGCGCCACCCATCAAGTTAATGATGTTCATCGAGCGCCGATCGCCTAACGGCATGTTCTCGATCGTCTTGGCTTCTACAAATTGACCAGCGTCGGAACTTCGGGTCTCGAGAATCGACGATGTCGCAACCACGGAAATCGCCTCGCTGATACTCCCGATTTCCAACGTGATGTTGAGTTCAAGCGACTGCCCTGTCGTTAAAGTGATCCCCTGCCGGGTCAAGGGCTTGAAACCGTCCTTCCGCACCGTAAGGCGATAGGAACCGGAAGGCAGCAAAGGTAACGAAAAGTAACCTCGTTCAGCCGTGGCGGTTTCGCGGCGGGCCCCGGTTGACAGATTGGTCACCGATACCTCGGCCAAAGCCACCGTGCCGCCGGACGAATCAGTAACGGCACCGTTTATCTGCGCCGTCGTCTGCGCCATGGCGAGAGGCGCGAACAGAAAGGGAATCCAAAGCAAGTTCTTGCGTAAGGTCTTCAACGGGGACTCCTCAAAGTAGGGATACGACTCGTAAACAGTCGGGCGGGAAGTTCTTCATCAGCGAACGCTTCGCCGAGCGACTGCAGCCGCTCTCGAATCGCACGGACCCCCTCAACAGGGGCCGTGTCGGCCGCGCCCGCATAGACAGCGTGGAGGAGGGAATGCAAAAGTTCAAACTCTTCCAGCGGTTGCTCGCTCGCCGAAGGGGACGGGCTTGCATCGGCAAGCTGGGCGAATACGGGGTGTTGCGCGGCTTGTAGCCTAACTATGGCCAGGCGAATGTTCTGAATGTGCTCAAGGCCCATCGCATCAAGCAGCCAACGGCTCCGCGGTGGGAGGAGCCGATAACGCTGCTCCGGGAACCGCGCAACCAGCCGCCGTAGCGCAAACAGATCGTGTGCCGAATTGTCGGTCACCGTGATCACAAGGTTGGCCAGGGGCACAATCGAAACCTTGTCCTTGGTCGACGGCGATGACGACAAAAACTGCTCAATCGGCAGCGGAGTGGCGCGAATAGCCTGCCTTGTGTCGCTCGAGGCGGCACCTGCCACCTGCCGGACGTCCTCCAGAGTCTCGATTTGAACGGAGATCCACGGCGACCAGTCAAGACTGCGCAACGCGTCGAGCAAGTGGCTGCGCTTCTCACGGTTGGCAACCGTACCGGTTACCACGACACCCCCACCTTCAGCGCTCACCGCAAGGTCGGAACCCTTCAAGGCTCCGGCCCGATGCAACGCGTTCCAAACTTCAACTTCGAGCGCGTTGACATCAACCTCATGTTTGGCTCCCGGAGCGAGCACCGTCGCCGCTAGCCGGGTCTCGATCCGGTCGGGCATTAAGAGGCTCCGCTTGATCGCTGACACAACGGGCGACGGAGAAGCCTCCGGTGCCATGGCCAGCAAATCTGGGGGGCTGGCGGCGCGAACCAACAGTCCGGTCTCTCGAATCTCGAAAGTCCGGGAACTGAGAATGAGCTTCTGCGATACTGGCCGCCAGTCCGCCGGCCGCAAACGGAGTTCCGCGGCAACCAGCGTACCCGCGCCACCTCGCAAAGTAGAATGCGCCGTCACCACCCAGGAGTCGTACTCAGTTGTAGCGTTATTGGCCCAACGCAAAAAAGACGCGGCCGAGATTGGAAACTCCGGCCGAAGCTGGTTCTCGCGAAGCACGGTCTGCACTTCGGATAGAAGCTGAGGATCGCCGCCCACGGTTCGCCATCGTCCGCTCGGCCATTCGAGCCACGATTCATACGATGTCTCTCGAACGTCGACCGAAGTCACCCGCCGCAGATGGAAGGTCTGTCGCACCAACGCTCGCGGGATGCCCGCCGCAATCCGCTGTTCGGCCTGTTCAGAGCGCCTTAGCGCATCGTTCGCTGACACGAGTCGCCCAGGCCAGATGACGGCCGTCAACGCCAGCAGTGCCGCGAAGCCAGAGACGGCCGCCACGCGGGCCACGGTCGAAGACAGCAAGCGCCTCGGGGCGGGCCGTACCGCGGCGGCCATTCGGATACGCGCGAACGAATCCGTTACCTGGATATTCGGCAGCAGATGTTCTTCTCTCAGGTGAACGATCTCGCGGGTAAGATTTTCAAGCTCCCGCAGCCGGGCCCGACACGTCCAACATCGCTCCAGATGCGCCATCCGCTTCCCTTCGCCGTCATGGCTCCGAAGCAGCTCCTGGTCATTCAGGTGGCGATCAAGGTAACTCATTTCAAGTTCATCCGAATACGGGCGATCGCCCGGGTAAGGTACTCTTCTACCGTCGATATGCTCACTCCGAGTGCCTCGGCTATTTCGGCATACCGCATCCCTTCCGCTCGCAAATGAACGCAAGCCTTCTGCTGCGGGGAAAGTTGGTCGAGGGCCCGGCTAAGCGACCGAGCGCGTTCCGCGCCCAAAACTAGCTGTTCAGCATCGGCTCCTCGAGAGCAGGCTCGATCCAGAATGTCCTGAGCCGGAGTGCCCCCTAACTCTTTGCGGCCCTTGTTGTCGCGCAAATAGTTGAGCGCCAAATTGGTAGTCACCTTCAGCAACCACCAACGAGGCGATTGCAATTGACGTTCCTTCTTCAGTTCGAAGTGAAGACGAAGGAAGGTCTCTTGATGAATGTCTTCCGCAGCGGCCGAATCAAGCCCCAGGAGCACCAAATGCCGAAACACCCCCGAAGAGTGTTCGCGATAGCTCAGTTCGAACACGTCGGTTGACGCTTCCGCACTCGCATCCGCGGCGATTAGGAGAGGTAAGAGGAATTGGGAATCGGCTCTTTGCACGGTTGATAAGAAGACACGGATGCAAGCTGAAATTACGACGCTGGCCCTGAAATAAACTTAAGTCGTCTGCCCGCTGCTTGGCAGTCTATCCTTCCCAGCAACGGCGTGCACCCACTCGACGCGAATCCAGCTTCTCGCCCGCGCCAGTACTTCGCAACTGTTAGTACTGTCGACTCTTTCCTCCAACTCGCCCTCACAGACAAAACAAATATAATTTTCCCCTGTTTTCTGTTAGTTACAGACACAGCAGCCCAAACAACCGTTTTCCATAACGTAGGATTGTTTTCAGAGAAGCCCGTTTTGACCGAACCTTCGGCGAAAAGGGCTTTTCCATTTCTAAAACAGGAGAATTTACCCATGTCCACCGAACCGTTCGTCTTTGATCGCGAGGCCTTTCTTGCCCGTTGTTCCGCCGAGCACGAAGCCCAGTTCGCCATTGAGGCAGCCGAAGACCGCGCTTTTGCCCAACTCATGGCCAATCGCAGAAACGCCATGAAATCAACTGGACCACTCACTGCCGAAGGAAAAGCGAAATCCAGCCAAAACCGTCTCTCCCACGGTCTCTGTTCTTCGGCCCTGCTCATCCGTGGCGAATCCCAGGAAGCGTTCGACGCGCTCCATGCCGAGATGGTCGCCGTCTATCGCCCCACGACGCCGGAAGAGAAAATGCTGACCGACCAACTCTCCGAAGCCCAATGGCGGCTCAATCGCGCCCGTCGCGTCGAGTCCAAAGCGCTCGAACTGCTCGCCCGGGACACATTTGAAATCCTGAACGATGAAGATGAACCCGTCGATACCGACCCGGCGCATCTCATCGCCGCGTCTTTTCTTCGGAAAGATAATGACGCGATTTACCGCAACGTGCAGCGTTACGTCACGACCACGGAGAGAAGTCATCAGCGTTGTCTCAAAAACCTGCACCACGCCCAGGAGAAGCGCCGGACTCTGCCGCTCCCGCCGCCGGTCCAGCCGGAAGTCAAGGTAGCAACGGCAAACTCCCCGCTTCCCGAAATTGGCTTCGAACGGCAATTCGTCCCGACGGTCCCGGTGAGCACCCCGGCCTACACCGACCGCTGTTGATCTGGCTTCGTTTCGTAGAACCCCGCCGCCTTCGAACCGTATTCCGCTCTTTGACAACCAAACCGCGAAACCGGTTCACCCGAAGTGTGTCCGGCGACGAACCTAAGCTCGCAAACTTGGCTTCGTTCCGCAAAACCGGTCGCCTCCGAACCGTAAACTCCGGCTCACAAACTTGGCTTCGTTCCGCAGAACCCCGCTTCCTCCGAAGCGAAGTTCGCTCTTTGACAACCCAACCGC
>JANXMS010000239.1 GCA_025354525.1 Acidobacteriota bacterium
CGCGCGATCTCGAAGCGATCGTTGCGAGCCATCAGCAGCAGTGGACTCCGCCAGCGTGGGATTAGCGGGATTAGTGCTGGACTCCAGCGCCGTGATCACCGCCGAACGGAAAGGGCATCTGGTCAGGGACTTTATCGAAGCGATCTTGGTCGCCCATGGCCCGGTGGAGCTATCGCTGTCACCGGTTACCGTGGCCGAGCTTGTGCATGGGATCTATCGAGCCAAGACGGTAGAAGCCTCCGAGCGGCGGCGCAAGTACATTGAAGAGCTGGTAAGCTTCATTCCGGTTCATCCGGTGACCAACCGGACGGCATGGCTGCTGGGCCAGATCGAGGGAGAGGAAGCGAGCAAAGGAAACGTATTGCCGTTCAACGATCTAATGATAGCGGTGGGTGCCATCGAGCAAGGTTATGGGGTGCTCACCGGCAATCTGCGCCACTTCCGGAAGATACCCGGCTTGACTGTTGTTCCTCTGTAGTCGCGCCTTCGTTCTCTCTCGACGTTTCGCAACGGTCCTACTTTCAGGTTGACGTCGCGATCGCGCCGGACCGTTGACCGTTGGCTGGCCACCTGGGCGGCGGTGCCCTGGGTTAGGAGGGAGGGTATCGTCTTAGAGTTCGATGTACTTTGCTTACTTCGACGCCAGCGGCAAACAAAAGTCGATGTGCGTCGCTGGTTAGGCCGCTCCGAATAAGATGGAGGCGGGCAAGAGATTAAGTTACCCCGGGACAGGAATTGCATGGTGCTCTCGCTCGCGATGAAGGAGACGAAGAACTGGTCAGCAGTGGGGCGCTCGCGTACCTCAGCGACGCCAGTGCTGACCCGTGTGCAGTTTTATCGATTGCCAGAGAGCCAAGAATTGCCTTTGGAGGTATCCTGAGGATGTGGGTGGAATCATGATTGACAAATATATGACGGAGACGCCTATCCTCGATACTCCGCTGGGAGCGGGGGAGGGGTCTTTGATCAACATTGTTGCTGACTTTGCCAAGGATTTTCGACAGAGCGAAGCGAAGGACGAGTGGAAGCCTCTCGTCGAATATCTCAATAGCGATGAGGTTTCACCGGTTGCGAAACAGTTAGGCCTCTACCTTTTACGAGAGATTCCGGAGGCGGAGGTGAGTCCGAATATCAAAGCCGTGGCGGATTGGTATGAGAAGGCTACCGAGAACGAGAAGCGGCTGGAAAAGGTTCTGTTTAGGAGCGAATTTGGAGATGGCGCTCGTTGATTCTGAGCGTGGATCTTCTTGATGTGCTTGAACAGGGCAGCGAGCAAGCTACGCCCCCGCCGGTAAGTCTTAGCGAGGGTAAACGATGAGCCAGATGCAGAGCGCGGAGAAGCTGGGGACCACACCCGATGAGAAGGAGGCTCTTGAAAAAGAGCGCTTCGAAGTTCTAAAACGCCTCGAAGGCTGGCTAGAAACGCCAATGTTGGTTCTTGCCTTTGTTTGGTTGGCGCTGTTGATAGTGGAGTTTATCTGGGGTGAGAGTTCGCTGTTTGAGACCATTGGCACCACTATTTATGTTGTTTTTATCCTCAACTTTGTCCTTGAGTTCACTCTCGCTCCCCGGAAGGCGGACTATCTCAAACGCAACTGGCTGACTGCTATTTCTCTGCTGGTGCCGGCTCTGCGCATCTTCCGCGTCATTCGGGTCTTTCGCGTGGTTCGGCTGGCAAGCGCGGGTCGGGGTTTACGTTTACTACGCGTCGTCAGCTCCCTGAATCGCGGCATGCAGGCTCTGGGGGCCAGCCTGAGTCGCCGGGGTTTCGGGTACGTGTTCGCTCTGACGTTGCTCGTGACCTTTGCCGGTGCCGCCGGCATGTATACGTTTGAGAAGGAAGCTCCGGGGGGCCTACACAGTTACGGGGAGGCGCTGTGGTGGACGGCCATGATTATGACCACAATGGGCTCCCAATATTGGCCGCAGACTATCGAAGGGCGGGTGTTGTGTGTTTTTCTGGCACTCTACGCCTTTGCTGTTTTCGGCTATGTGACGGCGACGCTGGCTACCTACTTTGTTGGCCGGGATGCGGAAAGCACCAAAGCGGAGGTAGCCGGGTCAGCACAACTGACTGCACTTCAAGAAGAGGTGCGCGCCTTGCGAGACGAAATTCGAGGGCTGGTGGAGCGCCGTAGCGAGAGTTGAACATTTTCTTTTTGGTTTGGCACTTTTGCTATCAACCTGTCCAACATCCATTGGTTCAGCGATTTGTAGCGCACGATCAAAGCGCCGCGGCTTGGCCGCGGGAGAACTGGGCGGGTAGTTGACGTTCGCGACGTTTACGTTTATAGCAAGTCTTGACTTAACAGAGGGCAAATCCGCGACGTCTGAAGAGATCCGGAGCAATGTCGGGAGAGAGGAAGGGGGAGAGAACCTCGGCGAGATCGACGACAAGCGCATGCATTGACGGGGCCCTGAGCTGGGACAAACGTAGTGTGCAGTCCGCTTAATACGGGGCCGGTAGTTCGGGTTTACAGAACGCCTCCAGTAAGGCGGGTATCGCTCTAGGAACCGCTTCTAACGACAATTACATTTGCAGCACCTTCAGCAGGTGTTTTGATGTGAATTCGACAGATGCCGCTGGGCGTTGGTTGAGATGGGGCTTTGCCCCAAGCCCCAGGATTTAGCGCATTGTGCCATCCCAGGTGGGCTACGAGCCCGCCGACCGTGGGCATGAAGCCACGGGAGCACCCTCCGCCGGTGGCAAGTCGACTTTGGTAGTTGTCGTTTCGGTCGCTTCTAATTGTCGCCAAACAATTGGGGAAGATTTGTTTGAAACCGCCTCTTTATGGCACAAGATCGACAAGGTGAATGCGTACCGCGGTCGGCGGGGGATTTTGATTCATGCGATGAGCGGGATCGATTTGGCGCTGTGGGACATCAAAGGAAAAGCTTTGGGGCTGCCGGTTTGGGAGCTGCTGGGGGGCGGGTTCCATAAAAAGATGCGGTGCTATGCGTCGAATCTTTTAAGGGCGACGCCGGGCCGGACGGAGGAGATCGCGCGGCGGTTGGTGGACGAAGGGCTTGGGGCGGTGAAGTTTGGTTGGCATCCGATGGGGGAGTCGCGGGAGTTGGGGGCGGGGCCTGATTTGATGATTGAGGCGGGATTGGTGTGAGATGCGAAGGCGGCTTTACAGCGGGCGAATGCGTTTGCGGCGGAGGATGTTTTTTGGTTGGAGGAACCGTTGCGGGCGGACGACTATGCGGGGTATCGGAAGTTGGCTGGGGCGACACATTTGCCGACTGCAGTTGGTGCGGATTGCGGCAGGGGAGCATGAGAGCGAGCGGCAGAGTTTCGTGCAGTTGATGGACGAGGGGCAGGTGGATTTGACTGGGTGCGGCGGGTTTACGGAGGCGATGAAGTTTGCGGCGTTGGCGTACTGCCGAGGCTTGCCGGTGGCTAACCACGGGTTCTCCACTTACTTGAACGTGACGGCGGCATTGCATTGGTTGAACGCGATTCCGAACGGGATGATTTGCGAGTTCGTGGCGGAGGAGTCGACGAATCCGCGGGAATAGATCACGAAGCAGAAGTTGCGGGCGGTGGACGGATACTTGGCGATTCCGGAGGAACCGGGGTTAGGAATTGACCTAGACGAAGACGCTGTATGACGACTTCGTATACTCTGAGCGCACTTTTGTGAGAGGTTTGTGACAGGGATAGCACTAGTCAGCATACCTATGGCCGTCACTAAGCCTCGCAACCGGTTGGTTAACTTCCGGGTCAGCGAAGAAGAATTCCAGAACTTGCGTGATGCTTGCCTGTCAGGCGGAGCCCGCAGTATCTCAGACTTTGCGCGGTCGGCGGTGCTGAATACATTCAGCGGCGCTGCTGAAGTGGAGGGATTATTAAAGATTCGATTAACTACAATTGATCAGAAGATGGACGATTTGGATTGCAGTTTACGGACGTTGTTAGTCCGCATGAATGCGCCCGCATCGCAGGCGACCCTTGAGGTGATGGAGGAGCGTTTGCTGCACCATCACCACTCCTAGGGTGAACTCCTAGACCATGGCGGGTTCGGGCTCGGGCGCGGCGACGCGCTCGGGCACGAGTTGCTGGGTCGGATCGATTCGGGTGTAAATGTAAGCACTGAGGAGCAACATGCAGGCCAAGGGGAAGAGGGCCTTATTGTAATCGCCACCGAACCAAGTTACTAAGTATCCGAAGAGCACGGAGCTAGAGAAGCTGCCGAGCTGGCCGGCCATGTTCATGCTGCCGCTAACGGCTCCGGAGTATTTGCGGCCGATGTCCATGCAGATGGCCCAGGAGACGGGCAGCATGCAGTCCATGCAGCCATAGCCGAGGGCGAGACAGATGGCGGAGGTCTGACGATCAGCGACTTGGGTGGCCGAAATCATGAACATACCGGAGAGGGCGAGACCGGTGGCGCCGATGGCGCAGCGGCCAATTTTCAAGCCGTGCGATTTGACGAGGCGGTCACTGAGCCAGCCGCCGAAAAAGTTACCGCAAGCGCCGAACAGAAAGGGGAGGGTGGCCCAGAAGGTCATTTCTTTTTCGGTGAAGCCGCGGCCCTTTTGCAGATAAGTGGAGAGCCAGCTGAGATAGAAGTAAGAGCCCCAGCAATAGGTGTGGTACATGAGCAGCAGGGTGATGAAGTTACGGTTCCTGAGGACTTGAGCCCAGGGGAGGCTGATGTGGGCTTCGGCAACTTTAGGGGTGCCGATGAAGGCTAACTCTTCGGCGGAGATGCCGACTTTTTCGCGAGGGCTATCGCGGAAGTAGGTCCACCAGAGGAGGGACCAAGCGGCTCCGACGAGGCCGTAAATGTAGAACGCGGTGCGCCAGCCGAACTGAGTCGCGATCCAGATGGTCAGCAGGGGGGCGGTGGCGCCGCCGAGGCGGGCGGCCATCCATGTGATGCCGGAGGCTTTGGCGCGTTCGACGGGGGGGAACCAGCGGGAGATGCTGACGGCGATATTGGGATAGGCCCCGGCTTCTCCGGCACCGAAGAGGAAGCGGACGACGAGGAGGACGAAGTAGTTGGAAACGGCGCCGGTGGCTATGGTGAAGGCGGACCACCAGAGGACGATGCGGGTGACCGTGCGACGGGGTCCGTATTTGTCGCCCCAGGCACCGGTTGGGATTTCGAAGATGGCGTAGGAGAGCGTAAAGAGGCCGACGACCCAGCCCCACATTTTGGGGGTGAGGCCGAGATCTTCCTGCATGCGCACTCCGAGGACGGAGATGCAGACGCGGTCGAGATAGGTGATCATCGACAGCAGGAAGAGGAGGCCGAGCATCCGGTAGCGATAAGGCATAGGTGGCTATTCTTTCACAACTCGGGTCCACTCGGTATGATGAAAATATGAAGAAGCTAGCGCTCGTTTTTTTGAGTTTGTCCATAGTGCTGGTAGCACAGGTGCCGGTTGTGCAGATCATTCCCGTGGAAATGGCGGTTCCGTTTGGAACAGCAACCGGCAAGCTGATTTTGCACGATGGCTATGCCGTGTTTTTGGATGACGAAAAGCCGGAGTCTTCTTTTGCGGTTTCTCGGGTGGACTTGAGTTCGGTGGGGGCGGAGGCGGGTATGCTGAACGCGCTTTTCAAGAAAAATTTCAAGGATCGGGCGGGCGAAAAAAATCGGCTGAGCTTGCGCGCGACGAAACCGGAAGACACGGAGACTTTGCGGCGCTGGTTCTCGGCGGCGGAGACGGCTCCGACCGTGGCGGGAAGCGACGCGGGCAAAGAGTTGTTCAAGCTGGACGTGCAGCAGAAGCGTCGGTTGGGCAAAAACCAGAAGGGCCGGTTGATGCTGGTCGGCAATCAGCTGATCTTCGAGTCGATTGACGATCCGAGCAGTTCACGGCGCTGGGACCTGAAGGACATCAAGTCGATGGAGCACAAGAATCCGTACGAGTTGCGGGTGGAGCCGTTTACGGGCGATGACTATCGCTTTGAACTGACGGGTACGCCGATGGAGGCCGCTCAGTACAAGTTGCTGGTGGATAAGGTGACGGCGGCGCGGGTGAGGTAGGGCTATTCGTCTTTCTTTTCCGACTTGCCCATTAACCAATCCACCCAAGCGGTGGGAGGCGTCACTATCAGAGTGAGCAGCAAAACCCCGAGGAGCGTTAAGCCCATGATGATGTACATGCCTATAGGTTAACGTCCATCACCTCATCAAAGATACCGTCGGGTAATTTGATGCCATTGATGCGGAGCCGTTCGAGGATTTTGGGCTTGCGATTGAAGCAGCGAAAGCGGCCCATTACCTTGCCCTCTTCACTGACGCCGATGCGTTCGAAGGCGAAGACGTCTTGCACTTCAATGTGGTCGCCTTCGAGGCCGACAACCTCGGAAATGTTGATGATTTTGCGGGAACCGTCCTGGAGACGGGTGACCTGGACGACCATCTTGATGGCGCTGGCAAGCTGCTGCTGGATGACGCGGGTGGGAATTTGCAGTTCGGCCATGAGGATCATGGCTTCGAGACGAGAGAAGGCATCCTTCGGCGTATTGGCGTGGATGGTGGTCATGGAACCCTCGACGCCGGTGTTCATGGCCTGGAGCATGTCGAGCGCTTCGGCGCCGCGGCATTCGCCGACGACGATGCGGTCTGGCCGCATGCGGAGGGCGGTGCGGACGAGGACCCGTTGGTTGATGCCGCCTTCCTTGTTGAGGTTGGCGGGGCGGGTTTCGAACTTGACGATGTGGCGTTGCTGGAGTTGGAGTTCGGCGGTGTCTTCGATGGTGACGATGCGTTCGTCTTCGGGGATGAAGCGGGAGAGGGCGTTGAGGGTGGTGGTTTTGCCGGAGCCGGTACCGCCGGAGATGAGGATGGTCGTTTTGGCTTGGACGCAGGCGGCGAGGAATTGGAGCATGGCCGGCATGATGGTTTGGTAGGCCACCATTTCGTCGCTCGTGATGACGTGGCGGCCGAAGCGGCGGATGGAAAGGGAAGGGCCATCGAGCGAGAGCGGGGAGATGATGGCGTTGACGCGGGACCCGTCCTTGAGACGGGCGTCGACGATGGGCTGGGCTTCGTCGACGCGGCGACCGACTTGGGCGACGATCTTCTCGATGATATGGAGAAGATGGGCGTTGTCTTTGAAGCGAACCGAGGTTCGTTGCAGCTTGCCTTGTCGTTCGATGAAGACTTTGTCGTAGCCGTTGACGAGGATATCGGAGATGCTGGGTTCTTTGAGCAGGGTTTCGAGCGGGCCGAGGCCGAGAACTTCGTCCAGGACCTCTTCGACGATTTTGTTCTGCTCGGCGGTGGTCATGGGGACGCGTTCGTCATCGAGTAGGCGTTCGACGACGCGACCGATTTCGCTGCGAAGCCGGTCTTTCGGGATGGACGAGACGCGATCAAGATTGAGAACGCCGATGAGCTTGCGATGGATTTCGCTCTTAAGTTCGAACATCCGGTCGGCTGAGCGGGGTGTGCCAGCGGATCCTACCGGGTGGCGTTCCTTTGATGCGGCGGGGCGATCCCCCGTCACCGGCTTGGCTGCGCCGGCTTTTGCGGCCATCAGTTGGGCCAGGCTGGGGCGGGCGGCGGGCTTGGGCGGAGTTTGCGGATCAGTCGACATCGGGAATCAAATTAAAACCCAAAGTAGCATGAGAAGTTGCTCATAGGGCCCCGGGATCGTGTACGCTAGCACGGATGAGTCAGAAAATTGATGTTGTGGCGCACATTGAGGCGTTGCCTGGGGAAGAAGCGCTGGTGCGAGAGGTGCTGGAGAGCTACGTGGCACCGACGCGGTTAGAAGACGGCTGTCTGCGATACGACTTGTTTGTGGACCAGAGCAACCCGTGCAAGTTCACGTTCATTGAGGAATGGGAGTCGGCGGAGGCTCTGCATAAGCATTCGCAATCGGCGCATTTGGCGGCTGGACGGCCTCGAGTGGCGGGCAAACTGGCGGGTCCCAATTGGGTACAAAAGCTTACGCCCGTCGCTTAGGTCTGTTCGTTTTCGTGTTTCTGGTCTACGCGCTGAGCCCGGTGGGTACGGCAGGGGACTCACGCTGGACGGTGCCGTTGGCGCGAAGCATCGTACGGGATGGCGATGTAAATCTCCGCGAGGTCGCTCCAGCGATCGCGGCGGCGGACTATTACGCCGTGGGATGCTTTGATCGTACGTGGCAGTACCCGACGACGGCGTGCCCGAGCGGCGAGTTGCGGTACTACTATCCCGTGGCGCTATCCGTGGTAGCGGCGCCGGTGGTGGCGATTTTTGATGCTCTTTTGGGAACGGCGCGGCCGACGAACGTGACGGAGATCCTGGCGGCCTCGGTGTTCGGGGCGGCTGCGGCGGTGGTGATGCTTGAGATTGGCCTAATGACGTTGCCTTGGCCGAAGGCGATGGTGTTTGCGATGGTGTTTGCGTTCGCGACGCCGATGTGGAGTGTGGCGACGCGCGCGCTTTGGCAGCATGGCCCTTCGGCGCTCTGCAACGCGCTGGTGCTGTGGCTGGTATTGCGACGGGGGTCGTTGTTGGCCATGGGGGCGTTGATGGCGCTCGCGTATTTCCTGCGACCGACGAACGTGGTGCCGGAGCTGCTGCTGGTGGGGTGGTTGGTGATGGAGCGCCGACAAGGCGTATGGCCGTTGTTCGTAGGGGCGGGGGCGGTGGGGTTGGTGTTTGTCGGGTTGAGTTGGATGAACTACGGCACGCTGCTTGAGCCGTATTTCAGCCCGAAGCGGCTGGGCGGTTCGGTGTCGGTCGGGGCCGTGGCGGCTTATCTGATTTCGCCGGGGCGGGGCATCTTCGTGTTTATGCCGTATTTGCTGCTCGCGCTGGGGCGTTGGACGCGGTTTGAGGGGCTGATGGCGGCGACGGTGGGGTTGCAGATTTTGCTTTATGCCGCGCAGCCGGATTGGTACGGCGGGGCGAGCTACGGGCCGCGATACTTGACCGATCTGCTGCCGCAAATGTTTGTGTTGTTTCTGCCCGCGATGCAGTGGCGGGCGGCCCCGTTGATGCTGGTTGCCGTGCTGATCCACGGGCGGGGGGCGACGTCACTGGCGGTGCATGAATGGAGCAAGACGCCGGTGGATGTGAACGTCGCGCCAGAGCGCTTATGGAATTGGCGGGATCCTTCGTTCTTACGCTAGCATCGCTTTGACGACGTTGCCGTGGACGTCGGTGAGGCGGAAATCGCGGCCCCTGTGGCGGTAAGTGAGCTTGTGGTGGTCGAAGCCGAGGCAGTGGAGGATGGTGGCTTGGAGATCGTTTGATCCTGGCGGTGGTGTGGGTCCATGGGCGAGGGGCGACGTCGATGACCGTGCACGAATGGAGCAAGACGCCGGTGGATGTAAATGTCGCGCCAGAGCGCTTATGGAATTGGCGGGACCCTTCGTTCTTACGCTAGCATCGCTTTGACGACGTTGCCGTGGACGTCGGTGAGGCGGAATTCACGGCCCATATGGCGGTAAGTCAGTTTGAGATGATCGAAGCCGAGGCAGTGAAGGATGGTGGCTTGGAGGTCGTGGACTTCGACTTTATCCTTGGTGATGGTGAAGCCGAGTTCGTCGGTTTCGCCGATGACTTGGCCACCTTTGATGCCGCCGCCGGCGAGCCACATGGAGTAGCCGCTGGGGTGGTGGTCGCGGCCAGCGTTCTCAGGGTCGGACGTGTTGCGGATTTCAGAGATGGGCGTGCGGCCGAACTCGCCTCCCCAGACGACGAGCGTTTCGTCGAGCAGGCCGCGCTGCTTGAGGTCTTTGAGGAGGGCCGCGACGGGTTGGTCGGTAGCGTCGGTCTTCTTTTTGAGGGCGCTGTTGAGATTGGTGTGGGTGTCCCAGGAGGCGTCCATCATCAGGACAAAGCGTACTCCGCGCTCGACCATGCGGCGGGCGAGTAGGGCGTTGGTGGCGTACTGATTCGTGGGTTCCTTGCCGATGCCGTAGAGGTCGAGGGTCTCCTTCGACTCCTTCGAAAAGTCGAGGAGTTCCGGGGCGGAGGTCTGCATGCGGTAGGCGAGTTCGTAGCTCTGAATACGGGCAGCAATTTCGGGATCGCCGACGTCGGCGAGGTGCGATTCGTTGAGTTCCTTGATGGCGTCGAGGCCAGCGCGTTGGGTGGCGGAGCTGATGCCTTCGGGATTCGAAAGATAGAGAATCGGCTCGCCGCCGCTGCGGAACTGGGTGCCCTGGTAAGTAGACGGCAGGAAGCCGCTCATAAAGTTGGACGCACCGCCGGAGGTGCCGACGCCGCTCGAAAGGACGACGAAGCCGGGCAGGTTCTGCGATTCGCTGCCGAGGCCGTAGACGCTCCAGGCACCCATGGTGGGCCGACCAAACTGGACGGAGCCGGTGAAGAGAAAAAGCTGACCGGGATGGTGGTTGATGGCTTCGGTGTGCATGGAGCGGACGAGGCAGATGTCGTCGGCGAGGTCGTGCATGTGGGGGATGTAGTCGGACATCATCATGCCGGACTGGCCGCAGGGGCGGAAGACGCGGGGGCTGCCGAGGGCGGCGGCGTTCGGCTTGGTGAACGCGAGTTTGAGGTCTTTCGTAAACTCTGTCGGGACGGGCTTGCCGTGATACTTCATCAGGGCGGGCTTGGGATCGAAGAGATCCATTTGACTGGGGCCGCCTTCCATGAAGAGGAAAATGACGCTTTTGGCTTTGCCTTTGAAGTGGGGGGCTTTGGGGGCGAGTGGGCTGGGGGAGGCGGCGTAGCCGTCCTTGACGAGCAGATCGCCGAGGGCCATAGAGCCGAAGCCATAGGCCCAATGTTTCAGGAATTGGCGGCGGCGGGCGGAGTTGAGTTGTTCCATGGCGTTAGTTCCGGTTGATGAATTCGTCGGTGTTGAGAAGGACTCGGGCGACTCCGGTCCAGGCTTCGGCAGGGGAGCGGCCTTCGGCTTTTAAGATGGTGAGCTGCTTGTCGAGGTAGCGGGCCAGGGATTGTTTTTCGGACTCGCTGGGGGTGCGGCCGATGACGATCTCGAACATGTTTTGGAGGCGGGCCGGGGAGTAGGCGGTGCGGGCGGCTAAGGCTTGAGCGGCTTCGAGGAAGACGGGGTCGTTGAGTAGGTTAAGGGCTTGGAGAGGCGTATTGGAGGGTCGTCGTCGGGAGCAGGAGACGTTCGAATCCGGCGCGTCAAAATTGACGAGGAGCGGGTATGGCGTGGTGCGTTGGTAGTGTATGTAGAGCCCGCGACGGTAACGATCTTTCCCGGCGCTTTCGGCCCATTTGACGCTGTTGCCATAGCCGAGTTCGGCGACGCCTTTGGGCAGGGGCGGCTTGATGGACTTGCCGCCGACTTCGAGATCGAGGATGTCTCCGGCGTAGAGGGCCGCGTCGCGAATCTGCTCGGCGGAGAGACGCAGGCGGCTCTGGCGGGCGAGGAGCATGTTGTCGGAATCTTTCTCGGCGACGTCGGGGCGGAACTTGGACGACTGCTGATAGGTGGCCGAGGTGACGATTTCGCGGTGGAGTTTTTTGACGCTCCAGCTGCCGTCCATGAAGGACGCGGCGAGGTGGTCGAGGAGTTCGGGGTGGGACGGTTTTTCGCCTTGGGTACCGATGTCCTCCGAGGTCTTGACGAGGCCGCGGCCGAAGAACTCCTGCCAATATCGATTCACGATGACGCGCGCCGTGAGCGGATTATCTTTGGCGACGAGCCAGCGGGCGAAGCCGAGGCGACCTGGTTCCTGCATCGGAGGAAGGATGGAAAGAGTGCCGGGTTCGACGGCTATGCCGAGGTTTTTGTAGTCGCCGCGGACGGCGATTTTGGTGACTGGGCTATCGGGGTGGGCAGCAATTGTGTAGGCCTGGGTGAGGGCGGGGAATTCGCTGTCTAGCTTCTGGAGCTTGGTGCGGAGTTCCTTAAACTTTTCTCCGAGCTCCTTGTTGTTCTTGAATTGGGGGCCGGGATTGTTGACGAAGTAGGTGAAGAGGCGATCCTGCTCACGTTGGCTTCGTTTCGCAAACGGGGTGTGGACGATGCGTTTGGCGTGGTCGAACATGGCGGACATGGAGGTGACCCAGAAATCGAACTCGGGATCCTTGCCGGGATTGGCCCAGGTCTCGCGCATTTTGTCTTCCCAACTGAAGAGCAGGGCGGGAATCTTGTATTCGTCGAGAAGCGCTTGGCGCTGCTGGCGGTAGGCGGGCAGCGCGCGGAGATAGGGGCCCATTTCGCCGTTCAGGGGAGCATCAAGGTCGACGTCGTCGGCCCCGTTGAAGAGGGCGAACAACTGGTAGTACTCCTTCTGCGAAATGGGATCGAACTTGTGGTCGTGGCACTGGGCGCAGCCGGCGGTGAGGCCGAGCCAGGTGGTGGTGACGGTGTTGGTGCGGTTGATGATTTGCTCGAAGCGGGCTTCGGCGCGATCGACTCCGGCCTCGCGGTTGACGAGGACATTGCGATGGAAACCGGTGGCCACTTTTTGGTCGGTAGTCGCGTTGGGGAGGAGGTCGCCGGCGATCTGTTCGATCGTGAACTGATCGAAGGGCATGTCGGCGTTGAGGGCGTTGATGACCCATTGTCGATAGCGCCAAGCGTGGGGGCGAACTTGATCTTTTTCGTAGCCGTCGGAGTCAGCGTAGCGGGCGAGGTCGAGCCACTGGCGGGCCCATTTTTCGCCGTAGTGGGGAGAGGCGAGGTAAGTGTCGACGAGGCGTTCGTAGGCGTCTGGTCTGGGGTCGGCGACGAAGGCGGCGACTTCTTCGGCGGTGGGTGGAAGGCCGATGAGGTCGAGCTTGAGGCGGCGGATGAGTTGCGACTTGGTGGCTCTGGACGAGGGGGGCAGGGTTTCGGCCTTGAGCCGAGCGAGGACGAAGGAATCGACTGAGCCGGCGGGCCGTTGGATGGGCTGGAAGGCCCAATGGGAGGCCCCTCGGCGCTTGGCGGCCGCGCGGGTGCTTTTCGGCCAGACGGCACCGGCATTGATCCAGGCCTGGAGGCGAGCGACTTCGTCATTCGATAACCGGGGGCCGGTGGGCGGCATGACGATTGCGGACTTGTCACTCAAGACACGGCGAATAATTTCCGACTCGGCGGCGCGGCCGGGAACAATTACGGGGCCGCTGTAGCCGCCCTTCAGGGCGGCTACGCCATCGTCGAAGCGGAGGCCGTTCGTTTGAACCGCTGGACCGTGGCAACCGAGGCAAGACCGCTTGAAAATTGGCTCGACATCTTTCGAAAAATCGACGGGCGATTGGGCCATCGCCCCGGCGACGATGGACAAGGACAAGAGCAGCCTGCGCATGCCCCTATTCTATTCCTTTGGCATGTGGCAGAATGCAGGGCATGAACCCTCAGTATCAACAGCCCCAGATTCCGACGCAGATGCCGCCGCCGATGCCGACGAACTCTGGCGTGCCCGTATGGGTTTGGATCCTCGTTGGGCTGCTGGCCCTGTTCATGATGGCCGGGGTGGCGGTGGTGGCGACCGGGGTGTTCTTCGCGAAGCAGGCCGCCAACAATCCGGTGGCGATGGTGGCGAAGATTGCGGCGATGGCGAATCCGAATATTGAGGTAGTCGCCGTTGACGAGGCGACGGGTAAGGTAACGATCAAAGACAGAGAGACAGGGAAGACGGTGACGGTTTCGCTGGACGATTTGAAGCAGGGGAAACTTGAGGTGAGCAGCGAGGAAGGGAAGATTCAAATGGGTGCCAACGTGGATGCGAAAATTCCGCCGTGGGTGCCGGTGTATCCGGGGGCGAAGCAGCAGAACTTGATGAGCACGCAGACGGCGGAGGCGGATGGGGGGACGATCCTGCTTGAAGTGAAGGAGGAGTTCGGGAAGGTGAAGGCTTGGTATGAGGATCAGATCAAGGCTCAAGGGTTCGAATCGAAAATGGTGACGTCGACCGAAGGATCGGAAGGGCCTGGGGCGATGCTGATCGCGAGTAAGAACGACGAAAGGCAGAGCCTGCACATAATTTTGAATACGGAGCCGGAGTTTACGCGGGCGACGATCACGTTTGGTTCGAAGAAGTGAATCGACTTTGAGCGCTTGAAGCGCTTGAGACTGCATACAGTTTTGTGATAATCTTCCTCGCATTAGGAGAGCTTAAGCTCTCCATCACTAATTGAGGTTGCATGAAACTGTTCAGCGTTCGAACTGCTTTAGCCATAGCGCTATTGAGTAGTCTTTGGAGTACCAGCGCCGCGGCACAAACCGTGGCGGGTACGATTTCCGGTCTTGTCACGGACGCCACGGGCGCCGCGGTATCCGGTACGAGCATTGTGGTCACTGACCTTGACCGCAATGTCAACTTACGTTCGACTTCGAACGAAGCGGGGTTTTACCTGGTGACGCCGGTGCCCCCAGGTCGCTATAAAGTGCGTGCTGAGAAAGCTGGCTTTCGCAGCTTTCTGGTTGAATCGTTGCCGATTGCGACCCAGCAGAAAGCGACGATTAACGTTTCGTTGCAGATTGGTAGCTTGACGGAATCGGTGACGATTTCGAGTGCGGCGCAGGTGATCGATACGACCTCGGCGACGCTGAGCGGCGTGGTGGAGAACAAGCGGATTATCGACTTGCCTTTGAATGGGCGCAACGTTTTCGCTTTGGCGACGTTGACTCCGGGCGTAATGGGCTTTCGGCCGGGCGGCGGCAATGGGGGCATCGGAGAGGGCTTTGAGTCGATCGGCCGGTTTACGGTGAACGGCGGACGCGATTCTTCGAACGCGATCATGATGGACGGCGTTCCGGTGACGATGAACGCGAACACGAACAACATGAACGCTAACAGCGCGGTGCCTTCGGTTGAGGGCGTCGAAGAGTTTCGGATTCAGACGAACTCGTACTCGGCGGAGTATGGGCGGTCGGGCGGTGGGGTGCTGACGATTGCGACGAAGTCGGGTACGAATACCTTGCACGGCAGCTTGTTCGAATTTTTCCGGAATTCGAAGCTTGATGCGAACAACTGGTTTGCCAATGCGAGTGGCCAGAAGTTGGGTTCGTTTCAGCGGAATGAGTACGGGGGCAGCGTTGGTGGTCCGCTCGTGATTCCGAAACTTTACAACGGAAAGAACAAGACGTTTTTCTTCATGGTCTATGAGGGCCGCCGCCAGTTGGCTGCGCGGACGCAGTTCATGACGCTGCCGACCGACGATCAGTTTTTGGGAGATTTTTCGAAGACGTTGAACAGTGCGGGCCAATTGCGTGCGATTTATGACCCGTTCACGACAGCGGCGGATCCGGCTCGGCCGGGGCAGTTTTTGCGGACTCCATTTGCCGGGAATCGGATTCCGGTTTCTCGATTTGATCCAGTAGCGGCGAACGCTCAAAAGTTCTATGGCCCGCGGCCGAACCTGCCGGGGCAGGCGTTTACGAACCAGAACAACTTTTTCTTTCAAGGCAAAGCACCGACTAATGTCGACCGTGCGACGACCAAGGTAGACCACAACTTCAACGATCAACAACGCGTTTTCATGCGGTACACGATTTTCAATAATCGGAACGCTGCTCCGAAGCTTTGGGAAGGGCCGGGTTGCCCGGACGGCGGCTGTTTCTCGAACAAAGAGCGGCAGCAAAACGTGGCACTCGACTATAGCTGGACGATCAGCCCGACGACGTTGCTGAGCGTGCGGTACGGTTTTGCCCGTTCGATTTTGGATCGGTCGAGCGACAATTTGGGATTCAAGCCGTCGTCTCTCGGATTGCCCGCGTCAATTGAAGCGGGGGCTGATCTTTTGGCTTTCCCGGAGTTTGGTGTCGAAGAGATGACGATGCCTGGTTTGTTGCATCATTGGAACTTCCGATCGGCAAACCAATCACACACTTTCGTCGGGACTCTTTCGAAGGTTTACGGGAGCCATACGCTGAAGACCGGAACCGAAATCCGCGGTAACTACGTTAATCATTCGCAGGCGCCGTGGAGCTTAAATTTCTCGTTCAATCGGTCGATGACGGCTGGTCCGGACCCGCGTGTGGTCAACGCGGTGGGTGGCTTCGGTTATGCTTCCTTCCTGCTCGGGACGGGTGCCAGCGGCAGCGTGGTGAACGGTGTCCGTCCGGCGTTGGGCAGCAAGAGCTACGGCTTCTATCTGCAGGACGACTGGAAGGTTTCCCGGAAGCTGACGATCAACATGGGCATCCGTTGGGATTTCGAGTCGGCGGTGACGGAACGGCATGATCGGTTTGGCGTGTTTGATCCGACCGTGGTGAGCCCGCTGGCCCAGCGGACTGGCTTGGATCTGAAGGGTGGTTGGCTGTTCTCGGATAAGGGTTTGGGCAGACGGACGCTGAAGCCGATCGAGTGGGCCAAGATTGCGCCTCGGTTGGGCATCGCGTATCAGTTCACCCCGAAGACGGTGTTCCGCGCGGGCGCGGGGATTTTCTACACCGCGGCTCCGTACGGCGCGAACAACTACGGCACGGCGCCTTTTCGGGCCTCGACTCCGTGGGTGACCACGGTGGATGGAGTGACACCGACTGACCTGCTGCGGAACCCGTTCCCGAACGGCGTTTTGCAGGTGGAAGGTTCGACGAACGGCTTGCTCGCCGCGCTGGGACAGGGTGTTGGCTCGCCGGTTCCGAGCACAATGACGACGCCGTATAACTCGCAATGGAACGCCTCGATCGGTCATGATTTCGGTCGTGGCACGGTGCTCGAAGTGGCCTATGCCGGCAACAAGGGGACGAATCTACCGATTAGCTTCCAGATGGACCAGTTGGCGACCAACCTGATTCGGCCTGATGCCGGGTTGCTGGACACGGTGCCGAATCCGTTCTTTGGAATCATTCCAATTGGGACGATGTCGACGCGGACCGTGCAACGCGGTCAGCTTTTGACGCCATATCCGCACATTCCGGGCGTCTCGTTTTCCGGCGCGTCGTGGGGGAACTCGAACTTCCACAGCTTGCAGGCGAAGTTCGAAAAACGGTTCTCGCAGAACGGCTTGGCGGTCGTCTCCTATTCGTGGTCGAAGCTGATTTCTGACGGCGGCGACAACTCTTGGGATTCGGCCGGCTGGCGGGACTTCAACTGCCGCGCCTGTGATCGTTCGATCTCGCCGTATGACTACCGTCACCGGCTGGTAACCAGCTACACCTATGAACTGCCGTTCGGTAAGGGCAAGCAGTTCGGAGCGCGGTGGAATGGGTTTATGAATGCCGTGCTGGGCCAATGGCAGGTGAACGGGATCATGACTCTGAACAGCGGTTCGCCGTTGCAGATGGGCACGACCGGGAATACGAGCTTCTCGTTCGGCGGTGGTCAACGGCCGGATTCGACGGGGAAGAATGCGCAACTCGATTCGCCGAGCCTCGACCGATGGTTCGACACGAGCGCGTTCACTTTGCCGGCGCAGTACACGTTCGGGAACATGGGCCGCATGCATCCGAACTTGCGGAGCGACTTCATTGAGAACCTGGACTTGTCGGTGTTCAAGCGTTTCCGGCTGAAGAGCGAGCGGGTTTCGCTCGAGCTTCGCGGGGAGAGTTTCAACATGGCCAACCACCCGGTGTTCGGTTCGCCGAATACGACGGTGGGCAACGCGCAATTTGGTCGGGTGACGGGGACGGCGAACCCGCCGCGTCAGACCCAGGTTGCTTTGAAGTTGTTGTTCTAAGCTAGCCTCCGAAACAGTAGACTCGGCCATCCTGCGCGGCAATAACCACTTTGCCGTCGCTGATGGCCGGGCTGCTGGATATGGCGGCACCGGCTTCGTATTCCCAGAGCTTCTTGCCGGTGGCGGCGTCGAGGACGTAGAAGCGGCCATCATTCGAGCCGATGTAGACGCGGCCGGCGGCAGCGGCGGGGCTGGATTCGACTCGGCTACGCGTCGTGAAGATCCATGCGACTTTGCCGGTTTTGGCATCGATCGCGTGGACCATTTTGTCGCGACCGCCGAGGATGACTTTCCCGTCGATCAGCGTGGCGCTCGAGTAAAACGGGAACTTGCGGACCGGGTGTTCATAGCGCCAGATGATTTTCTTAGCGATCATGTCGACTCCGTACACTTCGTTGCCGAAGGTTCCGAAGTAGGCCATGTTGCCGGCCAGAGCGGGGCTGGCCCCGGTGTATGCGCCGCTAGAGACCTGGAAGATCTCTTTGCCATCGGCGATGCGGATGGCGCGGAAGTGTTCGTCGCAGCCGGCGATGAAGGCGATGCCGTCCTTTACGGCCGGGGTGCCGTGGATGGGGCCGGTGGTTTCGTACTTCCAGGCGAGTTTGCCGGTTTTGGCGTTGAGCGCGTAGAGGCTTTGGTCGTAGCTGCCGATCAGCACCTTGTCCGCATGGACGATGGGAGAGGATTTGATTTCGGTGCCGGTTGGATAAGTCCAGAGGCCTTTGCCGTCGGCGGCGTTGACGGCGTGTAGGACGCCTTTCAGATCACCGACGTAGACGATGCCGTTGGCGATGGTGGGCGTGGACTCGCCGATTTCGCTGCCGGCTTTGTACTTCCATTTGGTTTTGCCGGAGGCTAGTTCGATGGCGAGCAGGTCACCGGCGCCGGAGCCGATGTAGACGACGCCGCCGGCGATGATGGGCGAGGACTCAAACTGTTCACCGCCTTCCCATGTCCAGAGGAGCTTCAGTTGGGCGGGAGGCGCGCCGGTGTCGGCGACGCCGGTGAGGGCGGGGTTGCCGCGGAACTGAGGCCATTCGGCGCAGAGGGTTATGGAGAAGAGGAAGGCAGTTAGTAGGCGCATGGGTAAAGCTCCAGGATGGCGGCATTGAGGGGACGGGGGTTGTGATGGCCGGTCCATTGCTGGGCGGGGTTGCCGCGGAACGGGGGACATTCGGCGTCGAGGGTTGTGGAGAAGCGCAGGGCAGTTAGTAGGCGCATTGGTACAGCTCCAGGGTGGCGGCATCGAAAGGACGGGGGTTGTGACGGTCGGTTCATTGGTGGGCGGGGTTGCCGCGGAACGGGGGACATTCGGCGTCGAGGGTTGTGGAGAAGCGCAGGGCAGTTAGTAGGCGCA
>JANXMS010000242.1 GCA_025354525.1 Acidobacteriota bacterium
GCGTTGCCCTATCCTCCACTCAGGTGGAAAACAGTTTACCTAATCGTGACCAACTGTGTCATCCTGGTCTCGGTAATCAGCCCCTCGATACACTTAAGACTCACTTACTTTCGTGTCTAGCCAATGGGGTCCACCTCAGTCCGCCCGCCGCGCCACCGGACTCGGCTCCCACGGCAACGCTAGAGAGCCGGAACTCCTGCACCATTTCGAGGCCAATAGCGACGCGGTTGCCTCCGGTTGTTTCGTCCCGGTTATCGAGACCGTCGATCTGAATGCCGTTGTTTCGGGGACGGATGCCACCGAAGGTGAAGCCGCTATCGCCGAGAGGGGTTCGTGTGCCGGTCATGGTGCGCTGGGAGCTAGCGCCGGCAGTGGGAGCGGCACCGGGGGCCGCAAGAATGAAGTTCAGGTAGTTACGGCTGCGGGCCGGGGCCTCTTCAATGCGCTCATAGCCCAGGGTGGCACTGGCAGTAGTTGCCGTAACGTCGATGGCGTCAGGCTCTTCTCGGACTTCCAGATGCTCGACGACCCCAGCGGGGAGGAGGTTGAAGCGCATCGCGACCACTTGGCCGACCGAGACCGAAAAGGGCTTGACCCGGACTTCGCTGAAGCCGGTCGATACGAGGCGGAGAGTATAGGTTCCCACAGCGAGTCCACGGGCCTCAAAGCGGCCCGTGCGATCGGTTTCGATGGTCCGTTCCCGACCGGTTTCGTCGAGCCGAAGAACGATTTGAGCTTTGTCGACGACACCGCCGGTGGCGTCGACAACAGTGCCTTGCACCGTTCCCGTAGTGGTGCTTGTCTGGGGCAGCAGAACCGAGGGGAGCAGCAGAAACAGGGAGTGAGGGAGATACCGGGGCACACCCATAAACTATAGACGAGCGCGATGAGGAATGGACTCTAGTGATGAGCCGGGGCGGGCGGCGCGGGGGCGGGAACTATTTTGGCGGCCCCGGCCGGAGGATCCACTTGGCGAAGACCAGTGGGATAAACTCTTTCTCGCGACTGGACGTCGATCATGCAGAAGCCTAACAAGATCCCTAGAAAGATGAGAGAACTCACGAAAATGATGGAGTTCAAGGGTTTGTCGTGACGCAGGTGCATAAAGATGAGTGCCACGAGTGATGCCTTCAAAGTAGCGATCAGCATTGCCACGATCACGTTGACGGTGGAGGATCCAAAATCTACGTATGATGCCCCGACGGTTACGCCCGTCAAGATCAACAAGGCGATGAGGGTGAGCAGATACGGAAGCGGCGAATGGGATTTGGAATGGGCTTGTTCGCTCATAGGATTCCTAGCTAATCAAATAGAGTAAGGGGAAGAGGTAGATCCAGATCAAGTCGACTAGATGCCAGTAGAGCCCGATGAGATCAACTGGTGTGAAGTAAGCGCTTGAAAAGTCGCCTCGATTGGCGCGGACCATCAGCCAAGCAATCAGGATGATACCGATGAGGACGTGAAAGCCGTGAATGCCGGTCATCATGAAATAGAAGCCGAAGAACATGGCTTGCTGAGGGGGACCGCCAACTTCGGCTAGACGGAAGTATCGTCCGGGCAGAAGGCCTTCGTGGAACTTGTGAGAATACTCGATGTATTTGATGACCAAGAAGGCGAAGGCGAAGGCGAGGGTGATGCCCAGATTTAGGACGGTTTTGGACTTCTGGTCGGTCGAGGCATAGTGAACGGCCATGACCATTGAAAACGAAGAGCAGAGAAGGAAAACGGTGTTGACGGCACCTAAGACGCGGTCCAGGTGATGGTGGCCGGCGACCCAAGCTTCGGGATAGACCCCTTGCATCAGGCCGTAGCCGACGAAGAGGCCGCCGAACATGAGGATTTCGGTGGCTAGAAACAGCCACATACCGGTCTTTGAGGTATCGAGCTGTTGGCCCGCCGTCACGAAATGGTGCTGGCGGTAGCGGTGCTCCGCTACTTCAGGTGAATGAGAACTCATGCTTCCCTCCCCTTGCCGACGGGGCGATAGTAGTCGTACGGACCGCCGCCAATAGTGGGAATTTCATGGAAATTGTGGGTAATGGGAGGAGAGGCAGTCTGCCACTCCAAAGTGCGGCTGTGCCACGGGTTAGCCGGCGCATCCATCTTCTTCCGTAGGGAAGCAAACAGGTATCCGGCCATGATCAGAAAGCCAAGGCCGAGTATCCAAGAACCGACGGTCGACAATTGGTGGAGGAACTGGAACTCGGGCAAGTAGTTGTAATAGCGACGCGGCATGCCACGGCTGCCGAGAATAAACTGCGGCAAGAAGGTGGTATTGAAGCCGATGAAGACGAGAGCGCAAGCGACCTTGGCGGCCGGTTCGTTGTACATGCGACCAAACATTTTCGGCCACCAGTAGTGTAGCCCACCGAGGAATGCGATGACCGTGGAGCCCATCATTACGTAGTGGAAGTGGGCGACGACGAAGTAGGTGTCGTGGAGATGGATGTCAACTGATACGGCCCCGAGGAAGATTCCAGTCAGACCGCCGATGCCGAATAAGAGCAGGAAGCTGAGAGCGTAAAGCATCGGGGCGTTGAAGGCTACCGATCCTTTATACATGGTGACGATCCAGTTGAAGGTTTTGATGCCCGAAGGAATGGCGACAAAGAACGTGATGAACGAGAAGATCGCTGAAGCCAGTTGCGACTGGCCCGAGGTAAACATGTGATGTCCCCAAACGATGAAGGAGACGAGAGCGATGGCGACGGAGGAGAACGCGATGGCGCGATATCCGAAGATCGTCTTTTGCGAGAAGGTCGGGATGATCTCAGAGATGATCGCCATGCCGGGGAGAATCATGATGTAGACGGCAGGATGGGAGTAGAACCAGAAGAAGTGCTGGAACAGAACCGGGTCTCCGCCGAGTTTCGGATCGAAGATGCCGATGCCGAAGGTTCGCTCCATGAGGAGGAGGAGGAGCGTAATGGCTAGGACCGGGGTGGCGAGGACTTGGATCAAAGCCGTGGAATAGATGCCCCAGCAGAACAGCGGCATATCGAACCAGCCCATTCCCGGAGCGCGGAGATTGTGGATGGTTGCCACGAAGTTGACGCCGGTGAGGATGGAGCTGAAGCCGAGCACGAAGACCGCGAAGGTCATGAGCGCCACGCTTCCGTCGGTCGTGGTGGAGTAAGGGGTGTAGAACGTCCAACCGGTATCGACGCCGCCGGTGACCATCGCGGCGATGGCGATGAAGGCACCGATCATATAAATGTACCAACTGAACAGATTGAGCCTTGGGAATGCGACGTCTTTGGCACCCAGCATGAGGGGGAGGACAAAGTTAGCTAGGGCGGCGGGAACTGAAGGAATGATGAACAGGAACACCATGATGGCACCGTGAAGGGTGAAGACTTTGTTATAGGTCTCCGCGCTCATGATCGTCTGCTTCGGGGTGAGTAGTTCGAGGCGGATCAACATGGCGAATACGCCGCCAAGGAAAAACATGAAAAGGATGCCCCAGAGATACATGACCCCGATTCGTTTGTGGTCGATCGTGGTCAGCCAGGATTTCATGCCTTTGCCGTCGTGAAGATAATCAACATCATGGTGATCGGCGTGGCCGCTGATGTGTGTTGCAGTTATTGTGTCAGCCATATGAAACCCCCTTTCCTTATTTCAATTCCTTAATATAGGCGATGATTCCCCGGACTTCGGGGGTTCGCAACAGACCCTGGAAGGTGGGCATGACCGGCTCGTAGCCGGCGACCACTTTCGCTTGGGGATTGTTGATCGATTCTAGAATGTAGTTTTCGTCTACCGTGACCGAGGTACCGTCGGTGAACTTTTCGACGCGGCCATACAGCCCTTTGAACGATGGGCCGGTATTCTTGCTGCCGTCAATGCTGTGGCAGGAATTGCAACCCTTATTTTCGTACACCATTTTGCCAACTTCGACCGGAGGCATGGTTTGGAGTTCCGGGTCGCCTTCCTCTAACCATTTTTGATAGACCTCGGGAGAGTCGACAAAGAGGTTTGCCATCATGTCTGAATGCGATTTGCCGCAGTACTCGGCGCAGAAAACTTGGTGGCGACCAGGTACCGAAGGAGTGAAGACCAGTTCGACAAAGCGGCCCGGGATGACGTCGTTCTTCTGGCGCATCGAAGGGATATAGAAGTCGTGCAATACGTCTTCACTCGTCAGGATGAGCCGCACCGGGCGATTCACGGGGACGTGAAGATTACCTATGGTGCGGGTTCCGTCGGCGTATTCGAAAGTCCAGAGCCATTTTTTGGCGGTGACATGGATTTCGATGGCGTCGTTCGGAGCGACGCTGGCGCGAACATAGTCGTTGAAGCCCCAGAAGAAGATGCCCATCACGATGATGAGCGGGACCACGCTCCACAACAACTCCAGGGCGAGGTTATGAGAGATATTAGGGGTTAGAACGCCTTCTTTGGTCCTGCGGTATTTCCAAGCGAAATAAACCGTCATGCCAACGATCAGCGCGAAAAAGAAGACGCTTAGCCAAACCAGAAACATGTAGAGGACATCTACATCGTTTGCGTACGCGCTTCCCTGTGGGCCAAGCATCCAGTGCCTGATGGAATCCATATTGCCTTCCTTGATTATGAAACCGGCCCCGGAGGGGGCGACTGCTGAGAACTTTCTTTTTCTTTGCGCCAAAGGCGCATTAACGCGGCACCCATCACAAAGATGGTAAGAGCGCCGCCACCGCGCATAATATTGCGGGCGACCATTACGTAGCTTCGCGCTAACGCATCGTACTGAAAGCAAAACAATAGCAGGTGATCCGCCGTTGACCGCATTTTGCCTTCGGTGGCTTCGGTCAAGCCGAGACGAAGATCAAAAGACTTGAACTTTATCCCGTAGAGATATCGCGCGACTTTACCGTCCGGGGTCAAAAGGATGAGGGCGGCGCTGTGCGCGTACTGTTCTCGGGGTTTATCCCAGCGATAGTGGAAGCCTGCTTGTTCGGCGAGCTTCTTCGCGTTGTCGTTATAGTCGGCCAGAAAGTGCCATCCCGGGGCAGGGCGATCAAAGCTGACGAGTTGAGACTGCTTCTTGCTGGCGGCCAGTTGGTACATCTCTCGCGGATCGATCGATAGGGTAATAATGTCGTATTCTTTCCCCGGGGTCCAACTGAGTTCGCGAATACTGGAGGTCAACCCGTTCAGGACCATACTGCAAAGCATGGGGCAGGAGTAGTAGGCGAAGTTCAGAATGACGGGGCGGCCTTGATTGAGGAGTTGACCGAGTCGGACGGGACGCCCATTTTCTCCAACAAATTCAAGATTTTGGTCGAGTACGGTGCCCAGCTTTTCCTCGACTCCGACCCCTTCAAGCTCCTGTGGAATAGAGGTGTTGGCGTGGAGAACTCCAACTACCAGGGCCGCGGAGATGAGGAATCGAAGCATCATTAGGCTGGAACCAAAATCACTTTACTGGCGGAACGGGAGCAGCGGCAGCGGCGGCAGCAACTTCTTCGGGCTTTTTCACCGGATAGACGTTCGTGGGAAACTTCCATTTCGCCCCGGGAGCAGACTCGGCGACAACAAAATCCATGGCCTTGTCGATTGGAAGGCGGATGGTCCCGGTGGCTTTGTCGATGGTGCCATAGGAATTCAGATATTTCTGTTCGCGCGATTGGAGTTCAAGATAATCCTGCGAGACGGGCTCCAACTGAAGCCGTTCCACTTGCGCATCGCGGAAGCTATTGTAATAGATGGCGCAGCCAACACAGGTGGCGACAATGAATCCGACAATAACTACAGTGACGAGCACGACGGGGACAGTTTGCACTTCGGTGCGATCAAAGCCCATCTCGGCCAATTCTTCCGGTGTCAGGTTCTTCGGTGCGTGATTAGACATTTTGGAACTCCAAACCCTTCTGGAACCGCGGGTCTCCGATCGGGACGATCGGTGCCGAACGGAGCCGCCACCAGAAGCCCAGGGCCAACGTGCTCATTACTGCGACAAAGCAAGCGAGGTCCATCCAATGAGGCGCGATACCGGCCTTCGAGAAGTTGGGCATAACGAGCCAATAGACGTCCACATAATGCATGCAGAGGATCCAGACGGTAACGAACCGCAAAACGTTAAGGCTTCGCTTGCTGCCTCGAGACAAGAGAATCAGAAATGTAGCGGCGAAGTGCCCGAATAGGAGCACCGCGCTGACCATCTCCCAGGTACCGGTCCGACGCACCATGAAGAAGCTGGTTTCTTCGGGCATGTTGGCGTACCAGATCAGCATGTATTGCGAGAAGGCAATGTAGGCCCAGAAGACGGTTAGGGCGAACATCCATTTGCCCATGTCGTGGTAGTGTTCGATCGTCACCGAGTTTGCCAGGATTCCGTTGGCGCGTAAGCGAAGGAGCGTGAAGGTAAGGATGGCGAAGAAGGCCCACATGCCGCCCGCCATACAATAGATTCCGAAAATGGTGGAGTACCAGTGGGGCTGAAGGGACATGACCCAATCGACACTGGCCAGGGAGGCGGACAAGAAGAAGAGGAGCATGCCAGGGGCCGAGATCCGTTCACTTTTAAAAGTTAAGTTGAGATCTTTGCTTGTGTCTTGCGCTCGCGACCAGCTCGATAGGCGCCAGGCCCAGTAGGACCAGATCGCGAAATAGATAACGGCCCGAATGTAAAAGGCGGTGGGGTTGAGGAAGGCGGCTTTCTTCAAGAGCAGGGCATCTTTTGCAACGACATCGGCGTGCGACCACTCGTAAAGCTCGTGGAGACCGAAAGCGACCGGAA
>JANXMS010000248.1 GCA_025354525.1 Acidobacteriota bacterium
TCATTCGCCCCCAGATCTTTGCCAGTTTCCTAGCGTTTTGGGAGTTTGTGTCGCAAAGGGCCCGTCGAAATCATGCCACAGGCTCGCGCAATGCTACGGAAGCCATTGAATCTATTGGGCCGGAGGCCGCTAATCAATTACGTCATGCCCTTCACGTAGCCTGTAGGGGTTATTCAGTCAAGGTGACGATAGCGTCAATCAGGCGAGAGCGGTTGCCGCCCGCAAGTCCGTAGTCGCCCGCAGCGTCGATGTCGTCGGCATCCATCACATGCGGACGTCCATAATCACCACCGACAAAAGCTCGCGATCGTTCCTCCCCTGTCGCAGCTCCACTCCGCCGTCCTGGAAGCCTCGCCCGCCGCCCGAGAGACAATCCGGCGTCCGGAAGATCGATAAGGTGCCGGGCGCGGGGTCAGGAACCATAACTTCGGAACGCAAACCCGGCCCCCTCGGCGGTTTTGGGCACCCGCCAGCAACCTCCTCACAAGGTGTTCAGATTTATTTTTAACCCGTAACTCATTACTTATAATAAGGTTAACCTCACCCCAGTCCCGCGGCAGCCACCAAAAGCGTGACACCCCTGTGATAGATTTTGATCGCGAGGCGCTAGTCCGCGTCGGTCCCCAATCGGGCCGAAGCATACAGCGCCTTTTTCTATTTCCACAGGAGACAATCAAGGTGAAAGAACTTACGGAGGAACAGAAATTGAGCCGAGCCGAACGCTCCCGGCTCAACGGGAAAAAGAGCAAAGGTCCCGTCACCAACGACGGCAAATATCGTAGCTCCATGAATGCGATTGCAACCGGGGAGCACGTCGAACTCCACAAAGAGGACTTACCCCCGTTTTTCGCTCTCCTGACCACGGATGATCGGCATGCCTATGTCCGCTCCCATCAAAGTCACATGCGAAAGTTCAGACCAGACTCTGAACTCGAACTCGGCCTGCTCCGCCGCATGGTTTGCGCCCTCTTCCAATATGATCGGTTCACCAGCTTATACGCGGAAGCCATGCAGCGAGACCTCGATCAAGTCTTGCGCGAATATCCGTCTCTGTCCATGGGAGAACAGTTTCTCCAGGGCAACATCCGAATGGCCAAACAGAAAGACCTTCTCCGTTACATCGAACGCGGCCAGAAATTCCAATTCGTCGCCTACAACGGCTTTATCAAAACGTTGCAACTAGTTCGCAAAGGCTTCCCGGTCGACCCACCGGAGCCGGTTGACATCAGCGCCGATAACAGGGAGATCGAGGACCCCGGTCCTGACCCTGCCGCGATGGCCGAAATCCTGGGAATGGCCGACCAGGCGAAAAAGGAACCCAGCTTTGTCCTTCCGCCCTATGTCGTTAACCTGTTGAAGGATAATGAGCTTATGTCCAAATTGGCCCCAAACTACGACCTCGGCGTTTTGCGTGACCGCTACGGCCTCGGTGACCTTCCCAAGGCGGCTTAGCGGCAAAACCCGGCAACCGATTCAATTGGTACACCAATCTGGCCACAGAGGCCATTTAGGGAATGCCGCGAGAGCCCGCCGTGATGGCCGAATTCCTGTCCTTGGCCGACCAAGCGAAAAAACGAACCCAGCTTTGTTCTTCCGCCCTATGTCGTTAACCTATTGAGGACATAATGAGTTTATGTCCAACTTGGCCCCAAACTACGACCTCGGTGTTTTGCGTGACCGCTACGGCCTCGGTGACCTTCCCAAGCCGGCTTAGCGGCAAAACCCCGCAACCGATTCAATTGGTACACCAGCCTGGCCGCAGAGGCCATGAAGGGAATGCCGCGGGAGCCCGCCGTGATGGCCGAATTTCTGTCCTTGGCCGACCAATCGAAAAAACGAACCCAGCTTTGTCCTTCCGCCCTATGTCGTTAACCTATTGAAGAACAATGAGTTTATGTCCAACTTGGCCCCAAACTACGACCTCGGTGTTTTGCGTGACCGCTACGGCCTCGGTGACCTTCCCAAGCCGGCTTAGCGGCAAAACCCCGCAACCCATTCAATTGGTTCACCAGTCTGGCCGCAGAGGCCATGAAGGGAATGTCGCGGGAGCCCGCCGTGATGGCCGAATTCCTGTCCTTGGCCGACCAAGCGAAAAAACGAACCCAGCTTTTTCCCGCCGGCCTAGGTTCTTAACGTGTTGACTAATATAACACTTACGGTCGACTGTGCCCGAAACTGCGACCTCGGCAATTTGCTCGACCCCTTCGGGCGCGGCGACCTTCCCAAGTCGGCCTAGCGGTAATACCCGGCACCCGTTCCATGGCGTACCATGGAACTATCTACTACAGCTCTGCCCCGGTCCGCTGTCTTAGCTATGGAGAGTCTATTGTCCCGTCTTCTTGTCGTGGAAGATGATGCCTCGGTTCGATCCAACATCGTCACCTGTCTGGAGTTAGAAGGGTTCGCCGTCGATGCCGTCGGCTCCACCCGCGAAGCGCTAATCCGCCTCGCCCAGGATCATTACCCCATCGTCCTGTCCGATATCTACGTCGATGAACGGACCGGTCTTGATGTCCTCCGCGCAGCTCGCGAAAACAATCCCAGTTGCGCCGTCATCCTCATGTCCGGCCGCGGCTCCATGGAAACCGTCATGGCCGCCACCCGCGGCGGGGCCTTCGACTATCTCGCCAAACCCTTCGACTTTGACGACATGATCGATAAGATCCGTCGCGCCGAAGCATCCCTGCTCGAAGCCGACGAAAAAGAAGCCCGCATCGAAGATATCCCCGATACCGACATGATCGGCTCCTCCCCCGGCATGGTCGAAATCTATAAGACCCTCGCCCAAGTCGCCCCCACCGAAGCCACCGTCCTCATCGAAGGCGAAACCGGCACCGGCAAAGAGCTCATCGCCCGCATGATCCATCGCCACTCCCGGCGCTCCGATAAACCCTTCGTCCCCGTCGACTGCGGCTCCATCCCTACCTCCCTCCTCGAAAGCGAACTCTTCGGTGCCCTCAAAGGCGCCTTCACCGGAGCCGACCGCGACCGCGTCGGCGTCTTCGAAGCCGCCCACACCGGCACCGTCTTCCTCGACGAAATCGGCGACATCGACCTCAACTTCCAAGCCAAACTCCTCCGCGTCCTCCAGGAAAAAGAGATCCGCCCCCTCGGCGCCTCCCGCGCCAAAGCCATCGACGTCCGTGTCGTCGCCGCCACCAATAAGAACGTCCGCCAACTCGTCGAAGACGGTAAGTTCCGCGAAGACCTCTGGTTCCGCCTCGACGTCGTCAAAGTCGAACTCCCCCCCCTACGCGAACGCTCGGGCGACCTCCCCCTCCTTGTCCAAAAATTCCAGGACCGCTACAACGAACGCTACGCCCGCGAGTCTGTCACCACCAAGTCCGGCCTCGCCGCCCTCGACTCCTACACTTGGCCCGGCAACGTCCGACAACTCCAGCACATGATGGAACGCCTCGTCATTCTCGCCCCCCAGGGCCGCATCGATGAAGCCGCCGTCCGCGAAGCCATCGCCGACGCCGAAGGCCGCGAAGCCCCCGTCGAAACCCTCGAAGACGCCAAAGCCGAACAGATCAAAAAGGTCCTCGCCGCCGCCAACGGTAACAAGTCCAAGGCCGCCAAAATCCTCGGTATCGAACGCAAAACCCTCTACCGCCTCATCGACCGCTTCCAACTGTAGCCAGCCACTCGAACACCCGCTCCTGCGTCTCCCGCCGGAACCGGTTGAAGTCCCGCGGCGTCTCCACCGTCAGCCCCGGACGCGCCAAACCCTTCACTGCCGTCGCCACGTCCGCCGCCCGCACATACCGGTCCAGCTCCGGCGCAATCACCAACACCGGCCGCCTCCCCGTCAGCCGCACCGCCGCGTCAAAGTCAAACGGACTTTGCTCCGGCCGGTCCACATAGAAGCCCAACTTCGGCAGCAACCCATGCAGGTGCGAGTAGTGTCGAATCCCCTCCACACCCCGGTCCGCCGTCGCCGCCCGCAACACGTCAAACCCGCTCACAACCGCCAACCCTTTCACTCGTTCATCCAAAGCGGCCGTCAACAACGCCACCTTCCCCCCCAACGAATAGCCCATCAAATACACCGCCTCGCCGTCCACCCCGTCCACCTGTCCCAACGCCTCCACCGCCGCCCGCGTGTCCGCCACCATCTTCCCCATCAGAGACCACTTCGGGTACCGCCCATAGAACTCCTTGGCCTCCAACACCCGCGCCCCAAACCCAATCTGGTCAAAGGCCAGCACGGCAAATCCGCGCTTCACCAAACTCGGAATCGAAGGCCGCTGATCCAGCCGAGAGTCGCTCCCCGTCGACGTCCAAGGTGCCGCAATCGACCATCCCCCCTGGTAGCTATACCCATGCAGCCACACCACCACCGGAACCTTTCCCTGCCCCTTCCCCTCGGGCAAAAACAAGTCCCCCTTCAGCCCATCTCCAAACGGAATCTCCGTCCACCGCATCCCCTCTTTCTTGATCCGGTCTCTTACCTCGGCGTCCGCCGACGGCCGCCGCAGCACCTTCCCGACCCAACTCTCCACCCCACTTACTTCCAGCGGCAGCCGCCGTAACTGCAAGTTACTAACTCCCGCCGGCTCCTCGCCCAAAGCCCACAAAACCTGCTCCCGATCGCTCAACTTGCCCACCGGCTCCGCCCGCGCCCCGGTCAACTTCTGCCACTCCTCGAAGTCATACCCATGCACCCACGTCTCCACCTTCGGCCTCACCCGTCGGCCAAACACCGACTCAAAGAAGTCCACGAAGTTCTCCACGTCCTCGGCCGAAGTCTCATGCTCCCCCGCCCGCAGGTTCATCCAAACATTGGCCTCCTTCCCCAGCCAGCGATACACCCGCCGCCCGTCCCGGTAGGCCTGCTCAAAACCCACCGGATTCCCCGCCCCCTCCGCATAGCCCGTATAGAACATCAGCCCCCGAGGAGCCACCAGCGCCACCAGCGTATTCTGGTCCACTGGCAGCTTGTCTTCTCTTCCCGCAAAGAACCGCAGCCGAGGCTGGAACCAATGCGACTGCCCCCCGGTCAACAGCTCAATGCTCTCGTTCGCAAACGGGTCCGTCGTATACCGCCACGGGTCCCCCTCCCCGCTGTTCCCGCTCGATAGCACCACCGCACCAATCCGTTCGTCGAAGGCCGCCGCGACAAGAGCCTGCTTCCCGTTCCGAGAATGCCCCGCCAGCCCGATCTTCGCCCCGTCCACCTCCGGTCGAGTTACTAAGTAATCCACCGCCCGCGAAGCCGCCCAAGCCCACCGCGCCAGCACCGCCCAGTCGTACTTCGGGTACTGTTCCACCCAAGCGTCCGAGTCGTCCCCGTTCCCGTACCGAGGGTCGGTCGCATGATAGATACAAGCGATATACCCCCGCCGTACCGCCGTATAGATCCAAGGCCGGTTCACCCCGTGGTTCGTCAAAAACACCGGAAACGGACCCTTCCCCTCCGGGATCACCAGTTCTATCCGCAGCGTCGAAAGGTGGTCCTTCCCAAACTCCAGCCGTACCTCTCTTACCGTCGCCCGCCCCTCCTTCCGCTCACTCGTCACCACCGCGCGCACATTCCCCGGTGCCGGAGGCATCGCCCCATACAGCCACTTCTCCACGAGGCCCTTCAGCTCCACCCGCCGCTTGCTCCACTCCGGCCCCGTCCTGACCCCCTCCAACGCATCCGGCAACCCCGGCACCGACCGCATCGAAGCAAAGTCCGGCCACGGCTCTCCCGTCCGTTTCAGCCACTCCTCCCAAGTCCTGTCGAAGGCGTTCAACCGCCCGTCCGCCGGCACTTTGCTTGGCCGCAACAGCTCCTGTTGCCCCGCCAAAGTCATCGCCAATACAAGCCCAATCAAGCTCGTCTTCATTGCCGCAATACCTCCAAGGCCCGTTCACAGGCCGCAAAGAACTCCGTCCGCTGCCGATCATTGGCGAACGGCAGCTTCGCCCCGCGGTAGTATCTCACCTCCGCCGCCCAACGGTTGGCATAGGCCTCCCGCGCCTCTTGCACGCGCACCGGCCGCCCGTTCTCGAGCGCGTACACCGGGTTCGTATGAGCCTGTATATCCGGCTCGCCCTCTTCCTTCTTCGCCAGTCCATGGGCCGCAAACCAAGCGCTCTCCCCCGCCGCCACCGCCACCTCCACCTCTAGCTTTCGCCTCGTCCCATCGCCCTTTGCCGTCGCCACCACCTTCCCATTCCGGACGATCCGTAGCCACTCCATCGGCCGAAAGAATGCCCCGCTCGCCTTCGCCACGCCGCCCTCAATCTTCAGCTCCACCACCGGCCCATTGCTCAGTACCACCTCGCCCTTCTTCACCCCCGCTGCCCACGAATCATAAGCCGACGCGCCCGCCTTCCCCTTTACCAGCGTCCGCTCCGGCCCCAATAACGGCAGCCACTTCGGGTACGGCAAAGACCGTCCCAGCGGCACCGGAAAGTCACTCCCCGCCACTCCTGTCACCCGGAACCCCGCGTTCAAAAGCTCGTACCACTCCGCCGTCCATAGCTTGCCAAATTGGAACACCTCCAGGAAGTCGAGGTTACCCAGCGCCAAGTCCATCGGCAACGTCGAATGGGCCATCGACCCGTGGAAATGCGCGAAGCCCGTCAAGGCACCCGTCGCCTTCCCCAGTTGAAACAGGACCGACGGGAACGGATACGCCGCCGGCTCGTTGGCGTACATCGTCCCGACGCTCAGCGGCCGCACCAGCGCCCGTCCGCCCAACATGACTATGTGACCATACGGCTCCGCCCGCGACTCCTGTCCCGACCGAATCGAATACCCCGCCGCCTTCGCCTCGCCGCCCGCCCCGAACGCGTACTGCGGAGCCGCGTCCATCTGCCGTTGGAGCTGCAAGAAGTTGCCCACCGATAGGTCCTCAGCCGCAAGCCACTTCAGGTACACCGCGTTGTTCGCCTCCGTTCGAGGCAAGTGGATATGATCGTCTCCCGAGATCCACTCCTGCCCCGGCTCCGTCCAGCGCTTCATCCGCAGCGCCACCTTCGTTGTCTCCCCCGCCTTCAGTTCAAAGCTCTCCGAGGTCGGCTCATAGAATAGACCCCGCGTCGCTTCCACCCGATACTTTCCCGGCGGCAGCTCAAACGTCGCGGCCCCATCGAGCAGCAGTACATGCGACTGGTCGTAAGCCATCACCTCCAGCGTCTTCGGGTTCGCCGTCGCCTGCCACAGCGTATCGCGGTAGAACAGGTCCACCTTGATCGGCAGAATCGCGTCCACCGGGCCCAGCCGAAACGGCTTGTTGTCCTTGAACAGGTACACCCGCGCCGGCAGGTTCGGAGCCGTGCTCAATGCAAGCCGAGACGACTGCGACAGCCGTATCTGCGCCACCGTCAACAGCACCGCGCACACCAGCAGCATAGTCAGTCTCATCTCTACCTCTTTGCCTTGATGTCCGGCCGTTGATCCGGCACGAACCCATTCCGATTCGGCATCTCGACCAGGGGCAACGTCTTCTCGTTCAGCTCCTGGCTCTCCCCCACGATCCCGTTCAAATGCAGCACAAACGCCGTCACCGCATAGGCCTCATCCACCGACAAGCTCCGCGGATGATCGAACGGCATCGACCGGTTGATGTAGTCCCACACCGTCGTCGCATAGGGCCAGTAGCTGCCCACCGACTTCTTCGGCTTGTCCGTCGCCAGCGACCCTATCCCGCCTACCAGCGCCGGATACTGCTTCTCCCTGCCCTCGCCCCGGTCGTTGTGGCACACCGCGCACTGGGCCTTATAGATGCCCTGCCCCTGCACGGCGCTCCCCTTGCCTACTGGCAGGCCGCGCCCATCAGCGAACACCGTCAAGTCCCGGCGCTTCATCTCCTCCGACGTCGCCGGCCGACCCTGCGCCCACAGCGCCACCGCGTACAAGCCAGCCACCAGTAGCTTAAGCAAACGTCACCGCCCCATCCGCCGCCATCTTCCCGTCCTTCAACTGCGCCATCGCCAGCGACCCCATCCCGCCCTCCAGCGCCGGATACTGCTTCTCCCGACCCTCGCCCCGGTCGTTGTGGCACATCGCGCACTGGGCCTTATAGATGCCCTGCCCCCGCACCGCGCTCCCCTTGCCCACCGGCAACCCGCGCCCATCAGCGAACACCTCCAAGTCCCGGCGCTTCATCTCCTCCGCCGTCGCCGGCCGTCCCTGCGCCCACAGCGCCATCGCGCACAAGGCCATCAACAGAAGCTTAAGCAACCGTCACCGCCCCGTCCACGGCTACTCGCCACGGCCGAACCGCATTGTAGTGGTACCCGCTGAACCGGCCCCGCACCGCCACCAGCTCTTCATGAGTCGGCTGCAAATAGCCCGTCTCGTCCGTGCAGCGGGCTTGAATCACCGCCTCCTTTCCGTCCCATTGCCACGGAAAGCGGAAGCGGACCAGAGCCAGCGAAAGCACCGGGCTCTGCATCTCGGCATCGGCCCAAGTGGCTCCCCCATTGGTCGAAACCTCCACCCGGGCGATCCTCCCTTTGCCCGTCCATGCGAAGCCGGTGATCTCATGCAGGCCGCCGCCCGGGGGCAGCTTCATCCCGCCCGAAGGCCGCGTGATCACACTCCGCGCCTCCATCACAAACGTGAAGATCTGAGCCTTGCCGTCCTTGCCGAGCTCCGTATAGTTGGCCGTCTCCTTGGCCGACATCGCCGCCTCCGCCGCGAAGTGCAGCCGATGGAGCCACTTCACGCTGGTATTGCCTTCCCACCCCGGCAGCAGCAGCCGCAGCGGGTAACCCTGCTCCGGTCGCAGCGCTTCGCCGTTCTGGCCATAGACAAGCAAGGCATCGTCCAGCACCTTCTCGATGGGAACGCTCCGCGCCATCCGCCCCGCGTCCGCCCCTTCGGCGATCATCCATTTCGCCTCCGGCTGCAAGCCCACTCCCTGCAGCACCAGCGACAGCTTCACGCCCGTCCACTCCGCACAGCTCAGCAGTCCGTGGCTGCCCTGCACCGTCGGCATCGGCGTCCCCTGCTGGTCGCCCACGCTGTTGCCGCCGCACTCCAGGAAGTAGGTCCGCGAGAACGCCGGGAAGCGCTTAATGTCGGCCATCGTCAACACGATCGGCTTGTCCACCAAGCCATGGAGCAACAACTCATGCGTCGCAGAATCAATCGCCGGAACCCCGGAATGGTGCCGCTCATAGTGCAACGCCGAAGGGGTGATCGTCCCGTAGATCTCATGCAGCGGCGTCCGGCTCGATCCCGTCCCCAAGCTCGCCGTCAACTCCCGAATCACCCGTGCTGACGTCTCATGCGGCGACCGCTCGCCATACACCCGCATATGCGCCCCGGACTCGCTCGTCGCCACTGGCTTCGTACACGAAGCCGCGGTCGCGGCCCCGAGCGCCAAAAAGCTCCGTCGATTCTGTGCCTTCTTCATACCCGGAACCGCTTCACGGCATCCTCGTCCAACTCCACCCCCAACCCCGGTTTCTTCGGCACTTCGATGTAGCCATCCACCGGTTGAAAGGGCGGCGAGATCAGGCTATGCTGCCGCAGATAGCTCAGCGTATCGGAGCCAATCGTGCAGCTTCGGGTCGCCGCCGCGGCATGGATAAACGACATGTCCCGAATGCCCAGCTCCACCCCGGAACCGTGCCAACAAGGAATGCCCGCCATCTCCGCCATCGACGCCTCCCGCACGAACTCCCGCATGTTGCCCCCCAGGTTAAAGACGTCAACGGCGTCTGTCTTGATTGCCTCGAAGAGTTGCTCGGGGCTGGTCGGCGTGAGCGCAAACGGGATCGTCGTCCGCTGCCGCAACTGGCGAAACCAGTCAAGCCGTTTGGGCACCGGGTCTTCAATCGTCAAGTTATACCCCTGCAAACGCTGGGCCACCGGCAGGAAGCTGGCGAGGTCCGGATAGGACGAGTTGAAGTCCACGATGAAGCGTAGCGTCGGAGCCGCCTTGGCGACCGCTGCCATCTGCCTTTCGATTGGGTCGCCGAGCCGGGCCTTGAACTTAAGCGTCCGGTAGCCCTTCGCCACCGCCGTTTCGCCCACCTTGATCAGGTCGTCAAACGTCCGCTGCGCCGTCCAGTACGAGACCGCCACTCGCTCCTGCAACCGCCCGCCAAGCAGAGAGCAAACCGGCAGCCCAGAGCTTTTGCCCATCAGGTCGAACATCGCGATCTCAAAGCCGTCGGCGGTCGTCGGCTCGGGCAGTTTCCCGTCCACCTCCTCCATGCGTTTTCCCTTCAGGAAGTCGGCGTTCCGCTGAGCCGCCGCGTCGGTCACCTCGCGGGCCGTCTCCCCGAGCCCCACCATGCCGTTGTCGGCGTAAAGCTTGATCAGAAACTTCGGATAGGTATCGAAGACCACCAAGCGCTGGTCCAGCGTCGGCCCATAGTTCTCGCTGTAGACGACCCCGGGCTTCATCCGGACGACCACCTTGATCAACTCCACCCGTTCAATCTTCACGGACGCGGCGGGTAGCCCCGACGCGGCCAGCGCACTAAGAAAAAGACGCCGTTTCATCGGGTCATTCTATCCCGTGCCGTAGTAGACTGGGGCCTCGATGCTGACCGCGGAGAACTTGAAGAAAGCCTACGGATCCTTGCGGGCGGTCGACGGGGTTTCCTTTCGCGTCGGCCCCGGCGAAGTGTTCGGGCTGCTCGGGCCAAATGGTGCTGGCAAAACGACCACCATCGGGATGCTCGCCGGACTGGTGTCCCCGGACTCAGGCGAAGTCCGCATCGCTGGCCATCCCATCACCGGTGACACGAGCCCACAGAAGCAACGGCTCGGCGTCGTGCCCCAGGAATTGGCCTTGTTCGACGAACTCTCGGCAGCCTCCAACCTTTCCTTATTCGGTGCTCTCTACGGGCTCAGCGGTGCCGCCGCCGCTAAGGAGCAGGACCGCGTGCTGACGCTGGTCGGCCTCGCCGATCGGGCCAGGGACAAGGTCGGCACCTTCTCTGGCGGCATGAAGCGTCGGCTCAACCTGGCCGCTGCCTTGATGCACGATCCGCAGGTCATCCTGCTCGATGAGCCGACTGTCGGAGTCGACACGCAGAGCCGCAACGCGATCTTCGACAACCTCGAGACCTTGAAGGCCGCTGGCAAGACGCTGCTCTACACAACGCACTACATGGAAGAAGCCGAGCGGCTTTGCGACCACATCGCCATCATGGACCACGGTAAGGTGATCGCCAGCGACACCGTCGCTGGACTGCTGCGCCACGCTCCGGTCAGTAGCTTCGTATTGATCGACCTGGTCGCCAACCAGTTCGCGAATCTGATTGAGGCCGCGGCGTTGCCAGGCGTCGTTAGCGCCACTTTAAGCGGCAGGCAACTGCGTCTCGGCGTGCGGAGTATGGACGATCTCCCTGAGTTGCTGCGTTGGCTGCTGGGACACGGCGGCGAGTTTGAACAGGTTCAGACTGAGCGGCCCACGCTCGAAACCGTATTCCTTCATCTCACCGGCCGGAGCCTCCGCGACACATGACCGCCTTCCTCGCTCTCGTCCGCAAGGACCTGCAAATCTTCTTCGGCGATACCCGCGCCGTCATCATGGCCTTCGCCGCACCCATCCTGATCGGCAGCTTCTTCGGGTACGTCTTCGGGGGGAACCAGACCAAGAAAGACTCAACCCAAATGCAGGTACTGTTCGTCGATCAGGAGCAAGGGCCGGTGGCCAAGCAACTACTAGCCGCGATGCAGCAAGACGCGAACTTACTCGTCTCCCTCTCCGCCCTGGAACCAGCCAGAGAGGCGGTCCGCAAAGGCAAAGCCCCCGTCGCCGTAGTCATCCCCGCAGGCTTCGGCGACCAAGCCGCGCAAGCCCTCTTTGGCTCCGGCCCCAAGCCCGAAATCACCGTGCTGTTCGACCCGTCCCATCAAACTGAGGCCAGCATGGTTCGCGGCATACTGACGGGCCAAGTGATGCAGACCGTGACCAAAGAATCGTTTGGGAACAAGGCGACGGTACGAACCGCAAGAGAGAGGCTGAAAGACTCGACAATGGAGCCTGCGCGGAAGGCCGCGTTGACCGAGCTCTTCAGCAGCTTGGATCGGTATGGCGACCAGCCGGGCGCCGGAAGCGGGGGGCTGAGTGTGCCGTTCCAGACCAAGGACGAAGCGATGACGGCGCGGGCGGGAGTCGCTTACAACTCGTATGCCCACTCCTTCGGCGGCATGGCGATCCAGTTCATGCTGTTCATGGGGGTCGACGTCGGCATCGGCCTGTTGCTGCTTCGGCAGCGGGGACTATGGCGACGATTCCGGGCCGCGCCACTTTCAAAGACCGTCCTGCTCGGCAGCCGAGCAGCCAGCGCGATGCTGGTTGGGATGATGATCCTAACAGTCGTCTTCACCTTCGCCCGGGTCGTGTTCGGCGTGAAGATTGAGGGCAGCTTGCTGGGCTTCATCGGCATCTGTGCGGCATTCTCGCTGATGACCGCGGCTTACGGCCTGTTGATCGCCGCGATTGGCAGGACCCCCGAAGCGGCGCGAGGGCTGGCGACGCTGGCCACGTTGCTGATGGTGATGATGAGCGGAGCCTGGGTGCCAAGTTTCCTGTTCCCTTCGTGGATGCAGGGTGTCACCAAGGCGGTGCCGGCGCGCTGGGCCATGGATGGGCTCGACGCGATGACCTGGCGAGGCTTGGGGATCGAAGAAGCACTGTTGCCGATCGCGGTGCTGCTCGGGAGTGCGGCAGTCTTCGGGGCCATCGCCGTTTGGCGGTTCCGTTGGGAAGCCGATTGACAGCATACGGCCAATCTTCCACGTCGACAGGGACGCCTCCTTCGCCTCGATTGAAGCGCTATTCGACCCCACTTTTCAGCGGGACTTGGGTGCCGACGGCAGGCTTCGCGTGGCGGGCCCCCAGTGAATTGCCAGGAACTCATAGCCCATCGTGTCTGCCTTTCGGGAATACGGCACCACGATCCGGCCTTGGCATTGCCAGTAGAGGAAGGAGGTGTCCTCAGTTCCCTCGGCGCTCAGATACGAAAAGATATCGTTCTGGGGGGCTCGATGGTGGGCCACTCCCGCACCCCGACGAGTTCATTCCACAGCCGGCAAGAATACTGCTCGGCGGTCGGGTTTCCAATCGCTTGAATTGCCCTCGGCGGCCGGAAACAAGCGACGACCTTGCCAGGAACCTGATCGACGTGCGCAACCCGCTGCATCGCGCCGCGGACTCATCGCTCGAGAGGGAACCAGCGGTTGGCATCGCCATCGCCTGCCTGGGACCGCCTCCGTGCCACATAGCGTTTCAACGACGCCAGCCGCTTGCCCGTCTCCACCCGAAACACCCGAAACACAAATCGAAGCACCGGACTCATCAAAAAACGAAGCCACTTCGGCCGCGCCGCAATCCGCGGGTTGTAAGTCACCCAACGTCTCTCCCCCGCCGTTGATGGAATCGCAGCGTGCACCATACTAGCCGCGAAGTCTTCCAGAAACCAAGGGCCCCGCGCACAGCGTCCTCTCGCCAACCCCGGCTTCCGTCACCCCCTCATCCACAATGCACGCTCTGCTCAATAGCGTGTCCCAGCACAGACGAATCCCATAGTCATGAATAACATCGAATACCTCCTCGCAAGAAGCATCGATCTCGACTCTGCAAGCCACTCAATTTCATGCTCCATAATCTGCCCTCCTCTCCAACAACAGGATTGATAAACTTCTGTCATGCCTACCAACCGGCCCAACCTCCCCGGACGACGATTCTTCCTCCGCGCCGCGGGAATCCGGCTCGCGTTGCCCCTCTTCGATTCCTTAAGCACCAGCCTGCTCGGATCCGGCCTCGCCCTCTCCGCCCTCAGCGCAAACGCAAAAACGCTGCGGCCCATGCGCATGGTTGCCATCGGCAACGCCTTCGGCTTCTACGCCCAACACTTCTTCCCCAAAGCAACCGGCCCCGACTACGACACCCCGCACCTGCTCGAACCCATCGCCCAGCATCGCAAGGACCTCACCGTTCTCTCCGGCCTCGATCACGGCGTAAAGGGCGGCCACTTCGCCGTCCACTCCTTCCTCAGCGGCGTCCGCCAAGTCGACGCCAAGGGCATGCCCGACGGCAACACCAGCCTCGATCAACGGATGGCCGAAACGGTCGGCGGGGCGACCCGCTTCCCCTCCCTCACTCTCGGCTCTGAAGAAGGCCTGCACGGCGGTTGCATGATGTGCTGGACCCGCGGCGGCACCCGCGTCAATCCCATCCAAGGCCCCCGCGAACTCTTCCGCAAGCTCTTCCTCAATGAGACGGCAGCCGAACAGGAGCGCACGAAAGACCGCCTCACCCTGCAAGGCTCCATTCTCGATTCCGTGCATGGCGACGCCCAATCGCTCAAACATCGGCTCGGCTCCCAGGACCAGCAAAAGCTCGATGAGTATTTCACCTCCGTCCGCGACGTGGAACAAACCCTCGCGCTACGGCAAAAATGGGCGGCTGTACCGAAGCCCGGCGCCCCGATGCAGGAGCCCGAAAATCGCGGCCTGGTCACCGACATCCCCGTTCTCTACGACCTCATCGCCCTCGCCCTGCAAACCGATTCCACCCGCATCGCCACCCTCGAAATCGCCGGCGGTTTCGAAGCCGCCGTTCTCGGTGTGCGCAAGGAATACCATTCACTCTCCCATCACGGCCAAGTCCCGGAGAGCATCGAACTTCTCGTCAAACTCGAACGCTATCAAACCGAGCAGTTCGCCCGCTTCCTCGGCAAGATGAAGTCGATCGAGGATGGCGACGGCTCCCTCCTCGATCACACCATGGTCCTCTTCGGCAGCGGCATGGGCAACGGCAACGCCCACACGAACCTAAATTTGCCCGTGATCCTAGCCGGCGGCGGGTTCAAGCATGGCACCTATCAAGCCTTCCCGGACAGCGGCCCCAACCGCCAGCCCCTCTCGAATCTATTCGTGACCATGCTGCAACGGTTCGGCATCGAGCAACAGAAATTCGCGCTCTCCACCGGCACCCTCCGCGGAATCTAAGACCATGACGTTCGTCCTCCTCCTCGCTGCCGCCCTCGATCCGGCCACCATTTTCCTCAACTCCTATTGCATCTCTTGCCACGGCGAAAAGGTCCAAATGGGCAATCGCCGTTTCGACCGCGGACCCCTCAGTCCCACCGACTTGCTCGCCGTCTCCCGCCGCGTCGAAGCTGGCACCATGCCGCCCAAGCAGTCCCCCCAACCGCCCCCCAGCAAACGCCAAGCCTTCGTCGCAGAACTAGCCAAGCAGGCCCCCGCAAAAGTCGCCCTCCGACGAATGAACCGCCGCGAGTACCGCAACACCGTCGGCGATCTGTTGCAACTCGACATGGATCAGTTCGATCCCTCCAGTCGCTTCCCCCGCGACCAACAATACGCCCATATGGACAACATCGGCGAAACGTTGATCACCTCCGGCTACCTGCTCGAACAATACCTCGACGCCGCCGAAGCGGTGATCCGAAAAGCGCTCCCCGGCAAGCCCCCGCCCCCCTCCCGCATCTGGGTCTTCAAGGACCACTTCGTACAACAAAAGGAGCTCGACGGAGCCCGCAACAAGAACAAACTCACCCAATACATGTCGCTTTTCGAGCACCCGCGCACCCCTCATTATGAAGGTGCCTACGCTCCCCTTCACGCCTTCGCCGAAGGCGTTCCCGCCGACGGCTTCTACGAAGTCAAGGTCCAAGTCGAAGCTCTCCATCGCAAGAATCCGTACGATGCAAAGCTGTTCGGCATCGATCCCGAAGCACCCTTCCGCTTCGGTCTCGTGGCAGGTAATGCGCGCGCCGGCTACCTCCAGCACGAACAACCCTTGCAACCGCTCCTCGCCGACACCGTGGAACTCGCCGACGGAGGCCCCTATTGGCTCACCTTCCGGGTCCGCCTCGATGCCGGCTACCAGCCCCGTTTCATCTTTCCGAACGGCATGAACAACGTCCGCAACGTCTTCAGCACCTTCGGACGCCGCTTCCCCCAGTTCCTCCCCGAAGCCGAGCGAAACGTCGGCCCCGGCATCGTCCTCGGCCGCATCGCCATTATGAAATACGCGCCCATTCCCCAAATCCGCATCCATCAGGTGGAGATCCGCGGACCCCTCGATCCTCCATCCATTCCCGCCAGCCAACGCGTGCTCTACGGCGACCGCCCCTTCGCTCCCGAACGCACCCGCGAGATCCTCACAAACTTCGCAACCCGGGCCTACCGCCGCCCCGCCACTCCAGCCGAAATCAACCGCCTCGAAGCAATCGCCACCAAACGCCGCACCGCCGGCATCCCCGCCGGAACCGCCCTCCAGGACGCCCTCAAGGCCGTCTTGTGTTCCCCCGAGTTCCTCTACATCTCCACCGGAGAAGGCACTGGAAAAGCCCGTCTGCCCGCCTACGCCCTCGCCTCGCGCCTCTCCTACTTCCTCTGGTCCACCATGCCCGACGAAGCGCTCCTGAAGCACGCTACCTCCGGAGCCCTCCTACAAGACGACGTACTCAAAACCGAAACCCGCCGCCTCCTCGCCAGCCCCAAATCAAACGCCTTCGTCGAAGGCTTTCTCGATAGCTGGCTCAACCTTCGCAGCCTCGGCGACATGCCCCCCGATCGCGATGCCTTCGGAGCCTATTACTGGGACGATCTCCAAAGCGCGATGAAGACCGAGTCCCGCATGTTAATGCGCCATCTGCTCGACGCCAACAAGTGCCTCCACGACTTCCTTGACGCCCGCTACTCCTTCCTCAACAAACCCTTGGCCCGCCTCTACGGCATGGACAGCGCAATTCCCAGCGTCGGCGGCCACGCCTTCCGCAAAACCGATCTCCCCGATGCGCGGCGCGCCGGCCTCCTCGGCCAGGGCAGCATCCTCACCGTCTCCGCCAACGGCATCGAAACCTCCCCCGTCACCCGCGGCGTCTGGGTCCTCGAAAACATCTTCGGCACCCCGCCCGCCCCGCCCCCCGACGATATCCCCGCCCTCGACCCCGACGTCCGCGGAGCCAAAACCGTTCGCGACCTCCTCGTCAAACATCGCGAAAACCCCTCGTGTATGTCCTGCCATCGCTCCATCGACCCGCCCGGCTTCGCTCTCGAAAATTTCGACCCCATCGGTCGCTGGCGAACGAACTATCCCGGCGGAAAAGCAATCGATGCCTCCGGCGAACTGCCCTCGGGCGATAAGTTCACGGACATCGTTGGACTCCGCGAAGCGCTTGGTCGCCGCAAGGCCAACTTCACTCGCACCCTCACCGAAAAGCTCCTGACCTACGCCTGCGGCCGTAAATTCGATGCGGGTGACCGGCCAAACGTCGACGCAATCACCAGCAAAATATCCGAACGCGGCGACGGCTTCCGCGATCTCGTGGAACTCATCGTGCAAAACGAAGCGTTCCGCAATCGATAACGAACTAGTGCTGAGACCGCTTGAATGGGTTCCATTAGTATCCAAGCGTTTTTCGTGCGGCTTTTCGTAATTGATTAGCGGCCTCCGGCTCAATCGAATCAATCGTTTCCGTAGCGTCGCCCGACGCCTGTGGCATGATTGTGAGGGGCTCTCTGCGGCACAAACTCCCAAAATGCTAGGAAACTGGCCCAAACCGGGAGGCGAATGATCCCGAAACCCGCTCATCAAGTACGGTTTTTCTATCGAACTGCCCATTAATATTGGTAGCTGCTTTGTTAATACGGCGATGGTCGAAATGATTTATGAAAACTGTTTCCAGCGGTCAGAGCACTAGAACGAAAACCGCCCCGTCAACTGAATCTGCCGCGGCGTCCAATACGAATTCTGTAACTGCTGAATCCCATCCAGCCCGTTCGGATTCTGGTAACCCTGAATGTTCAGCGCGTTGAAAGCATCTACGTTGAAACGGAACTTCATCCGCTCGTTAATCGCGAATTCCTTGTAAATCGAAATGTCGGCGATATAGTTGAACGGTCCCAACATCGTCGTCTTCCAAAACGGATGCGCCCCGGCCGGGCCAGGCGAGAAAGCAGTCTGCACCGACGTGCCATTGCGCAACGGAACCAGCACGTTGTTCGTGCCATAGTTCGGCGCGCCCGGCGTATTGTTAATCGGCGTCTGATACGGCGTGTAGCCCGATGGCAATCCCGACACCCCGTTAACGGAATTGTTGATCAACGGCGGAGCAATATAGCCGTTGAACCATTGGTAGGCCTGCCGACACACCCCGCTCCGGCAATCCGTCACCGGTACCGAGTCTTTGTAGATCTTGATGTCGCTCGTCGGCCCCCAGTTCGCCGTTGATGGCACGAACGACTGCGCCACCACACTGCCCAAGCCCGCCATCTGGAACCCGCCCAACAGCGCATCAACCCACTTATTCGAGTTGCGCAGGTACCGTTTGCCCTTCCCAAACGGCAGGTCGACCACCCCGTTGAAGCTAACGCGATGCACCGGAATCGCCGTGTCCGGGCGATAGTTCAGCGCCCTGTTCAACTCGCGGCTCGGCTCCAGAATCGTCCCGGCATTCAAACCCGTCGGCAAGGCACCCGGCGCAAACAGTTCGCCCGGAAAAAGCACGTTGTCCCGGAACGTGTTGCCGCCCACCCGGAACGCCTTCGAAAACACATAAAAAATCTGATACGCGTGGCCCTTACGAAACGGCCGCTGGTAGTTCACTTGCAGCGAACTGTTATTCGCCCAGCCATACTTCGTCGAAATCAAATTCGTGCCCCAGGTCCGCTGGTCGTAGGGCCGCGAAGCCGTCGAAGCAAACTGACCAGTCGGAGGCACAACCCCATTGCGAACCATGTATACGTACGCCGAAGGCGCCGCATTGTATTGGTAGTTCTGGTCGAGATTGCTCGAATTGACGAACAAATACGTCGCCCGGATCACCGAACCACCCTTCAACGGCTGCTCGATCGTCAACGTCGCCTGCTTCACCTTCGCCGGCGGATAATTGGGATCCAGTGTCGAAACGCCAATGCCCGGTAGCAGCGCATTCACGTTCGCCGAGTCCACCACATCTGCGCTGTTCTGCCCCGCCACCACCGTCAACGGGCTGCGCAGAAGAAAGTTCGGCAGCCCGTCCGGCGCTTGATTCGCGTTGGTGTAGCTCCGCGTATAAGTCGCCCGAAACGGAACATTCGCAATGCCAACCCGCATCGAATTGCGGATCGGCACCGGATAAATATAGCCGCCGTAGCCACCCCGAATCACCGTGCCCCACTTGCCGCTAAACGGAGTATAAGCGAAACCCAGCCGCGGACCAAAATTGCCCCAGCTATCGTTCAAGCCAGTATTCTGCACCCCCGCCGCCTCCGGGTTCGTGAACTTCACCCCCAGGTCCTTCATGTTCTGAATAATCGTCGGCGTCGTGAACCCCTTGTCAATATAAAACCGGATCGGATTCTGCAGCACCAGCGCGTTGTTCTTCAGATCAAACGTCACGTTCAAGCCGTCCTTCGTATACGGCGACGGATGCCCCTCCCATCGGAAACCAAGGTTCAAAGTCAGCGACCGGTTCACCCGGTAATTGTCCTGAATATACAGATCGAACTCTTGTTCGCGAAAATGACCGAACGGAGCGTTCTTCTGCTGCGCGTAGGAACTTGCCGCACCCAAGAAGAAGTCGGCATCCACGAATCCGGTATTCGGACGAGACCCGTAATTGGCACCCGTCGACGGGTCGTAGACCGCGGTGGCTTGATTGCTGAAACTAATATTGTCCGCCGCCCGGTCCGGCAAATAGCCAAATCGCTCATGCCGATACCGGCCACCAAACTGGATCTGATGCTTGCCCGCAATCTTCGTCATGTTGTGGTCGAAGTTCGTCAGCATCTGATTCATGCCGTAGTTATACTGCGACCCACCGTACGGCATGATCAAGTTTCCGCCGATCTCCGGAAAACCCGACTGGCCAAAATTGTTCGGCAAACCCAGCAACTTCTCGTAATTCTGCTCGACATCCCCAGCGCCCTGTACATACTGGCTCATCCACTGCCGACTCACAATCGTCTCCGAAAACAACGTCGGCGAATATACCTTCGAGTAACCAAACGCTGAGGTGGACCCCATTGGCTAGACACGAAAGTAAGTGAGTCTTAAGTGTATCGAGGGGCTGATTACCGAGACCAGGATGACACAGTTGGTCACGATTAGGTAAACTGTTTTCCACCTGAGTGGAGGATAGGGCAACGC